>CANQTM010000003.1 GCA_947626825.1 uncultured Bacilli bacterium | reverse complement strand
AACGCACGAAAAAATTCACACTTTAATCTTTTAGATTAACTTGTGAATTTTGATAGTATATCTACGGAAGTCAGGAATGATAATGCATTTTAAGTTTTTATTCAATAGATTTTTTAAAAATAATGAAACAATTAATGAAATAGAAGCAGAATATGAAGTACAAAAAGTCTATACAAACGAAATATGGAAGTTAAATTTCAATACAATTACATGCAATAAATGTAAAACAAAAGGCAACTTTGAAATAAAAGGATATTACTATAGAAAAATAATTATAGATAATTATTCACCAAAAATTAGAATAACAAGAATAAAATGTCAGAATTGCAACAGAACACATGCAATTCTTTTTTTAGATTTTATACCATATTGTCAATTATCAACATTAAATAGTAATCATTTAATACTTCAAAATTTTATAGATGATTTATGTGATAGTCAATTAATTGAAAGATTAATGTTAATCTTTTTTAGAAATGTTACCGCCATTCATTAGTTAAAATGTTACCGATTAAAAAATTATAAAGGAGTATAATAACTATTTGAAAGGAGGATAAATATCCACAATGCATAACAAAGAATATGCATTAAAACTTGTTCAAGATAAAATAAATGGTAACAATACTCTTTCTTATTCTGCAATTGCTTTATTAACTAATTATACTAAAATGCAAATTATAAGATATGCTAAAGAATTAACTAAAAAAGATATTGATTCTGTTCTGTCTCATGGTTTAGAAAATAAGCCATCTAATAATTCACCAAGTTCCAAAGAGTTGAATTATATTAGGAACTTTAAAAATCAATATCCATTAATTAGTATATCACAATTCCAAGATATTTTTAATGAGGACATTATATTCAATCCTAAAATGAAAAATGTAGTTAAAGAAAATGATTTGAAACTAAAAAGTTATTCTTTTTTTGAAAAGCTTTTCAAAAAGGAAGGTTGGATTTCACCAATCAAACATAAGGAATTTTCAAAAGAACACACTTATCATCCTTTAAGAAAACCTTCATCACAAAGAGGTTTTTTAATTATGATTGATGGAACACCTCATGATTGGTTTCAAAATGGTAAAAAATTTTCTTTGCATTTAGCTATTGATGATGCAACAGGAGAAATTTTATGTGGTTGGTTTATGCCGACAGAATGTTTAAAAGGATATGTAAATTTACTTTACTTATTATTAAAAAAACATGGTATTCCCGAAAATCTTTATTCTGATAGGCATACAATCCTTATTAATCCAGATGACACAAAATTTACTCAATTTGGCTATATGTGTAATGATTTAGGAATCAATCAAATTGTAGCATTATCACCAGAAGCAAAGGGTAAAGTTGAAAGGATGAATTTTACACTTCAAAACAGATTATTAAATGACATCAAAAGATTTAATATTAAAACATATACCCAGTTAAATGAATGGTTTAATAGTTACTACAAAAATTATATTAATAGAAAATTTGCTTATGATCCAAAAGATGTCAATAGTGCGTTTGTAACTGCTAACGACACAAATTTAGAATATATTTTATGTGTTAGAAACGAAAGAACTATTTTAGATGGTTGCGTTCTATCTTATAATGGTCACTATTATAAGATAATTGGTGATGATGATGAAATAAAAACCATTTATAAAAGGACAAAAGTAATGGTATATGAAAATGTTTTGAATAATAATATTTATGTGAAATACTATAAAAAATTTTATAAAGTTCAAATGTTAACTGATAGAGTTACAATAGCAGAAAAGATAAAAATTGCTAGAATAGAAAACCAAAAAATCTTAGAACAACTTTTAATTGAAAAAGAAGAAAGAGAAAATAAAGGCAAGAAATAAAAATTATTTTTTGTCTTTTTTTCTTAATTTTAATTTGGTAATAAATCGGTAACATTTTAACTAATGATTAACATCATTTAATATAATTAGACATTAATTTTTCTTTTTTCAATTGTTAAATTTTTAAGCCAAACATTGGTTCTTAATAAAATAGAACCTAAAATTAATTTAATTATTTCAAGTAAATTAACAACTAAAAATAATATTGGTAAAGACAAATTTGTTTTATAAGCTAATAATAAAGAAATAGGAACTTGAATAAACCAAGCAAAAATACTATCGAAAATAAATACAATAAATGTAACACCTCCCGAACGAATTATAAAAAATATTGAGGTGTTCATCGATAATAATGGCATTAAAATTGCATTAAAACAAATTAATTTTGTGGCTAATTTTAAAGCATCAGGACTTACATTATATATCTTTGCAAAATGTGGACCTATTAAAACTAATAGACTACTCATTATAATTGAAATGACAATTGTTAAAAAAACAAAATATCCAATTTGTTTTCTTGCTTCTTCTAAATTATTTTCACCTAAAGTATTACCCATTATAACAGCTATTCCATCACCTAAAGCAATTCCAGCCATATAGAAAAAATCAAATAATACTTGGGAAATTGATAATGCTGGAGCTGCAATTTCTGATACTTTTGAATAAGCAAATATTAACATTGTTTGTCCACCAACCCAAAAAATTTCATTAAAAAATAAAGGCAATGAACGAATTAAAATATCGACGAATAAATTTTTTTCAATTTTAAAATTTTTAAATATATTACTTATAAAAGTAGGTTTTGTTATTATAGCAAAAAATAAAATAAAGCTCATTTCTGAAAAACGGGCGATGATTGTTGCAATAACTGCTCCAACATAACCTTTATTCAAAACAAATATAAATAAATAATTTAAGCAAATATTAATAACAAGAGCAATTAAAGATCCAATCATTGGAACAAAAGATTTATGAATTTCTCGAAAACTTGTTCCTAAAATGTTACTAATGGCAAAAGGAATTAAACAAATACTATAGTAGCGTAAATATTCTCCTGCTATTTTAGCTTGTGTATCATTTACAAATAATGATGCTATGTTATTACCTAAAGTTAATAAAATGATAATACAAATAAAACTAACAAAAATATCAGCATAAATTTTAAAATTAAAACATTGTTTAATATGTTTTTCATCGTGGCTTCCACAATATTGAGAAAAGAATATTGAACTTCCTTCAATAGCACCAAAAATAGCCATATTAACTACAAAAAGAATTTTTGAAGCTATATAGACTCCAGATATTATATCTTCATTTAATTGCCCAACCATCAAATTATCTGCTAGACTAACAATATTAATTAATATTTGTTGAATCATAATGGGTAAGGTTATAAAGAAGACATTTTTATAAAATTTTTTAGTTCCAATTATTTTTTTAAACATATTTATTGTCCTTTGGCTTGAATGGCTCTTTGTTGTTTACTTATAAAATTTTCTTTATATTTAATATTATTTTTTTCTAATAATGTTTTTATAAAATTTGAAGCAATTAATAAAGACTTGGCTTCACATTCAATTTCATAATCTTCATTATTATAATAATAATTATGATCAAGACATAATAATTTATCATCAAAATGGAATTCTTTTCTAATTGTTTTTAAAAAGGCCATTATTTGTAAATTAGTTAATTCTATATTGTTTTTAATTAAAATATTAAGTATTTCATTTGATATATTTTTTATTTCTAAGGAATTAATATATTGTTCATATTCAATATGACCATCTTTAATTTTTTCTTTTAAAGTAACTAAATATGTATTTTCTAAAATAAGATGTCTTATTCTTAAAGATAATCCTTTATTTTTTAAATTATTATTTTTAGTATCATAATAATAATTTATTTGTGTTTTTTCATAATGTTCATATTCATTTAAAATTTTTTCTAGTTTTATAAAATCATTTTTATTAATTAAAACTTTATATTCTATTTCTATATTTTTCATATTTTTTCCTTTAACACGCAATATATTTTAAACTTTTTTGTTTTTGCATGCAATTAAATTATTAATAAAGCTAATAATATAAAAAAAACAAAATCTTGAAGTTTTTAAATAAAATGAGATAATATATATTGAAAGGGCAGTATGAAAATGAAAAAAAACATTTGGGTTATATGGCTTGTTTGTGGTTTGACAATAGGTTTAACTATATGTATTTGTTGGACTATTTACATATTTACTTTACCAGATTTAAATGAACAATTAAAATATTCATTTTTTGGTAATGATGGTGAATATGTTTGCGATAATGATAATTTTGATTTTAAAATTGTTAGTAAGGGAGAAGACGTTAATGGAATATTAAATTATCAAGATGAAGTTTATAATTTTAATATTTATTATTATTCAACTAGAGGTTTTAATCACAAATATGCTTTCTCTATTCAATTAAATTGTATTGAAAAACATTTACATTATTCATGTTATGGTGAATTTGAATCAACAGAATTGACATTAAAAAAATTTTATTCGGCTGATGATAATGACATTAATGTTTTTAAAGATATTAAAGAATTACATTTTAATACTCTTTAGCATTTTTAAATTTCTATCATATTATAAAATGATAGGAGGTGCGTTCATGAATCCTTATGGTTATCAACCAAATGCTGTCTATCAAACTCCATATTATCAACCAAGTAACTGTTCATCACGTGGAGCTAGTTGGGTAGCAATTGCTTTAGTTATATTCTTACTATTAATCATTTGTTGTTGCTGTTTTGGAAATTTCAGAGGCACTGGAATGTAAAAATATATTATTAAAGGGCTATGAAAAAACTAATAGTTTTAAAAAATAATGTTTCATAGCCTTTTTTTGTTTAAAAAACATGATTATATAAAGACAAAAAAGAAGTGAAATTTAAAATAAATTTTTTTGCAATCCATTTTTTATATCTTTTTATTATGTTTAAATTTTTATAATGTAATTATGTTACTTTTTTGATATAATGAAATAGATATTTAGGAGTAGTGCGTATGAAAAAATATAGTTTATTAATTATTTTATCGTTATCACTTTGTAATTGTGAATTAGTTAAAGGTAATGATTCTCTTTCATCTATTTATAGCAGTGAACAAGTTGAAAGTAGCAATTTTCTTTCATCTAGTGATAATCAAAATTATTTAACTAATATAAAATATGATAACATTGATAAAACACCATTAGAAAACGAAAATAAAATATCTTTAAATAAGCAAACATATAATGATATTGGCAGTTATAAAACTGGTAATTATTCAAGTTATCTTTCAGGAAGTGAAATTAATAATATAGATGGAATTAATTTTGAACATTATCGTGCTACATATTATACTAATGGTTTTGCATCATTGATGCCTTATCATGGAAATATAAACGATAATACAATTTCAGCTGCTTTATACAATACAACAAAAATTAAAAATATTAGTCGAATGATTTTAGAATATTCTACAAGCATTGATAGTGATAATGGTCTAAATATCTATTATGGAACTGATATTACTTTAAATCAAAATACAATTTTAAAAGGAAGTAAAGAAAATATTAATGTTGAATTAAATTTTCAAAATGTTAATTATTTTAAAATAGAAACTATTTCTCAAATCATAAATTTAACTTCAATAGATATTTATTATACTAATGATGATATAAATAGTAATTCAAATTTTTTAGAAGCTAATAAAGATAATTATCGTATCAATCCTATAGTATATAATGGTACTTTAGAAGATGGTGTTAGTAGTGTTGAAGTACCAATTGATGTAACAATAAAAAATAATTCTTATGTTGTAAACAAAACCAAAAAATATACATATTATTCTTATGAATATATTAAAGAACATCCAGAATATGTTGATAAAGCAACAATGATTGATCCTATTGATGTAGCCACATATTATATAGCATTTAAGAAATTTCCAGCAAATTATTTTTCAAGTGCCTCAAAAGCATTAAAAGGCGAAGACTATGATTTATTTGGTAATAATATTCGTCAAGTTAGTAAAGAATATAGTCGTACTAATGGTTACGCTCAAACAGTGCCATATAATAAAAATGGTTTAAAGTATATAGAATTTGATATTGACATAGGCAATACATATATTCAAAATAAAAGTGTTTCGCGTGAAGTAGGGCGTGTAGTTATTTTTACAAATGGTTTTTCATATCAAGGATATGATAATTCTCCTGTTGCACTTTTTACTGATGATCATTATGCCACATTTCAAGAATATTTAAATTTAGGAAGTTATGGGACACGTTTTAATGCCCAAGCACATAGAACAAATTATGTATGGGGTTGTGCTACAACACTTGATTAATAAGGTTGGTGAAAATTATGATTTTAAAAAAAGATATATTATTAGATAATAATCCTTTACTTAGAAAAAAAAGCGTAGATGTTGCTTTACCACTTAGTAAAGAAGATGAAAAACTTTTAGATGATATGCTTGAATATTTAGAAAATTCTCAAGATGAAGAAAAATCTGCTAAATATGATATTTTACCAGGAGTTGGTTTAGCAGCACCTCAACTTGGCATTTTAAAGAAAATGTTTGCAATTTATACAATTGATGAAAAAGGAAAAGAACATAAATATGCTCTAGTAAATCCACAACTTGTTTCTAATTCTGTTGCTAAATGTTATTTAGCTGGTGGTGAAGGGTGCTTATCTGTAAAAAAAGAACATAAAGGCTTTGTTAAAAGATATTATAAAGTAAAAATGAAAGCCTATGATTATGTTAGTAAACAAGATGTTTTATTAAATTTAAAAGGTTATGTTGCAATTGTTTTACAACATGAATATGATCATTTATTTGGTGTTTTATTTTATGATCATATTAACAAAAATAATCCATTTGAGATTTCAGAAAATGATATAGAAATAAAATAGGGTAAAGATTTTAATGTCTTTACCCTATTTGCATACAAATTCGACAAGTTCACTATTAATTTCTTTAATTTCTAAGATATCAATATTAGTTAAATTGTTTTCATAATTATCAAAATAATATCTTGATAATGGATTTAAAACATAAGTTTCTACAGCATTGCCTATACCACGGCCACCATCTTCTAGATTATTTAAAGCTTTTTGATATAAAAAATCTTGAGCAATATTTGAAAAAGTTAATTTAATTTGTTTTTCAATTGCAAAATTATCAATAATTTTTTTAAGTTGCAAATTTAAAATTTGTTTGGCTACATCTTCACTTATATAGTTAAAGACAACAATATTGTCCATACCAATACGATTTAATAATTCTGGTCTATTTAACTTATTTCTAAAATAATATTGGATATGTTTTTTTACAATTTCTTTGTTATCTTCATAAGAATTTTCAATATTTGTTAATTGTTTACCAGTTTCTCCATCAATAATTCCAAGATTAGATGTAAAAATAATGATTGATTCAGAAAAATAAACTGTATTTCCTTGTCCATCTGTCAAACGACCATCTTCTAAAATTTGTAAAAATTTATCCAATATTAGAGGATGAGCTTTTTCTATTTCATCAAATAAAATAATGCTAAATGGATTGTTTTTAACAGCATTAGTTAATTGCCCACCAGCATCATAACCTACATATCCAGGAGGTGCACCTAAAAGTTTTTGATCTGAATGACCTTGTTGGAATTCACTCATATCAAAACGGATAACATCATTTTCATCACCAAATATTTTTTCTGCTAATGCTTTAGCTGTTTCAGTTTTTCCAACGCCTGTTGGACCTGCAAAAAACAAAATTCCTTTTGGTTTACTTGAAAAAGATGAATGTTGTAAACCTGATAAACCAGAAATAGCTCTTTTTACGATATCACTTACTTTGCTAAGAGCTAAATCTTGTCCTAAAACTCTTTTACTTAAGTCCTCTTTGATATTAATAAAATCTTTATGTGTTAATTGACTCCATGGATTATCTTTAATACCAAATTTGAATAAATCTACAATTTTTTCTAAATCAGAAATATGTTTGCTTTCAATTTTTGATAATTTTCTTAATGCATTTAAATCAGTAAAACGCATTTTTTCAGTTTGTCCAACAAATTTATTTTGTATTTTATTTATTTGTTCAGGACTATAATCTTGGATTTCTTCATATACTTTTTTACTAAAAAATGTTGAAAAATTTATACCTTTGACAAAATTTTCTCTTTCTTCCAATGAAGGAGTATCGATTAAAATAATTTTAACATTTGGGTTATCAATATAAAACCATGAAGGTAAATCATTAACTTTATTAACTGTAAAAAGTGTTAAATTTCTTAAACGACCATTTGGTGTTTCAAATTCTTTACTATTTAATGATGCTTTTATAATTCCTGAAAAGGCCTCTACATCATCAAGAATTATTTGTGTAGGTGAAATAATATATCTTGAAGCCAAACTCATTATTACAACACATGACTCAATATTTTGATTATAGGCTAATTTAATGGCATTAGTAGCACTATTATCTCTAAAATTTGCTTGTATTTTTTTCTCGTTATTTTCTAAACAAACATTTTGATTAGTAAGTTTAGCAAAACGTTCAATATTATCATCATCTAAATCATTATAAAAGCCATCTATATTATCATAAAAAACAATTGTTGAATAACCAATAGATTTATAAAATTTATAAAGGTATTGATTTAGATTTAATATTTCATTAGAAATAGGATATTGATAAGTATCTAAAATATTACCTTCTAAAATTAATAATGATTTAATTTGACTAAATAGTGCAATTTCATTATGCCATTTACTAAAATTATTTTTTTCCATATTTCTTTTTTAACTCCTTTTTAATATTTTTATCAAAATCATTTTTATGAATTCCAACTGAAACAATACCATCATCTAAAATAAAATTTTGAATTTGATTAGTATTTTCTTGGAAATATTTTGTATATAAATCTTGATATTTAGGATTTAAAATAATTCTTTTTTGATTATTTGAACCAATCATAAAGGAATTATCATTTAATTTTTCTATGTAACGTCCATCAATTAAAACTGCAATTTTTTGTAAAATATTTTCAATGTCTATATCGTTTTTTTTATGTAATTGTAATATTGTAAATCCAGTATAAATAATGATATCATCACTAATTGTTAAAAGTTTATCTATTAATAATGACAATTCTTTGCTTTGATAAAAAGGATCTCCACCAGTTATTGTAAAACCATCGATTTTTTTATAATTATGAATTTGAAGAATCGTTTTAAATAAATCATCTACAGAAATCTTTTGCTCTAAAGTTGCTTCCCATAATTCTTTATTTGAGCAATCTTTACAATGATGATGGCAAATTGCTAACCATATTCCTAAACGATTGTTTGGCCCCAAAACGTTAACAGGATATAATATTCTTGCTACATACATTATTCAATTACAACCTTAAAATAAGCAGCTTGTTCATATTTATTAAAATTTTCTCCACCTAAGCCAATCAAATCACCATTTTTAACTTCAATTTGTTCATTAGGTTTTAACATTTTGGCATTCACAAAGGTAATAACTGGACGATTAGGATTAACAGGTTGGCAATTTCTAATAAACATTTTGTTATTAATTATAGTGACCATCAAATGTTTTCTAGAAACACATCCTTTATTTTGTAAATATGAAAATTTATTAAAACTTCGACCTATAATTTCAAAATTATTTGTAATAGTTATTTCCAATTCATTATCATCACTAACTAATTTATAAATTGTTTTTTTGGGATTGTTTATATTTGTAGCCATTACTAATAATAAATCCGTATGGCATTTGTAACATTCTCTAGATGTAGCTTTGTTTTCACTTTTACATGTTGGACATATTTTTACAAAATTATTTTTAATGATATTAGAAGTTGGTTTAATTTGATTTTTATTTTCTTTATCATCATCTAAGGTGACTTTTACCATTTGTAAATCAGCTTCACAATTTTCACATTCAATTAATATTGAAGGATTATGATGCCCACAAAGAGGACAAATTTTATATGATTTTATAGCCATTCTTCATCCTCCATATATTGTAAAATTTCTTCATCAATTGGTAAATATTCACCTACATCTTTTGCTTGTTTTATATTAAATTCATTAGCATTAAATGTTTGTGCAAATTCTTTATCAACAGGTTGCATTAAAATTCTTTCATTTAAATAAATGCCTTTTTCTTGCAACTTTTGTTCAATAATTGGTAAATCTTCGCATAATTTTTCCATGCTTTTAATTTGTAAATCAATTTCTTGATTAGTTAAATTTGTATTATTTTTTAGTTTTCCTATTTCAATAGATATTTGACCATCACTTGAAAAAACTACGCTGGCTACATTACCATTATTATATGAATAAATACGGTTACAATAAAATGTTTTAGAATTGACTGATTTTGATTTTTGACCTAATAAATTATATCCCATTTCAATTAATATATCATTAAATGCTGAAGCAATATATTGTCTTTCAAGTTCATCTTCGGCTATGCAACGATATTGTTTATTTAAATCTTTTAATTTATTAAGATTTTCTTTACTAAATTCAAAATATTGACTTTTTTCATGTAAAACTAAACATAAATTTTGATATTCATTAAATAAATCTATAAATTCTTGATAATCTTTATTATATAAATTTAAATAATTTTGACATTCATTAATAATTTGACTAACAATTCCTAAACAAAAATCTCTTAAAGTTTTAGGATTGTTAATAGTTTTTAGTTGTTTAATAATTTCTAAAACATTATTTTTTAATGAAACATTTAATTTATCATTTGTTGCTAATTCATTAATAGTATTTATGTATGATGAGACATCAAAATCATTATGATTTAAAAAATCAATATATCCATATCTTGCTAAATTATCATTTAATTTATTAGATAGATCAACTTTTAGTTGTTTTTCTTTTTGTTTTACTTTTTTTAATGAAGTAATATTATAATTACATATTTCAAAAAAAGTATTGTTAATTTTTTGATAATATTTATCTAATTCTTTTAATGTTACTGTATTGTTTAAATAAGAACTTTCAATAACAAGATTTTGATAAATTTGGTAATATTCATTATAAAACTTTAAAATTGAATCATCGTTGATTGCTATAATAGTGTCGCTATTATTTTTCAATTTTTCTAATTCAATTTTAATATTATTTAAATATGTTTTAATATTTTTTAATGTTACTTCTTTTTGCTTATCAATTTGGCGTTTGGCGACTGTAATACCATCATTTTCAGCAATAATTAATTTATTTACTCGAACATTTTCTTTATTATATAATTCTTTTTGAATTTGCAATTTCAATAATTCTCTTCTTTTTGCTTCTAACATACGGTAACGATTATATTTTGGTCCGCTCATTCCTCATCACCTCCTTGAGTAGTAATTAAGGCAATAAATTTATTAACTTCATTTTTATAACCTAATGCATCAAGCCACGCTTCTAATTTAACATCTAAATTGCGTCTTGGCATTAATGTTTTACAAATTTTATTCAAATCGGTAAATGACTTTTTATAGGCATCAACAATATAATTAATAAAATCATCTTTATTGTTAAAAATTTGATCATCTATTTTATATTCTTTTTGCCCTGTAAGAATGTAACTTAATGTATATAGATTTTTTTGTTTCTCTCTATTAGTCAAAAGTTCACTTTGAAAAGTATTTTCAATTTCTTTTATCATGTCAATCATTTCTTGGTTATCAATTGATTTCAATGAGCAATAAGTTGATAATATTTTGTTCTTTAATAAATTTTTAAAAAAGTTTGCTGATGTTTCTGTGTCTTTATTGGCATCTAATGTATCAATTAAAGCAAAACCTAAATCTTGTATAGATTCATAAACAAATCCTTTATAATAAAATTTACTTGTTTGTGGTAATAATGTATAAATATATTTAAAAAATTCTACATCAGGATTAATTTTAATGTTTTTATCAAAAAATTTAATTTCAAAATTTAATGTTATTTCGTAATATTGATGATTAATGTTTTTAAAATAATTTGATAAATTTTTTGAACTTAAACATCTAATGCCATCATTCCAATTTATTGCTAAAGCATCAATTAATTCATCTACATTTAAATAAACTTTATTTTTAAAATTAAATGGCATTATATTTGTTTTTGTTAATATACCTTCACCAGGAACAATCATTGTTTTACCATTTAACCAATCAGATACTTGTTTATAAGTCCAACGAACATTAAAATTATTATAATCATTACGATTGGCAATATCACGATAAGTTAATCCTAAAATTAAATTTTTAAAATTCAAATCAATTGACTCATCAAAGGCTAATCTATTAGTTTGCATAAAACGAATAATCTGTTCATCATCTAAATTTATAAAAGGACTATGTCCTAATAATAATTCATATAAAGTAATTCCAAATGAATAATAATCTGAATAAATAGAACATTGGTGAGAAGTACATGTTTCAATAGCACTATAATGAGGTGTAATAAATGGCTTTTGGCAAATTATTACATCTTTTATATTATTTATTTTTAATGCTGAACTATAATCGATTAAAACAACATGTTTTTTATCATCGGCAAACATAATATTAGCAGGTTTAATATCCATATGTAAAATGTGATTTTCATGCAAAATATTTATTGCTTCATTTAATGATGGAATTATATAGTCTTTTAAATCTTTTATAGAAATTTTTTTGTCTTTTAAATTTCCATTTAAATAATATTTACTAACAATAACTTGTCTTTGATCATCAAGTTCAAAAAATTCATATATTTTTTCAAGATAATCAAATTCTAATTTTTTTAAGATATCTAAAATATCTAAAGAAATTTTAAAATCTTTATTATAAACTTTAAGTGTATAATATTGATTATTATATTTAGCTACATAAACTTGTGTTTTTGATGATGAATCTTGAAGTCTATCAATAATTAGATATTTATTATTTAAAATAGTATCTTTGTTGATTACATCATTGTTTTCATCATCATTATTTGTCGTTTCACTTTTATCATTGAATAATAAAGGGTTTAATAATGTTTCACGATTAATATTTTCATTCATGATTTTTCCCTCCTTGATAAATTGTATAGACGCCATTTATTTCTTGAATTTTTTTATCTTCTTTTAAACGTTCTAAATGTGTTTTATAATTTATTATTAAAGATGCAGATTTATTTTTTTGATTATAAATACGCATAGCTTCTTCAATAATGCCATCAGCAGATAAACCAATATTTTGACGAATAATTGTGGTTAAGCAATTACTAATTTCTAATGGATAAATACTTTCAAAACTTCTACTTTTGTTATCAATGCATTGACGAACAATACAAGGATTTTCATGACTATTATAAACAAAGTTATTTTGTCGATTCCATATAAATGGTTCTTTTGTGATAACTTTTTGAATACTACCTGTTATTTCTTTTGCTGTTGCATTAAATGCTTTAGCAAATTTATCAACTAATATTTTAAATAAAGTTGGACCTTCTTTGTTTAAAAATGCAGTCATTATTTTTTCATCAATGACCCAAAGTTTGACATCTGTTAAACCATTAATAGCTAAATATTCATTAAAATCAAATTCTTGATATAATATAAAATTATAACTAGTATCATCACTTTCATCTTCTTTAATAGTAATTAAATCATTTTCATCAGTGGTTATTAAATCAATTTTTTCTTCAACTATATTATTGTTTAAGAATTCTAAAATGTTTTCATTAATAAATGAAGGATTTTCAAAATAAAGTTTGCAATTTACATTGTAAATTTTCCATTCATTATAATATAAAACTTTTTTTAGAATAACTTCTTTATCTTTAATGGTAATATTAGCATCTTGATTATCAATTATAATTCCACAAATTAATTGCTTATCATCATTAGGATTAAATATAGCAATATCGATTTTAAAAGACGAATAGCCATAGTTTAATAAATATTTATAACCATTTTCATGTAAAAATGATGCAATGCTTGCTTTTACACCATCAACTGATAAAATATCATCATTAAATTTATGAATACCAAGTGAAACCATTTGGGCATATTCAAGATATTCTTTAAATAAACGTCCACCTTCAGATTCAATTCGTGATAATTCTAAATCAGTTGGTAAAAAAGAACAAACTATTTTAAGATTATATTTTGCTCTTGAAATAGCGACATTTAATCTTCTTTGTCCGCCTTGTTTCGACAAAGGTCCAAAATTATATTTAAAGTTATTTTCTTCATCAGGACCATAACCTATTGAAAATATAATGACATCTCTTTCATCGCCTTGAACATTTTCAATATTTTTAATAAAAAATGGTTCTTTATCATTATTATTAAAGAATTCTTCACTTTCTTTAAAAAGCTTTTCATCTTGATTTTTTAAATTTTTTCGATAATCAAATAATACTTTTTCAATAGTATTTCTTTGTCTTTCGCCAAAAGCAATGATTCCTAATGATTTATCATTATGGTTTAAAATATGTTGATAAATTAATTCTACAACCTTTTTGGCTTCGATAACATTAGCATAACGGCTATTTTTTTCATAAATGCCATCAACTTTAATATATTCAATGCCATAATCAATTTGATTTTGTTTAGCAGATGGAATAGTTATTAATTCATTGTCATAAAAATTATTATTAGAAAAAGCAATTAAACTTTCAATTTTACTACGATAATGCCATAATAAAGTGATTGATGGTAATTTTCTAGATGCTAAATCTAAAATTGATTCATCAATAGTTTCATCGATGTCTTCATCATCATAATCTTCATCATTTTCTATTTGTTTTTCAAAGAAACTTGTTGGTGGTAATTGTTTGCTATCACCAGCAATTATAACTTGTTTTCCTCGATAAATTGATCCGATTGCTTCTTCTGGTTTTATTTGTGAAGCTTCATCAAAAATAACTAAATCAAAATCATAATTATCATTTTCAAGATAATTAGAAACAGTTAATGGTGACATCATCAAACATGGTTTTAATGCCATTAAAATATGAGGTATGTGATCTAAAATTACTCTTAATGATTTTTTTCTAACTTTTCTTTTTTCATTTTGTAAAAAGTTTCTTTCATCATTACTAGCCATTATTGTTTTAATCGATGGAACATTATCTATCCAAGCACTTTTCACTTGTTGTCTTGAAATTTCCATTTGATAATAACTTAATTTTTCTAATTCTTTTATATCATTATCTAATTTTGTTTTATTTAAATTTTCTAAAATATCATTATCATAAATAAAATTTTCAATTAAATTATGATAAATCTTTTTTAAATAAATATTAGCTAAATCTTCTTTTAAATTATTTTCAAGACAATAATCAATAAAATTGGTTAAATAAGGATTTGAACGATAATTTATTAAATTTTTATTAAATCTTTTCTTATCTTTTAATGTGTTAATATTCAATTGACAACGATAAATTAAATCTAACAATTCTTTTAAATCATAATTTTCAAGATTTTTTTCTTTGGTAAACATTTCTTTAAAATGATTATATGATGGTAAAGATTGGCTATATCTTTCTTTAAATTGCAAAATAAGAAAGAAAATATCTTTTGAGTGATTTATTAAATTTAATAATAATTCGTTTTGATTTAAATTATATGTTTTGGCAAAACAATTAATTTGATTTATATAAAATAATTGCTTTTTTGATTTTAAAATATCATATGTAAAAATATTATCTAAAATAGTTTTCTTTTCTTGATTTTCTTGTTTGATTTTAGCATAATTTTTTAAATAAATATATTTGTTTTCAATATCTTTTAATAGTGTAAAATCTTTACAATATAATTTTAATGTGTTAACAAATTTTAATGTTTCATTTACAATTTTTTCGTTTTCTATTAAAGTTTGTAAATCATTATCATAATTATTTATAACCATTGGTAAACATTCTAAAAGATTGTAAAGATTATTTTTAAAATTTAAAGCATTATCAAAACTTAAAATACTTTTTAAAATATTTTCTTTAACATTTGGTAATAATATAATAATATGATGCAATTTGTCTAATTCATTGATATAACTTTGGCAGTCAATTTCACTATTATCAAGATTAATCGTGTCATTTAATAATGGCTTTATTGCTTGACCTAATTGCTTTAAGTGATTAGTAATTTCTTGATAATTTTTAACAAGATGTAAAATGTTTATAACAGTTTCTATATTTGTTTGATTATCGTATAAATAAGTTGATATTTTATTAATAACATCTTTTTTAGCTTCTTTTTTACTAAAATTAAACCAATTAGTTTTTTCATCTAAAATAATTAAATAATTATCTACTTGATTTTCATTTAAAGTTAAAATAGCTTCATATGATAAATTAGTAATTAATTTTTTTAAATGTTTTTGGTTTTCTTTTAATTCTTTATATCTATTTAAATTATTTATAACAACATCATAATTACTATAAGCTACAGAAAAATAACTTAAAGAATATGTGTTATTTTTTAATTCTTCATTTATATGGTATAAGTCATAAGATAATAAAGTATCCAAAGAAACATGTAATAAAGTTGTTAAATAATTAGTTGTTTTATCAAATGTTTCCTTATTATTGATAAAATTATTAAGACTATTAGCATAATTATTTAATTGTTGCATTATTTCGTAATGTGAACAATTAGCAAAATCTTTAATATTAGTTTTAATAATATTAAGATTATTTTCAATAATATTTGCTAATTCTTTCATATCAATATTAAAAATATTATCATAAAAAATATTATTTATTTCTTGGTATGTCTTTTTTAAGTCTTCATCACTTTTTAAATAAAAATTAATATCATCGATATATTCATTTAAAAGTTCAATATTGTTTATTTTAATATCATTAAAATCAATATTATTTAATTTATTTAAATCGTCTAAAATATTTAAAGAATTATCAAAAGTTAAAGATAAATTACTAATATATTTTTTTAAATTCAAGTATGTGTTTACTAATGGTTCAATTTTATTGTAAATTAATAATAAATCGTTATCTAATTTTTCTTTGGTTTGTAATGATATATCGTCAATAGCAAAATAATCATAACAATCATCATTATTTATTGTAATTGATTTCCATTCGTTTTCAAAAAGATTAATTGAATTTACATTTTCTAGAAGTGTTTTATAATCTAATGAAGTTAAATCAAAATTAATTTTAAAATTACTTTTTGATATTTCTATAAGATCAAAATATTTATTAATTAATTCATATAATGTATCATTTAATGAATAAACTTTGGTATTTAAAAGTTCATTATATTGTTCTAAATCATTTAAAATTTGATCGATTTTCATTAAATAATTTATTTTTTCTTCTTTAACATTAAACTTTTTAAATGAAAAAGGAGCATAAATTTCATTTATAATTTCATTTTTATTTAATTTGTTATTGTTATGTAAAGTTAAGGCTAAATCACTAAGTCCAATTTTCTTAAGCATATTAAAAACAACTTCTAAAGCGGCAGTCTTTTGCGAGACAAATAGAATTTTTTTGCCTTGATATATTTGACTTGCTATTATATTAGTAATTGTTTGACTTTTGCCAGTTCCAGGTGGGCCTTGCAATACAAATGATTGCCCTTGAGTTGCTAAATCTAAAGCCTTGCTTTGACTTGAATCTGCATCAATTACAACAATTTTTTGGCTTTCTTTTATTTGTGGAAAATTATCTAAATCAAAAATCGTATTTTCTTCATTATCATTACAAAACATTTTAATGATTGGATGATTTATAATTCTTTCTTTATTATTTACTAAATCTTTAAACATTACCATTTTTTGGAAAAATAGTACACATAGATTAGCCTGTTGAATTATTTCAAAATCCAAATCTGCAAATATTTTTTCTAATTCTACCAAATATTCTTTTAATGGTTTGTCATTTATAGAAGGTATTGTCATTTGTTGTTGCTCTAACATATATAAAAATATTGGGTTTATTTCAGGTTCACCTTGTTTTTTTAATATAAATAATGAATAGATATTATCTTGTTCTAAAGAAACAGGAACATTAACTAAAGGTGTTAAATATTCATCTGTTGAGCCAATTGGATGCCATCTTACATATAAAAAAGTCATATACATGACATCAATGCCTTGTTCTTGTTTAAAAAAATTAGCAGTTTTCTTAATGTTTCTTAAAATAAAATATGGGGTTTTGTTGACTTTCGGTGCAACAGAAATATCTCCTTCTTCAAAAATGGTACTATTACCTAAACAATTAATTAAAGTATTAATAGCAAAAATATTGAAATTTGTATCAGCAGTAATTGCTCTTTTAAAAGACATAGAATTATCTTTAAATACTAAAGAATCATATAATTCAAAAATATCAGGCTTAGTTATTGTTAAACATCGATTTTTTTGCCCTCTAAAATTAATCATATAATTTTTTTTAGATATATCATAAAGTTTTTTTGTCCAAATTTCGAATTTGTTATCAATATTTCCCATATCTTTTCTCCAATAGATGTTGTAATATTATTTTAACATTTTTTTATTGTTTTATTAACATTTTTTAATAATATAAAAAGGTTATTTTTTTAAAAAATATTTTTTCTACATAATTATATAAAAAAGTAAAAAAAACTCTATAAAATGAATTAATCAAATTACAGAGTTTTGTTAATTATAATTATTATTTCATTGTTGGAATAAGAGCATTTGATGGAATTTTTGTAGTGCCTACATCAGTAATAATTGCTGTTGCAAAAACAATATATTCTTCGTTACGAATGTTGTTTTCGTCATAAGTAACTTCAATTTCATCAATAACTTCAATTACTAATTCATTTTTATTATTAAAACTTAACATAACTCCAACAACATCAACAACACCGCCCATTTGTAGTGCCAAACTAAATACGCTACAAATATCTTCATCTAATGATAGAAATTTGTTGTTTTGATATGGAACAAATCTATCAATCATGTCATCACTTAATGATTGGAAAGGATTCATTTCTGCCATACTACTTAAATATAATGATGGATGATCACTTAATGTGAATTCTCTAACTTCTGTTTCTTCATCAGTTACCCAACCAAAATTATAAATATATTTTGATAACGATCCAGTTATAAAACCATCTTTATACATACCATAATAAATAGTTTCATTTGTATAATAATCATAATCATCTGCAGTAAATTCTATGCCATATTCTATATCATCTTGATAAGCAACTGTAAAATTATTACCATCATTGATTTGTTTAACAACATCTTTAATTTTACTATTATTATATTTTGGAAATAAATTGTTTTCATCTTGATTATTTGTTTTATAATTATCAACCATTGGTAAAGAGGTTTCGTTTATTTTTTCAAGATGACCTATAGAATTAGTATTTAAGTATTGATCTTGCATTTCAATATTTATAGTTCCATTTTCAATACTTATATAACAACGTCCTAAATTATATGGATTTGAACTGATTAATTTTGATAATTGTCTTAATATTCTTGTTGATGAAGTAAAATATTTATTATTTCCTAAAGGTTCAAAATAATGAAAATTAATTTTTGAAAAAGAAAAATATTCTTCATATTTATTTTTTGATATTGAACCATTATTTTTAAGAATGATACTATCTCCATTTAATACATAATGATAAGCTTTTTGATTATAAGTGATATAATCAGTTGATGGGAAATTATTATAATATGATTTGTATTCTTTACGACCATTAACAGTTGATCGTACACCATAAAATTCAATTCCTTCTTCATTATTATCTTGTGGAGTTAAATCATCGCGAATATATGTAAAATTATCATTTAAGTTAGCAACAGCAGCCATTAATTCACTATTTTCATAATATTTCAATGCTGGTTCGGATTTGTTTTCTAAATATTCATCAAGTTGAGGTAATGATGAAGAGTTAATGTTAAATATTCTTCCAGTATATAATTCAACTTGATCTTGTAAAAAAGTTATTTCTGCTTCTTTAGATGTTGTGTCAACTTTTATTTTGACTAAATTAACATTTTGCGCATCTAATAATAGAAAATCTGTTAAATTTTTAACATTATAATAATCGCTTGAAATATATGTATTAGTATCTATTTCTTTAAATTTTGTAAAATCATGTCTTTGAAGAGTAAAACTTTTCATGTCTAATGTTTCATCAGTATCAAGATATTCATAATCTACATCTAATTTATTATCTTTTAATGTAAATTGATGTAAATTGTCATTTAATTGTAAATAGCCATCACCATCAGATATTTGTTTACCATTACCTGAAAAAGTGGCTAAATATTTATCTGTTAATAATAATGATAAGCCTTCATGGGAAGTAACACTTTGTCCAACAAATGTCATATTATTATTTAAATCGCCTAATACATCAATTAGTGGACTATTTGTGTAAGTTTCTGTTTCTGGTGCAATTTTTTGATTAAGATATTCATCTAAAATATTGTAATTTGTTTCACCAACCCCATAAAATTTACCACTAACCAACATGCGATTGTAATTATCATAAAATCTAAAATTAAGAAAATTATCATCCATGAATAATTCTGCACGATTATAAGAAGACATATTAATTAATTTGCATAAACTTGTCATGGTTTGTGCATCAGAAGTAACATACATGTCATCTATTATTTCAAATTTATCCATGTTAACTTCAAATTTTGGAAAGAAATTTTCAAAATCAGTTCTAGTTGCTGAATATTTATTTCTTGGAACGATTACATTGTTATGAACAGTATATATATACATTGTATCGTCATCTAAAACAAATTGTCCGCCACCAATTTCTTCATCATAAAAATAATTTTTTGTTTTATAAATATGATATTTTCCAGAAGCACTTGTATAAACAACACTATAATTATCTTCTATTTTATTTAAAATATCTTCAACAGTTTCATTTTTAATTTCTTCACTTGAAGAAGAACTATCTGTATTTGATAAACTATTACTTGTTTGGTTATTTTGACAAGACGATAATAAAAGAAAACTTGCTAAAACAAATAAGCATTTTTTCATTTTAAGCACCTTCCTTTGGTAAGATTACTATTTCAACTAAAAATTGAACATCATTTGAATAAGTCATTTGACAAAGTAAATATGCAGTTCCTTCTTGCATAGCCATATATTGACCAGAAAAGGCATCCTTAGATAATAATATTTTATCATCATCATTAATAACATCAATTATCTTAATTTCATCAATATCTAATGCTTTAGCACCTTCATATTCAACAAGTTCAACATTTCTAACTAAAATTAGATCATTAACATGTACATCTATTGCATAATTTGCTTTAGTAACAGATGATACAAAATAATCTGTTGGTAAAATGTTAGAAGTATTGCTTGCAAATTTTACGCCTTTTTTGGCATTAAATGTCACAGTTTTTGTGTCTTTTATTTCAGCATCTTCAACAAAATCATTGATTTTTGTATCATATTGATTTTCTTGATATTCGATTTCTTGATATATTCCTTCATATAGGAAACCATCATTATCAAATTTTAAAGTCGTTTCATAATATGTTGATTCATTTGTGACACCATCAGCCCAACAAAATAGATAAATATTACTTAATGTTAATGTCATGCCTTCATTTGTGACTTCACCATCAATTTTTAAATCTAATGTTCTTGCACCCCATAATGAATAAATATCATAAGTAAAAGCTGAAACATAAGATGGATTTGTGCCTTTTTTAATAGCATCACTTTCTAAAATTTCATTATTGTCTCTAACAGCATTTTCATCAACAATTTTTTGTTTAATAACATAACTACCTATGTTTCCATCATGGATTTCATAATAATTGTTTTGATAAACGCCATTAAATACTGTAGTTATTTCATGTGTATATCCAGAATGATTAGTGTATTCATCATCAATTGTTTCAATATAGAAATTACCATCATAAAGTTTAACATTTTGTAATCTTGTTTCTTTAAGATCTGTTTTAATTGTTTCCATTGAAATTTCGCTAGCTGAACTTTCAAGTTCTTTGGCTTTATTAATTAATTCGGTAATTCCTAAATAATCATTTGGTAATTGCATTTTTGCAGGATTAACTTTAACATTTAAAGTTCCTTTAACATTTGCATCTTCTTTAGATGTTGCTGTAATTGTAACTTGACCTTCTTTAAATGTTGTAGCTTCACCTCTGCCATTAATACTTAAAACTAAATCATCAGAACTTTGAAAACTTACATCAATGTTTGGTTCAACTGTATATTTGACAACATCACCAATTGAAACTTCATTAGGGCCAATAATATTTAAAGTGGTTTGTTCTTCAACATTTGATGAAGAACTATTGCTTGTAGTTATGGTGTTGCCACCACAACTACAAAGTCCTAATGCAATTCCTAATAATAAATAAATTTTTTTCATTTTTATTATTTTCTCCAATTATTCACTTACCAATTCATAAGTTAGTGTAGTATCTTCTTCCCAGAAATCATCATATATTTTTACAGAAATTTGATCTGCATCCTCTGAAACAGTCCATGTAGATGTAGTTCCTTTATATAAATAATCATCTTCTGAACTAGAAATTTCCACTATATCAGTTATATTTAATTGGAAAGATTGTCCTAACCATGTTTCAGTTAATACTAGTTCCCATTTAAATGTAAATTCACCACCACCATCAACTTTAAGTACGCCAGTTCCATCTCCATTAAATACTAGAGTTTCATTGCCAGAATATCCAGCAGAATATGTGTTATTGATTAATGTTTCTTTAGCACTTTCAACGTTAAGTTCAGGTTTAATTGTAATTGTTTCTTCATCAGTTATTTCTGGTTTAGATAAACTTCTTGCAATGATTGTTACTTTTCCTGGAGCAATAGCAGTTAAATCATATTTATCATTTACTTTTTCTAAAGTAGCAAAATCTTTAGAATCTTCTGTTAAAACAATTTCATAACTTTGATCTGCACCACTAGGATTAACAACAGCATAAATTTCTTCTTGTTTTTCGCCAACTCTCATAGATGAAGGTAAATAAGAAAGTGATATTGAACTAACTTCAGGAACGATTACAGTAAGTTCAATTGATGCAGAAACACCGCCTTCTGAAGTGACAGTTATTGTTGCTTGTCCTTCACTTTGGCCGCAAATACTTGTTCTATTTGAATTATAACATTCAATAATGCTTTCGTTGTTTGATGAAACAGTATATTTTTCTTCAAGGTGTCTTTCTGGAACTTCATTTATAACAGCAATATTTACATCTTCTTTTAAATTGATTTTATTACCATCGATAAAATTAGATGTATCAATTTCAAATGAAGTGACATAATAATCTTCTTTTTTAATTCTGTTGTCATCAGTGGCTACACGTGTATCATAATTTATAGTTGCACTTATAACTGTTGTATCATTTTGGCTTTCGTCAATTGATGTATGATTTTCAGCATCATAATTATCACTATCTATTTTAAGATAAGAACTTTCAAAACTTACTAAAGCATTGTTTTCATTGAAAATTAATTTCATACTAACTTCCATGTAAGAAACGCTTTCATCCCAATAAGAATCATTATATTCTGCCGAACTAGTTAGGGTAATTGTTTCTTGATTGCTACCTGGTTTAACTATAACTCTAGCATTTTCAACAATTTCGTCTTTAGAGAATGATGAATAATTATCTAAATAGTCAGCAATATAGTTACATAAACCAACGCTATTACTAGAACTTTCGATTTCAGGTAAGAATGCATTTTCTTCTTTATTAAACCAATCATCGAATTCATCTTCTTCATAAGTAACTCCATTATAACTACTATAGTCACTTGTTGAATCTTCTAAAACACAAAGCATATTGCCGTTTTTAACTGATAATTTTTTTGTATGACCTAAATTATCGTTTCTATCAATCATTACACCATCAGTATAAACTGTCCAATTATTTGTAATTACTTCTGGCTCATCATCATAAAAACTTTTTTCATTTTTTTCAAAATGTCCACTACTTGCACTTTCATGTTCAATAGTAGAAGCTTCAGCTAATTTTTCTTTAATATAATCATAATTTGTTGATTTTAATACAGGAACATCTAAACTAGTAGTAACTGTTGGAACATCGTTAGATGTAAATGTTAATTTTCCTAAACCTTCTTTTAAAGCTGTAACAACATTATTATTTCCAACTTCTAAAATTTCAGGAGTTGTAGTTGTAACAGTATATTCTTTATTATCAGCATTTTCAGGTAATAATGTTACCTCAAAATTTATTTTATCATTTGGCATGATATCATTTGATAATAATGTTGCTGTGATACTTTGAACTGAAATAGCTTTTCTTTTAATTGTTAAAGATAAAGAGTCTTCTATTTGAGTATTATCTTTTGAAATTGCTTTTATTACAACTGGTTGTCCTTCAAGAGTTGGTTTTAAAGCAGTAATTAGTCCATCATTAGAAACAGTAGCATAACTATTATCACTACTTGTATAAGTTAATTCTTTATTTGTGGCATCTTGTGGTGAAACTGTTACATCTAATTTTAATGTAGTTGTTTCAACCATTTCTGTTTCACTATTATTTATAGTTACATTTTCAACATGAATGATTTTCTTTGTTACTTTTAATGTAAAAGAATCACTAATTGAATAATCAGGTGCTGAAACAGTAATAATAGTTGAACCAGGAAGCAATGCAGTTATTTGACCATCATTACTTATTGATGCACAAGATGGCAATGATGATTTATAAACAACTTGACTTGCCAATGAAGATGGTGTTACTGCAACATTTAATGTGTGCGTTGAACCTTGAACTAATTCATCAATTTTATTATTTATTACAATTGATGTAATAACTTCTGTTGCACTTGAATCACTAGAAGATGATGAATCAAAACTACTGCTCGAATTTGAGTTTGATAAAGATTCATCAGCACTACTAGATGAAGAATCTTGAGTGCTTGGTGTTGAGTCTAAAGAATGGCTTATTTCGTTTGCATCACAACTTACTAAACCAATCAATAAGAGTATACCTAATAATTTTTTAAACATATTTTTACCCTCCAAAAATGTATTGATATTATTTTAACATAAATAAAGCAATATATCTAATGTTTTTTTATCTTGACATTTAAGGGATGATTTAATTTTCAATAAATAATTAAATTTTTGCGACATAATTACTCAAACAAGAGACAAAAATTTGTTTTTAATAACTTTATTGTTATTACAAATTTTCCCTAAATGCCTATTTGTTTATCAAAATGTGTTAAATATTGTTAAAATGTGGTAAAATAAGTGATAATTGAGGAAAGAACAATGAAAAATATTTTAAAAATGCTAAAACAATATAAAAAGGAGTCAATTTTAGGCCCTCTATTTAAACTTTTTGAAGCTATTTTTGAATTATTTATTCCCATTCTTATCGCTTCATTAATTGATATTGGTATTAAACAAAATAATCACACTTATATTATTGTTATTAGCATTTTATTAATTGTTTTTCCTTTAATTGGTTTGTTATTTTCAATAATTGCTCAATATTATTCTGCTTATGCTGCAATTAATATAGCAACTAATTTAAGAAAAAATCTTTTTAATAAAATACAATCTTTATCCTATAGTGAATATGATAATTTAGGATTTTCATCGCTTATAAATGTAATGACTAGTGATGTCAATCAAGTACAAACAGGAATTAATTTATTATTACGTTTATTGCTAAGATCACCAATTGTTGTTTTTGGTGCTACTATAATGGCATTATTCATTAATATTAAAGCTGGTTTGATTTTTTTATTTGTTACTTGTGTATTATTTTTGGTCGTGTTTTTAATTACAAAAATAACTGTACCATTATATAAAAACGTTCAAACAAAACAAGATAATTTATTGAAACACACAAGAGAAAATTTAAATGGTATTCGTGTTATTAGGGCTTTTAACAAACAAGAAGATGAAGTTAAAGAATTTAATGTTTTAAATGAAAATCATACAAAAAGCCAATTACATGTTGGCAAAATAGCATCTTTATTAAATCCATTTACTTATTTGATTATTAATGGTGCCATTGTTTTACTTATTTATTTTGGGGCATTAAAGGTCAATGTTGGTGATTTGTCTCAAGGTGAAGTCGTTGCTTTATATAACTATATGTCTATTATTTTAGTGGAATTAATTAAGTTTGCTAATTTATTAATTACTTTAAATAAATCAATTGCTTGTGCTAATAGAATTGATAATATTATGAAAAAAGAATCATCATTAAAATTTAAAGATGATAAAACTATAAATAAATCAGGATATGTCGTTTTTGATAATGTTTCTTTAACATATCAAAATTCTGCTAAAGAATCATTAAAAGACATTTCTTTTAGTGTTAACAAAGGAGAAACTATTGGAATTATTGGCTCAACAGGAAGTGGTAAAACTAGTTTAATAAATTTATTAGCCCATTTTTATGATACAAGTGAAGGTAATATTTATATAAATGGCACTAATATTGCTAATTTAGATATTTTTAGTTTAAGAGAAATGATATCTATCGTTCCACAAAAAGCCGTTTTATTTAAAGGAACTATTAAGGAAAATTTACTTTGGGGTAATAAAAATGCTAAAGATGAAGAAATGATCGATGCTTTAAATTTAGCTATGGCTAAAGAATTTGTTTTGAATAAAGAAAAAGGTCTTGATAGCGAAGTAAGCCAAGATGGTAAAAACTTTTCAGGCGGTCAAAGACAAAGGCTAACAATTGCTAGAGCTTTATTAAAAAAAGCACCTATTTTGATCTTAGATGATTCAACAAGTGCCCTTGATTATAAAACAGAAGCTTCTTTTCGTCAAAATTTAAAAAAATTATCATATAATCCTATTGTTTTTATAATTTCACAAAGAGTTTCTACTGTAGCTCATGCAGATAAAATAATTGTTCTTGATAAGGGAGAAATGGTTGGTTATGGTAATCATCAACAATTATTAAATAATTGTAAAATCTATCAAGAAATATATAATTCTCAAGTTAAAAAGGAGGATGAAATTTATGGTTAAAAAACATCCTTCAACTTTTAAAATGGTTCTAAAACAATTAAAACCAATGATACCTTTGATTATATTATCTTTACTTTTGGCCATTATTATTGTTTTGGCAACTTTATTATTCCCTATTTTAATTGGAAGAAGCATCGACCTTATAATTGATATTGATAATGTTGATTTTATTAAATTAAGTCATTATTTTATTATTATGGTTATTGATGTATTGGTTTTAGCTATGACAAATTGGTTGATGGCTATTATTAATAATCATATCGTTTATAAAGTAAATCAAAAACTTAGAAATCAAGCTATTGCTAAAATAAATAATTTACCTTTATCTTATTTAGATAATCAAGAAAAAGGTGAAATCGTTTCAAGAATAATTAGTGACATTGATACTTTTGGAGATGGCTTGCTTTTAGGTTTTAGTCAATTTTTTACGGGAATTTTAACTATTATTTTAACTTTAGCAATTATGATTTATTATAATATTTACATTGCTATATTAGTTTTTGTATTAACTCCTATTTCTTTTTTAGTCGCTAAAATTATATCATCAAAAATTTACAAAAAGTTTAAAGAACAAGCGACAATAAAAGGTGAACAAACAGGGTTTATAGAAGAAATGATTAATAATCAAAAAATAGTTCAAGCCTTTTCATATCAAAAAGAAAATGAAGTAAAATTTGAACAAATTAATATGAAATTAAAAGATGTTTCACTAAAAGCTAATTTTTATTCATCATTAACAAATCCATTAACTCGTTTTGTCAATGCTTTAGTTTATGCTGGTGTTGCTATTTTAGGTACAATATTAATTGTTACACAACAAGGTGTTTTAACAGCAGGTTTATTAACAACATTTTTAAGTTATGCTAATCAATATGGCAAACCATTTAATGAAATAAGTGGAGTAATTACTGAAATGCAAAATTCTTTAGCTTGTGCTAGTAGAATCTTTGAATTGCTAAATCAAAAAGAATTGCCAAACGAAAATCATTTATTAGATGTTGATTTACAAGGAAATGTTCTTTTAAAAAATGTTTATTTTTCTTATGATAAAAATAAATCTTTAATTGAAGATTTTAATATAAAAGTTACCAAAGGTCAAAAAGTAGCGATTGTAGGTCCAACAGGTTGCGGTAAAACAACATTAATAAATCTATTAATGAAATTTTATGAAGTAGATAGTGGAAATATTTATTATGATGATTATAACCTTAAAGATATTAAGACTAATAGTCTAAGAGATAATATTGGAATGGTTTTACAAGATACTTGGTTAAAAAGTACATCAATCAAAGAAAATTTATGTTTTGGTAATCCAAATGCAACAATAAATGAAATTAATGAAGCTTTAGAAAAATGTAATTGTCAAAGTTTTATAAAACAATTGCCAAATGGAATAGACACTATTATTAATGAAGATGGTGGTATGCTATCAACAGGTCAAAAACAATTGTTATGCATTGCTAGGGTAATGTTATGTAAAAAAACAATTTTAATTTTAGATGAAGCAACAAGTAATATTGATACAAGACTTGAAAAAAAAGTTCAAGAAGCATTTAATGAATTAATGAAAAATAAAACATCATTTATTGTGGCCCATAGATTATCGACTATTGTCAATGCAGATGTTATAATAGTAATGAAAGATGGCCATATTGTTGAAATAGGTAATCATGAGAATTTATTAAAAAAGAAAGGGTTTTATTTTGAACTTTACCATTCACAATTCGAAAGTTGAGGTATTATATGAATATTTTAGTAACAATTAATAAAAAATATTTAAAAATATTATTTACAATGTTAAATTCTTTGTCTTTTAATAATTCTAAACATATTTTAAATGTTTATGTAGTTGCGAATGATTTAACAATATCTGATTTTAAAAATTATCATGTAGATAATGTTAAGTTCACTATTATTCATTTTGAAGATGAAATATTAGATAGTGCTCCTACTAGCAAAAGATATCCATCAGTAATTTATTATCGTTTATTAGCTGCTAAATTTTTACCTAATGATTTAGATAGAATATTATATCTTGATCCTGATATAATTGTATTAAAAGATTTAAGTGATTTATATAATTCTGATTTTAATGGTAATTATTACATTGGTTCAAGTAATGTTAAAAACATTTTAAGAAAATTTAATGAAGTTAAAAATGGTGCTCCTAAAAAAGCTCCATATCTTAACACAGGTGTATTATTAATTAATTTAAAAGAATTACGAAAATTTGATCAAAGTAAAGAAGTTTATAACTTTATTTTAAAGAAAAGAATGACTTTAATGTTACCTGATCAAGATGTTTTACAAGGATTATATGGAGATAAAGTTTTACAAATTGATCATTTGAAATATAATTTATCAGATAGAACTATTACTTTATATAATTTAAAACATTTAGTTAATAAAATTGATTTAAATTGGGTTGAGCAAAATTGTAGTATTATCCATTATTTTGGTCGTAATAAACCATGGAAAAATTCATATCGTGGTATTTTACAAGATTATTATTTAAAATATGAATATAAGGAGGCGAAACTATAAAATGGCAAAATTTTTATCAATCATTAAATTGATTTTTAGTAGATTGTTTTTTGTGGCAATTTCTGTTATTGCTCAAGTAGTTATTGTTTCATATTATATTTTTAATTTAACAGAATCATATGTTTATTTCCAATTGATATCATCTATTATTGGTTTAATTGTTTTTGTTTTAATTGTTAATGATAAAGTGCCACCAGAACAAAAAATGCTTTGGTCATTTTTGATAATTGCTTTCCCAATAGTTGGTATCGTTATATATATTGTTTTAAAAGCAGAAGAACCAATGGCAAAAAGAACAAGAAGATATGCTAAATTGCCATCTTTGCCTTTAGAAAATGTTAAAGAACAAGAAAAAATATACGAAATTGCCAATAAATATGCAGGTCAAATAAAATATTTAGAAACAATGTCATCTTTTAGAGCTTATAGAAATACCAAAGTCGCTTTTTTGAAAGATGGCAAAGAGTTTTATGAAAGTTTAATGAAAGATTTAGAAAATGCTAGTAAATATATTTTCTTAGAATATTTCATTATTAATCACGGCCATATGTGGAATAGTATTTTAAATGTTTTAAAAGAAAAAGTAAAAGAAGGTGTAGAAGTTAAACTAATTTATGATGATGTTGGTTGTGTTAAATATTTAAGAGGAAGTTATTATAAATATTTAAGAAAATTAGGCATAGAATGTTATAAATTTAATACAATGTTGCCATTTGTATCGGCATATCATAATAATAGAGATCATAGAAAAATTGCAATTATTGATGGCAAAATTGCTTATACAGGTGGCATAAATATTTCTGATGAATACATGAATTTAGTTCAAATATATGGACATTGGAAAGATAATGCAGTTCGTTTAACAGGCCAAGGTATTAATAATTTAATTATTTTATTTTTACAAAATTTTTCTATTGTTTCTTTAAAACAACAAAATTATGAAAAATATTTATATGATGAGTCATTAAATGATATTTTAAATGATGAAATTGTTATGCCTTATGGCACAGGGCCGAGGAGTAGATACTATGAAAATTTTGCAACTGATGCTTTTTTAAATTTAATTAATCAAGCAAGTAAAAATATTGATATATCAACTCCTTATTTGATTATAGATTATGCAATATCTAATGCTTTAATTGCTGCTGTTGCTAGAGGAGTTAAAGTTCGTTTATTAATACCTGCAACGCCAGATAAAGCTTTAGTATATGCATTTACTAAATCGGCTGCCTATGAATTAGCAATTAATGGTGTAGAAATATATAAATTTACACCTGGATTCAACCATGCAAAAACATTTTTAATTGATGATGAGGTTGCTTATGTTGGAACTACAAATTTAGATTTTCGATCTTTACTTCACCATTATGAATGTGGTGTTTGGATATATAATTCAGATTGTATTTTAGATATTAAAAAGGATTTTGATGATGATTTTGCTAAATCCAAACTTGTTCCACCAAAAGAATTAAAATATAATTTCTTTATGAGATTATTAATATCATTTTTAAAAATTTTCCAATCATTATTATAAATTAATATTTATAGAAAAAAACTAAACCAACAAAATTGATTTAGTTTTTTTAAAGTAAACTATATTTAAATTAAACATTTAATTGTAAAAAAGATTTTTATAATAATTCATTAAAATCTTTTACATAAATATGAGAATATTGTCTTTTTAATGTGTCTTCATTTTCTGAATTTTTATCATAAACTGCTATTGCTATATAGCCATTTTCAAAAGCAGTTTGCAACCCAATTGAAATATCTTCAAAAATAGCTGTTTCTTCTTTAGAAACATTTAATTTTTTTGTAACAAAATCATATAATTTAACAGAACTTTTTCCTTCATGTACAACATCAACATCAGCAATGAAATCAAAAAAATCATAAATTTTCAATCTTTTTAAACATGGTTCGTATAAAGATTTTTTATTTGCTGTAGCAATTGCTAGTTTTACATTACTATTTTTTAATTTTAATAAAAATTCTAATGCATGAGGTTTTAGTTGAATATGATATAAATATTGTTCTTTTGACATTTCATCCCATTGCTTTAAAATGTTTTCAACACTATCTTGAATATGATATTTTTCTTTAGTTAAAATAGCTGCTTCTTTTAGACCAATGTGAGAAACTTCTTTAGAATAATTTTTTGGAACTTCTAAATTATGCATATGGAAAAAAGTCTTATCAATTTCTTTCCAAATATTGCATGAATCGATAAGAGTACCATCAAGATCAAATATAGCTGCTTTTAAATTTTTACCAAAAAAATTCATTTAATTTCACCAAAAAAATTATAATAAAATGTATTTATTAAAGCAATTATTTTTTTATAATAAAAAGCAAATGATGATTCATCATTTGCTTTTTTAAATATAAATTAGTAATTAACAACTTCTCTTTCAAAATATGCTTGTGGATGAGCACATACTGGACATACTTTAGGAGCAGATGTTCCAGTGTGTAAATAACCACAATTTCGACATCTCCAAACAACAATGCCAGTTTTATTAGTAAATACTTCATCGCCTTCTACTTTTGCAAGTAAAGCTTGATATCTTTCTTCATGTGATTTTTCAATTTTAGCTACAAGTTCAAATTGAGCTGCAATAGCCATAAAACCTTCTTCTTTTGCTATACGTGCAAATTCAGCATACATTTCTGTCCATTCGTAATTTTCACCAGCAGCTGCAGCTTTTAAATTTTCAGCAGTAGAGCCAATTCCTGCAAGATGTTTAAACCAAATTTTAGCATGTTCTTTTTCATTATCAGCAGTTTCTTGGAAAATTTGAGCTATTTGTTCATAGCCTTCTTTTTTTGCTACGCTAGCAAAATAAGTGTACTTATTTCTTGCTTGTGATTCGCCAGCAAAAGCAGTTTGTAAATTCATTTCAGTTCTTGATCCTTTTAAATCCATATTTTTTTCCTCTCTTTATTTTTTTTTTAGAATTAAACTATTTAATTTTATGTTTAAATTTAAATTCTTATTAATAAACTTCCTAGATAAATTTTATCTTATATATTATTTGTAGTCAATTAAAAAATTTTTAATTTTTTAAAAAAATATCAACTTGTTTAAGGGCTATATTGGCTAAAGATATAGGAAGTAAAACAAAGCAATGACACATGTCCTTATATACAAGATGTTTAACTGATAAATTAGTTTGACTTAAAGTCCATTTAATTGCATCTGGCGTAAATATTTCTTTTTCTCCACTAATTAAAAGAACTTTACAAGAATAAAAAAAATCGTTTTCATTTGGACACAAATATAAGTTGTTATGATTGTATTTTTTATAAACTAAATTTGCAATTGATACACAATTTGTTTTATCTAAAATAAAATCATCATATTGAATTAAAGAAATATCTTCATGATTTAGATGGCCATCAATCCAAGGAGAAAATAAAACAATTTTTTTAACAATTTTTTTATATTGTAAATTTTTTAAAATATACAATGTTAAATTAGCGCCAGCACTATCTCCCATTAAAATTATTTCTGTATATTTTGTTTTTGCAATTATTTTAGCAATTAATTTAGCGTTTTCTAATGGATTTAAATCGGCAATTAGTGGATATTGTACTAAAATAATATGATAATCAAATTTTTTTGCTAATTTTTTAACAAAATTGATATGTAATTTTGACGGTGGTTGCATAAAACTCCCTCCAGAAAAATAAAAAATTGTTTTTGTTCCTTTTAAATTAAAATGGTCAAAAACATATAACATATCATCTAAAGTTATTTGTTCATTTTTTTGTGAATTTATTTTTTTATAGATAGTTTTTTTGTTAGCATCTTTTAATATTTCATCTAATGGCTTATGTAAAAAGTTGTTTTTAAGATATTTATTACATATCGTTTTAATAAAAAAATAGGGGATCATGTCAACCTTCCTCTTATTTATTATTAACAAAAAGAATTAGTTTAAAAATAACTAATTCTCTTATATTTATTCAATTGCAATTAAGAAATTATAAACATCTTGTTGTCCATTAATAGTTCCAATTTCTAAATTAGGGAAATTTTGTTTTATTAATGTTTCTAGTTGTTGTTTTTCGTCATCAGAAACATCTTTTCCATAAATTATAGTAATTACATCTTTATCTAAAATATCATTAATTGTTTTTAATGCCTCGATTACAACATTAATTTTATTATTGTTATCTTTAACAATATTTTTATCAATTAAGGCTATATAATCATCTTTATGAATATCGACATGTTGAATATTGCTGTTTCTTGTTGCTTTAGTAATTGCTAGAGAAATAACATTTTTTGCAGTAGATGTTAAATCGTTAACAATCATATCTAAATCATCAAGTCCTAAATCAAGCATTGTTAAAGAACAATAACATTGTACTAAAGATGTTGTAGGAATTAAAACAACATTTGCCTTTTCATAATTATCAGCGGCTTGTTGAGCTGCTAAAATAATATTACTATTATTTGGAAATACAATAATGTTTTCAGCATCAAATCTTTCAAATGCTTCGACAAAATCTTCACTTGATGGATTCATTGTTTGCCCACCAAAAACAATTTCATCAGCACCTAAATCTTTGAATGCTTGACCTAAATTATCATTTGGTGCTACAGCAATAACTACATATTTTTTATGTTCTTTTGGCTTTTCATTATTGGCAATTCCTAATTCTGAATGTTGTACAGACATATTTTCCATTTTAAATGTTATATATTCACCAAATTTTTGGCAAAAATTAATTACTAAACCTGGTGTGAATGTATGTACATGAACTTTAACTATATCATCATCTTTAAAAGCAACTATTGAATTACCGATTTTTTCTAAATAATCTGTTATTTGTTTTAATTCAAATGTTTTGATATCAACTTTACTATTTTGTAATTGTAAAATAAATTCAGTGCAATAACCATATTCCAAGACACTATCAGCATTGAAATGCCCAACACTTTTTTTTGCTTTTTCTTCTTCAAATTTTTCTTGATTTACTAAAATATTTCCATCAAGGGCCATAATCATTCCTTCAATAATTCTATTAAATCCAGCACCACCTGAATCTATAACACCAGCTTCTTTTAAAACAGGTAATAAGTCAGGAGTCCTTTCTAAAGAAGCGTGGGCTTCTTTAAGAAAACTAGCAAAAAAATCTTCAATGGTACTATTTTCATCGATTGTTTCTTTACAATAATTAGTTGAATCTTTCATAACTGTAAGGATAGTTCCTTCAGTTGGTCTTTTAACAACTTTATATGATTGTTTTACGCCTTCGTCAAAGGCCTTAACTAAATCATTTGCGGTGGCTTTAGGTAAAGTCTCTAAACCATTTGAAAGTCCTTTAAAAAATTGTGATAAAATGACACCAGAATTGCCTCGTGCTGAAAATGTCATGGCTCTAGCTAATGTTTTACTTAATTTTGATAAATCATTTTCATTTTCATTGATTATACTTTTAACTCCACCTTCTAAAGTGAGTCTCATATTTGTTCCTGTATCGCCATCTGGAACAGGAAAAACATTTAAAGCATTGATTCTATCAATATCATTAATTAAACTTTGGCAGCCATTTATTAATAATGTTTTAAAAGTATTTCCATCTAATAACTTGGTATTCATATTATTTTCCAGTTACAGTAACTTTTTGTCCTTTAAAATAAATTCCAATAGTACCAGGTCCTGTACTAACTCCAATAATTGGACCTAAATATTCAATACTTACATTAAGTGGCTTAATTTCTTTTTCTATTAATTCTTTAACATATTGGGCGTCTTCTAAACAATCTGAATGACAAACATAAACAGTTTGTTTTTCTGGTTCTACAATTAATTCTTTCATCATATTAACCATTTCAATAAAAGAATTTTTTCTTCCTTTAACTTTTTTAACAGCAAAATTTTGGCCAATAGCATCAGAAATAAAAATTGGTTTAACACCAAAAATATTTCCAAAAAATGCTGTTGATGCTTTTATTCGACCTGCTTTCTTTAAATAATCTAATGTTTCAACTGTTGCTAATTGGTTATAACATAATTTGTTTTCTTCAAGATAATCACGACATTGTTCAATAGTTGCTCCTTCTTTTTGCATTTTAGCAACATCTAAAGCCATTGATCCTTGACCAAGACATGAACATAATGAATCAACACAAATAATTTTTGCATTAGGATATTTTGTTAATAATTCATCTTTAACTATTAAAGAATAGTCATATGAACCAGATAAAGCACTTGAACATGCAATATATAAAACATCTTTATTTTGATTTAATATTTCAGTAAATTTATTTGTAAATTCTTCAGCTGTTACTTGAATAGTTTTTAATTGCATTCCATTTCTTTGCCAATCATTTAGTTCTTTATTAGTAAATAAATCCCAATCTAGTGATGCAGGAACTTCTTCATCATGGTCAGCAAATTTTTTAACAAATGACATTTTTACATATTCAATACCATTTTTTGTTCTTAATTCTTTATTTAAATCAGAACAAGAATCAACAACGATTACAAAATCTCTTTTTTCCATAAATTTTTCCTCTATCTTTCTTGACAAAAAATATTCTAACACATAAAATATTTTGTGCAAACAACAATAAAGCGACATATGTCGCTTATTTATCAATTACATATTAAATGAGGTGCAAATATGAAAAGAAATAATGCAATGGATCTTAGAGTTATTAAAACAAAAAAGGCCATTCAAGGGGCCTTTATTCAATTAATCAAGGAAAAAGGTTATCAAAATGTAAGCGTTAGCGAAATTGCTTTAAAGGCAAAAATAAATCGAAATACATTTTATTTACATTATGATACTAAAGATGATCTTATTAAAAAAATGATGTTTGATTTAAATGAGCAAATTCAAAATTCTTTAACCTTTTTTCAAACTTTAAATACAAAAAATTATAATGAAATTAGCATTCATTGGGGTTTTAGAAATATTTTGCATTTAATTAAGCCTAATATTGCTTTTTATCAAGTGCTTTTAAATGATGATTCTTTAAGGGGATACATTAACAATTTATATTTAGTTATTAAAAAGTTTTTGTATGAATGGCTTGATATTAAAAATGCTGCCTTTGAATTAATTTTCGAATATGCTGCCAATGGTACAATTGGTTTAATTGAAAAATGGATTTTAGACAACACTTTTGATGAAAATAAAACTGCCAAAATATTGGCAAATTTATCTGTTACAATATTAAAACAATACTATGAATTAAATAAATAATTATTTATTTGTATGATCAATAGCCATTGCTAAAGCTAAAGCCCCTGCACCAATATGACAAGAAACACTTAATGATAATGGATCAATATAACCAACTTTTAAATTTGGTAATTTTTCATTAATTTCTTTTTTAAAATTTTGTGCTTCTTCATAATTTTGAGTATGGGCAATATGCAAAGTCATTAAACCTTGTTGATAATATTCTTTAAATTCTCCTTCTAGTTCCTTTTTTATTTGTTCAATCATTATATCTTTAGCTTTATAAATTGTTCTACATGTAGCAAATTTTTCAAATTTTCCACCTCTTGTATATAAAATTGGTTTAATTTTTAAAAGATTTGCAAGTAAAGCGGCTGTTGGTGTAATTCTGCCACCTTTTTTAAGATATTTTAAAGTATCAAGATAAATATATATTGAGGCAATATTTTTAGTTTCCATTAAATATGTTTCAATTTCTGAAGCACTTTTTCCTAAATTTTTAAGTCTATTTGCTTCAAAAACACTAGATTTTTGTGTGACAGATATTCTAAGATTATCTATAACATGAACTTTATTATTAAATGATTTAGCCACAACTTTAGCACTTTCGCAAGTGCTAGATAAACCACTTGACATAGGAATATAAACTATCTCATCATAGTCTTTTAATGTATTAGTAAATAAATCTTGTAAATACATTGTTGATGGTTGTGATGTTGAAATATTAGCATCTTGTTCTAAAAATTTAAAAAATTCTTCTGTTGTTAAAGAAATATCTTCAAAATATTCTTGCCCATTAATATAAAAAGGCATTGGTATAACAAATATATCTAAATCATTTACATCTTTTTGTTTGATTCCTGAATTTGAATCAGTAATAATTTTTATTTTTCCCATTTTTTCCCCACCTTTAAATATAAACTTGATTTTTATGAAAGAAATCATAGCACAACATAGCTATTTTTTCTTTAGTTAATTTTGTTTTCTTTTTGATCCATTGCCAAATAAGATTTTGAATTCCACCATTCCAAAGAATTCTTTTACAAGCAATTTCATCATTTTTAATGTCTTTTTTGCTTAAAATGTAGTCATTAACTATTTGAATATAATCATTTTGCAAACCAGCATTTGCTAAAGTTAATAAAGTATCTTGATATTTTTCAACATTAGTAAATAAATCTAAATACCAATCTAAAGAAACATCTTTAGTAAAAGGACGACCTACAGAATCTAAAATAGTAAAATTAATTTCTAAAACAATATCTTTAATAATTTCATTTTTACTACTATAGTTATTGTAGTATGCTTCTCTAGAAATATTTGCTTCTTTAACAAGTTCTGTAATACTAATATGATTAAAGTCTTTTTGACTCATTAAGGAAATTAAGGCTTTTTTTAAATATTGTTTAGCTAATTGATTAGCAGTTTTATTAGAACATTTAAGTTCACTAACTTTTCCCATAATTCCTCCATTGATATTACATTTGTAACATCATTAATATTCTATATATTAGGTTTATAAATGTCAAGTTTTATCAAAATAAGCAATAAAAAAGGCTTAATAAATAAGCCTCTAAAATCAATTTTTTATGTTTTATTAGTAGAATTACATGTAATATTATCGCAATTGATATTTGATTTGCAATATAAATCACCACTTACATTAATATTATCACATTCAAGAGAGCCACCAACATTTAAATTTTCTTTACACTCAATATCACCATGAGTGACATTGACATTGCCACCAATTTTTTGACAAGACATATCTCCAGCATTAACAGTAAGATTTCCACCGACCTTTTGACAACATACAGCACCAGCATTAACAATAAGATTTCCACCAACCTTTTGACAAGACACATCTCCAGCATTAACACTAACGTTGCCACCAATTGCACCTTCTATTTGGGCACCACCAGTAATTTCAACATTAAAAGCTACTTTGTCTTTTTCTTTGCGATTATCAAAAGATGGCATCTTTAAATTAATTTTATTAGTAATTTCATCAACTGCTAATAATTTATGACCATGATATTGAACAACACGAATTTTATCATCATCATCCCAAGAAAATGTTTCATGTTCTTCTACCTTATCTAGCAATAAACTATCAATTGTAACATTAAAGGCTTTAGCTATAATAGGTAATAATTCAATATCAGGATATGATAAACAACATTCCCATTTGCTAACGGCTTGAACGCTTACTTGGCAAATGTTAGCTAATTGTTCTTGACTTAAATGAGTTTCTTTTCTAAGTTTTTTTATGTTATTTGCTAAAATTTCTTTCATAATATGTTCCTTCTTTCAATTAATTTATACCATAGAACAAATAAAAAACATAGCAATTATTCGTTGATATTTTAAAAAAGTATTAAACTAATGGTTGAATTGAAATTTATAAATTAGAAAAAATACAATTTATTGATTGGGTTTACAAAAAAACTCAATATTACTAAATAATATTGAGCATTTTTTTAATTGGTGACCTATACGAAATTCGAATTCGTGAATGTCGCCTTGAGAGGGCGATGTGTTAAGCCGCTTCACCAATAGGCCAATAAAGCAAGATATTATCTTGCTAAATAAATAAATCTAAACGACGAATTACTTCATCAATGCCAATAGTTGTAATAATATCAACTAAATCAAAAGCATTTTTTCTTTTAGTTAATGAAAGACGAATAATAGCCATATAATCGCTAAACATATAAGCAAAATTATTATCCCTCATGTCTTTTTTATTATAAGCAAATCCAATATTTCTTGCAATATCTTTTTGATGATTGAACCATGTGTCTTTATTGATTGGCTCTTTAGAAAGTAAATCATTTTTAAATAGTTGACAAACTTTACTAATTAAATTTTTGTCATAATTTGTTTCTTCACAAATTAAATTATCATATTCTTCTTTATACATATAATTTATGTGTTCATAAATATCAGAATATTTATAATAATCTTTTCTTGGTTGTAAATCTTCTTTGCCAAAATTCATAATCTTTTTAAACATTTCAGTATCAATGTTAATTAAATCAAATAATTTATTATCGTACATTTTAGCCCAATTTATAACTTTATCAACTAATGTATCAATTGGTGTTTTAAAAATTATATCTTTAGAAATATTATTTATTTTTTCTAAATCAAATAAGGCACCATCTAAAGAAAATTTATCATAAGATAATTTGAAATCATCAATATTATCATTGTTAGTAGTTAAACGAAATTCTTCATAATTTGAATTAGCAATTGTACATAGATAAATAAGTAAAGCTTCTGTTGGATAACCTTTCTCAACAAAATAAAAAACAGATGCTTCTGGATCTAAACGTTTTGAAAGTTTACGACGATTTCCATTGTCATTTTTCATTATAACAGGAACATGTGCATAATTTGGCAAAGGAAAATTTAATGCTTTAAATAATTGCACATGAATTGGTACTGATGGCAACCATTCTTCGCCTCTGATAACATCTGTTGTATGCATAAAATGATCATCACATACATGAGCAAAATGGTAAGTTGGTAAGCCATCAGATTTACGAATTACAATATCTAAATCATTTTCTGAAAGATTTAAATCACCACGAATTTGATCATGAAAATTAATATGATTTTCAAAATTACCAGTGCTTTTAAATCTTACAACATAAGGTTCACCATTTTTGATTTTTGAAATTGCTTCATCAACAGTTAAATTACGACATTTTGCATATTTGCCATAATATCCAGGTCTTTCTTTATTTGCAGTTTGAATTTCTCTTACTTTATCTAATTCATCTTGACTACAAAAACAAGGATAAGCAAGTCCTTTGCAAATCATATCATAAATTACTGTATTATAAATAAAACTTCTTTCTGATTGAATATATGGTCCATAATTGCCACCAATTCCATATCCTTCATTAATTTTAATATTAAATAAAGATAATTGTTCAACTAAAGTTTTTATAGAATCTTTAACTTCTCTTTTAGTATCAGTATCTTCTATTCTAAGGTAAAAAACTCCATTACTATCATAAGCTAATTTCGAAGCCACAAAAGATGCAAATAAAGAACCTGTATGTAAAAAACCAGTAGGACTTGGTGCAAAACGGGTTACTTTTGCATTTTCATTTAAATTTCTAGGTGGGAATTTTGTTTCTAAATCTGCAATAGTTATATTAACATCAGGACATATAAGTTTTGCTAATTGTTCGTATTTATCCATAAACATAAAACCTTCCTTTTAATTATTACGACTATTTTTACCAAAAATCATTAAAATTCTTAAAATATAAATAAAGATATTAATGAAATCTAAATAAAGAGTAAATCCTGCAGCAACAGAAGCAGCATTTTTATTATAAGAATTATTGATTAAATGATACATAGAATTTACATCGACAATGGTTAAAATTGTAAATACAACCAAACCTATGATGTTAATTACTAAAAATAATCCACTAGTTAATACTTGATTTACTGGATATAAGAAAATTGAAAATAAAGAAATTAGTGCACTTGAAATTAGTAAAGCTATTAAACCAAAAAAGGCAAAATTAGCAATTTTATAAACCTTTTTTCTAAATAAAAATGATAATAAAGATAAAATTAGAAAATAAACAGAAACAGTTGCAAAAACCATATACAATATATCACTTTGAAAATAAACAAATAAACTTGAAAATGTAAATCCTGTTAAAAGTGCAAAGCCCATCAATTCTAATAAAGCTTTAGTAAAATTTGCATGGATTAAAGCATTTTTATGAATGGCATTACATAAAACTAATTCAACAATAAATGAAACAATTGATATAACTAAAAAAGTTATACTACCTGCAGCATTTTGAGCAAAAATAGCAAATAAGTGAGAAAAAGCAATTCCTGAAATAAAAGTGATAATAGATCCTAAAAACATCCATAAATATGATTTTGCAAAAGCAACATTAGTTTCACTGATAGTTAAGGTTTTATTTTGTGTTTCATTATCATTATATTCAGCATAAAAATCGTTATTATTCATGTTAAAAACCTCCTACAAGTAGTATTATACTTAAAATAATAAAATGATTCAATAAACGTTTTTTAAAAGTATAATCTTGTATATAAAAGTATTATTAAAACTGCATTTAGTTTGAAAAATTATGATATCTTTAAATAATTGATTTGATATTTATTGGCCAATAGTTCATATGATTTATTTATTGAAATAAATAAGTTAGCAATTTCATCATTATAAATGTTATATGGATATATTAAAGATAATAAATAAATATTTATTTTAGAATTGTATTCTTTTATTTTTAAGATGATATTAGTTACATTGGATACTAATACTTCACTATAGCGATTTAAGATTTCTAAATCATAGTTTAATGTTTGATTATATTTATTAGTAATTATTTTTGATTTAATATCATGAGTACCAATATTAATAATAACATAATTTGCTTTTTTAATAAATTGTGATAATTTAATAATATTTTCGTTATTATTTTTTTTAGAAGCATCCATTTCTAACATTTTATAAAGAAAATCAGAAGTATTATAATCATACGCAAAACTATCATCATATGGACTATTAAAATTTATATATTCACTACCATTTCCTAGTAATAATCCAAAATTTTTAGTATTCTTTTTAGTATTAAAAAGACCTATTGATAATAAAATAATTGTTATTGATAATATTATTGAACAAATAATTAATATTTTTTTATGCTTCATGAAGTTCAATTTCCTTAATATTAACATTTATATTTTGTAAAACTTCAATAATATTTTCATAACCTCTTTCTATATATTCAACATTTTTTAATATACTTGTACCACTTGCCATTAAACAAGCTAAAAGTAAAGCAGCTCCACCACGTAAATCATTACAAGAAACTACACCACTTTTGAATTTTGAAGGTATGATTAAGGCTTTATTATCTATGATTAAAAATTTACCATTCATTTTAGAAATTTCTTCTAAAAAAGTAAAACGATTTTCAAATAAAGTTTCTTCAATTAAACTAATGCCTTGACCTGAAAATAAAAATGTTGACATAATTTGTTGCAAATCACTAGGGAATGCAGGATAAACATCAGTTTTAATTTGCAATTTATCAAAATTATTTAATTTGTAAATTGTAATACTATTTTTTCTAATATTCATTTCTGCACCTAAAGAAATTAGGGCATTGATAAGGGCATAATTATCCATTGTATTGATATTTGTTAAGGTTAATTTTTTAGCAAATAAAGCACCATATAATAAATATGTTCCTGTAGCGATTCTATCTGGCATTATTTTATAATTTGCTTTGTGGAATTTTTTAATTGGATAAATTATTATTGTATTTGTTCCTTCACCAATAATATTAGCGCCAATTTGTTTTAGAAAATTCACTAGATCAATAATTTCTGGTTCTTTTGCAGCATTTTTAATAATTGTTTTGTCATTAGCATTAAGTGAGGTCAAAATTAAATTAACTGTAGCACCTACAGATGCAATATCTAATTTTATTTCATTTCCTATGATATCTAAAGAATTTGCCCTTAAGATGTCATTTGTTAAACATAAATTGACATTTAAAGATGTTAAACCTTTTATGTGTTGATCAATTGGTCTTTTACCAATTTTACATCCTCCTGGAAGGAAAATTTCAACTTTATTAAATAATGTTAAAAAAGCTCCAACAAAATAATATGAAGCTCGAAAACTTTTGATTTCAGGAAACAATAATGACTGATAAGTAATATTAGAAGCATCAATTATTAAATTGTTTTTTAAAAACGATACTGGACAATTTAATTTTTTGATAATTTTTAATAATTCTAAAACATCAGCAATGTTTGGAACGTTTTCTAAACAAATGACATCTTTAGTTAATAAAGATGCCACAATTATTGCAAGTGCAGAATTTTTTGAACCTTGCACTTTTATTTTTCCATTTATATTTGGTTGACCAACTATTTCATATGCTCTACTCATATTTATCTATCCTTCGATATTAAATAAATATGATTTAGAACATAAAATAATGATAATAAATAATTTATTCTATAACATTATTTTAATTATTATTGAATGCATTATATTTAGCATTAATATTTTGATAAATTATTTCTATTTTCCCTTTGTATATCTTTTTAAATATTAAATAATCTTTTAAAGGTTGATATTTATTAGCATCAAGATTTAAATCATTAAGACACCAATTAACAAACATTGTTTCTATAAGGAAAAATTGTTCATATGTAATTTTTAAAGTTGTAGTTGTTAAATTCATTTTGTTAGCATAAACAAGTAATGGTGTTGAATGGGTAACATCACTAGCAATTTCATAAAATTTTTTATATTCAGTTAAATCAGCGACTTTTTGAAGACCACCTAAAAAATTCATTTTTACTTCTTCATCATTATAACGTTTAAAAGCCCAATGAATCCAACCATAATTAATAAATTTTTCTTTGTTTGCTTTTTTAACTTCTAAAATTTGCATATCTTCTTCCATTTGCTTAGTTATTTTAGCAACTTCGTTTTCATCTTTGATTTCTCCACGATTATAAGAACCATAATTTAGGTGTCTAAAATAGGCTTGAGCTACTTTTTCATCACCTTTCGTAATGACTCTTAAAACACATAAAAGTTCATGGAAAGTTCTCCAGGAACTCATGGCTTCTGTTTCTAGGCCTTCACATAATTGATCCAATGTTGACTTTATTAACATAAAACATTTTGCATAAATATCAGCTTGTAGTTTTTGCTTTGATGAATTGGCATCTAATTTTAAACTGCCAAGTAATACAAAAAGTTTATTGACAAACATTTCTAATATAGATGTCTCTACACTATATTTTGAAATGACTGCTTTGGAATTGACATTGCCAAATTCATTAATAATTAATTTATCAAAGCAAATATTAACAAGTTGTTTAAAATAATTTTCATCATTTTCTAATGAACTTTTTAATTCTGCTTTAATCATTGCTAAATGAAAATAATGTTCAGCACAAATGTAGTTAACCATATCATAAACGCTAACATTTTTTAATAAAGCGTCTGATACAGTTGCTTCAGCAATGATGTTTTTATATTTTAAATCAACTGCTAAAAATACTTTTTTGATAAAATCTTTATTCAAATTAAGTTTATCTTTATAAGTATCCCAAAAAACTTCAAATAGATTCTCATCTATTTGATAAATCATGGCATTTTCTTTTTCGTTTGGCATGAATTAACTCCTTTCGTAAGTCAATTTTATCACTAACTTTTAATTTGTATTCTTTAATGAAATCATCCATTAATTTCTTTTTTTCACTATATAAAGCACTTGGCGCATGGGCATCAATGCCAACAATAATGGTATTACCTATTTCTTTAGCAATTTTCCAAAATTCTGGATATGGGTAACGATAACGTACTTCATTAAATATATTTGTTTTTTTATCGTTGATAAAGCATCCACAATTTAATTCTAAAGCAATATTATATTTTTTGGCTTCTTTACAAATAGTGTAGGCTAATTTTTTGGCACCCTTATTCCAAGGAACACTACTCATATATATGTCAGGATGAGCCATTATTTTAAATAAACCACTTTTAAAAGCTTCTAATGTCTTTTTTAAATAACGTTTTAAATATACAGTTGTCGATGATATTTTTAATCCATATTCACTATGATTTTTAAAATAGCAACTATGATTACCAAAAATTAAATAATCAACTTCATTTCCATCTAATAAACTACGATAATATTTTTCAAATTTTTTATCCCATTCACACTCAAAACCAACATAAATTTCAATTTGGTTTTGATATTTATCTTTTAAACTTTTAATAGAATTTAAATATTCATTTTTTTGTTCATAACGTCCTCTTACAGAATCTGAAATTATGTTTGGTAACATAACATGATCACTAAATCCTAGTCCATCATATCCTTCTTTAATTGCTGCTAAAACATAATCTTCATCTTTTCCTGAAGCATGACCGCATCTTTTGGTGTGAGTGTGATAATTATACATAATAGTAAAGTCTCCTTGTAACACTAAAGATATTATAATTCAGGGAAAAATATAATTCAATCTAATTAAAATTTATATTCTTTAATTTCTTTTAGTGTTGTATAATAAAAAAGAAAGTGAGGTCTAAAGATGCCTAAAATTATAGTACTTGGCAATTCTGGTAGTGGTAAATCAACATTTACTGTAAGTTTAGCCAATAAAATAAAAGTTGATTATCTTCATCTTGATGCCCTCATTTATAAACACAATTGGAAACAACCAGAATATGATGATATGGATTATATTATGAGCTTTTTAGAAAAAGAAAATTGGATTATTGATGGAAATTTTTTAAATAATGCTCTTGCTCGTTTTGAACAATGCGACACAATTTATTTTCTAGATTTAAATCGCTTTACTTGTTTGTTTTCAGTTATTAAAAGATATTTTAAATACAAAGGAAAACATAGAGATTCTCGTAGTGACTTGTGTGATGAAGAATTATCTAAAGATTATTTAAAATGGGTCTTTAAAGATTTTTATAAAACAAGTCGTCAACGCATTTATCAATTTATTAATAATCACCCTGAGAAAAAAATTTATATATTTAAAAGTAGAAGAGAAGTTAAAAAATATTTAAAACAAGGAGGCTAACTATCATGAAAGTTGCTATCTATCCTGGAACATTTGATCCTTTATCAAATGGTCATCTTGATATTATAACTAGAGCTAGTAAATTATGTGATACACTTTATGTTTTGGTTTCTGTAAATCCCAATAAAAAATGTATTTTTTCAATTGAAGAAAGAATTAACATTGTAAAAAAATCTTGTGCTCATTTAAAAAATGTTAATGTAGTATTTTCTGATGACTTAGTAATGAAATATGCTCAAAAAGTTCATGCTACTGCCATTATTAGGGGATTAAGAAATCATAATGATTTTGATGCTGAAATGCAATTGTTTCAATTTAACCATACAATAGATAAATCAATTGAAATAATTTTGTTGTTTCCTTCAGCTAACAATTTATTTTTATCATCATCTTCTATAAAAGAACTTGTTTTATTTAATAGTGATATATCAAATTATGTTCCATCTGTTGTTAAAGATGAAATTGAAACAAAATTAAAAGAAAGATTAAAAGTACAATAATAAACAAATTTATAAAAAAGGTTGGCAAAATTATATATGAAGCCAACCTTTTATGCAATTAATTTATATCGAATTAATTGATATCGATATATTTTTTCTCTTCTGCTTTTTGATAATTCTTCTTAGGAATTACAATAATTAAAAGACCATTTTCAAAAGATGCTTTAATATCTTTTTGTTCAATATCTCCTACATAGAAAGAACGTGTACTTGTACCATAGAATCTTTCTTTACGAATATATTTTGTTCCTTCTTGTGATTCTTGATCACTTGTTGCAGTAACTGTTAGATATTTTTGATCTAAAGAAATTTTAATGTCTTTTTTTGTCAAACCTGGAACATCCATTAAAAGAGTGTATTCTTTATCAGTCTCTTTAATATCGGTTTTTAAAAGTTTGCTACTTTCCTTTGAGAAAAAATTAACGAATGGTGTGAAAAATGGATCATCATCATCAAATAAATCAATTTGGTTTCTTTTGTTATAGTTGTTCATAATAATATTTCCTTTCATTATTATATTTTTTAGCACTCATATTTCCTGACTGCTAATTATATTATACATCACATTTTAGCAATGTCAACACTTGAGTGCTAATTTTTTTAAAAAAATTTGTAAAATTTATACAATAAATTTTAATTTTTAATATTTGAAATAAATTTTGTTAATTCAAATAAAATAATATTAAAAATTTCAATTTAATCTTATCAATAAAACATAAAAAAACTTAAATTATATTTTTTTATTTGTTGCATATAAGAAAATTGTATTGTAATATGAAATGGTCTTGGGGGAAAATCCTATGGAGCGCAATATATATGTAATTGGTGATATTCATGGTGACTTAGATCTTCTTGATATTAAATTTGAAGAATTAAAGTCAAAATCAAAAACATCTTTAGAAAAAAAAGATATTTTATTTGTTGCTGGTGATGCAGGATTTGTTAATTCATATGAAAACGAAACTAGCAAAGGTCAAAGAATGAAACATCTTAATAATTTACCATTTATTATTATTGCTGTTTTAGGTAATCATGAAAATTATGATATCATTGAATCTTTTCCTGAAGAAATTATTTTTAATGGTAAATGCTATAAAGAACCAGATGTTGATGTTTACTATGCCAAAAATGGTCAGATCTTTGATATAGATGGTATAAAATTTTTTACATTTAATGGTGGCTTATCTATTGATAAAGATAAAAGATTAAAATTGGAAGCTGAATATAATAAAAAGTTTTGGTGGCCACAAGAAATTAAAACAGAAGATTTCCAAAGCGCTTATCAATATTATTGCACACATCATGTTGATTATGTTATTACACATGATGTTCCATTATCTATTTTTAACAAATTAATTGCTTTTATACCTGGTAGATTTAAAGATCAGATTTGTCCTCTTCAAGATTTTTTACAAAAAATATATAATGCTAATAATTTTAAACATTGGTATGCTGGACATTATCATCCAAGTTATCCTGTAACAGTAAATGATAATATAACAGTGCTACCAATTGGCTATATTACTAAGATTATAGGTGAGTGATTTTATCACCTTTTTTATTTTTTGAGACTAATTAAACACAAAAATGCAACTAATTAAAAACTATTTAGAGACTATTTAAAGACTTGAAAAAACATATGACTTTGTCATATAAATTTATTTTCATGTAGAGATGAAAAAAATGCTTGACTTTATGTTATTATTTATGTGTGGGATTTTTTAGTTATTAGTCTTATCTTTATTCTTAATTAATGAATCAATGTACAAATTAATTATTATATTTATTAAACACATTACTAAAGATATAGTTAAAAGAACTAATAGTAAAACAATCTTATCAATGCCAGACAAAATTACAATTAATAGTGATGAAATAGTACTCATTATAAAAAGTGCACTAATAATGTAAGTAATATTTTTCCAAAATTGTATTTTTTTAAGTAGTTTTAAATTGTCATATTTTTTTTCCATATTTTAATTTTTCCCTCTTGTCTATAAAAGTAAACTTTTATAAACAAACCCAAATTGTTTACTTTTTGGTCACATTCTACCTTATTTTTTTGAAAATCTCAATATAGTTTCATAATAGTCTCATATTTTTTCCTAAAAAGTTTCTTTTTTTAATTCTCTAAATGTTTACTTTTATAAACAAAAAATATTATATTTTATTTGCTACATAAGTTAAGCAGAGGTGATTATTATGATTTATGGATACGCAAGAGTATCTTCAAAAGATCAAAAACTTGATAGGCAAATAATAGAATTAAAAAAGTTTGGAGTAAATGAAAATAGGATTTATGTTGATAAGCAAAGTGGGAAAGATTTTGATAGAACAAATTATAAAATTTTAAGAAGTAAACTTCAAAAAGGTGATTTGTTAGTAATTAAGTCAATTGATAGATTGGGAAGAAATTATGATATGATAATTGAAGAATGGGCTCATATTACTAAAACAGTTAACTGTGATATTGTTGTGTTAGATATGAATCTTTTAGATACTAGAAGTGAAAATAAAAATTTAGTAGGAAAATTTATTTCAGATATTGTTTTACAAATTTTATCTTTTGTTGCCGAAAATGAAAGGGCAAATATAAAACAAAGACAAGCAGAAGGCATTAAGATAGCAAAAGAAAAGGGCGTAGCTTTTGGTCGCCCTAAAATAAAATTAACAAATAAATTTTTAATGATATTTGAACAATATTCAAAAAATGAAATTAATATTACGGATGCTTTAAATAAAACTGGATTAAAAAGATCAACTTTTTATAAATATTATAAAAAATACAAAAAGAATTAAATTTTTATATTTTTTAAAAGTTTTTCTAAATAAAATTTAGGATTTTTTAATGATTGTTCTTTAGTTGCAATAGAAGGGACAATACTATATAATCCAATAATGTTGTTATTGCATATTTTAGTTTTAATTTTATTTATAGCACATATTATAATTGTTTTCTTTTGACAATATTTTAATATTTCAAAAACAGTTTTTCCATATAAAGATTGAGTATCTATTTGTCCTTCACCGGTAATAACAATATCATATGATGGTAAAATGTTTTGAATGTTTAAATAGTCTAACATAAAATTAATTCCATGATGATATTGTGCTTTTAATACACTTAAAAAAGCAAATCCTAATCCTCCTGCAGCACCAGCAGCAGGAAGATTATTATAACAATTATTTAGAATTTTATTTATATATAGAGAAAAATTTTTAATTTTATTTTCAAGAATTGGTAAATCGTTTTTTGTTGCTCCTTTTTGTTTTGCAAACATATATGTTGCACCATTAGGGCCAATAAGAGGATTTGTAACATCACTAATAATATGAAATGAAACATTATTTTCTAATAATAGTTTAGGCCAAATTATTTTGTCCTTTTCAAAAACAAAACCTAAAGCTTCAAACATGCCAATTCCTGCATCGTTTGTTAATGTTCCGCCTAAGCCAATATATATGTTTTTTCCATGATTTTTAATGGCTTTTTTTATAACTTCACCTAATCCATAAGATGATGCATTTTTAATGTCAAAAGTACTATCTTTACGATAACCAATAATTTTTGCTGTTTCAATATAAATATCGTCATTAAGTTGATAATAATATGTTTTGATTCTTTTTCCATTTGCACTATGAGCATAACAATAAATTTTTTGTAAATTATTTTTATAATTTATACAATCTAAAAAGCCATCGCCGCCATCAGATATTGGTACATAATCTACATTAAATCCTTTTCTTTCAAAGACTTTTTTGCAAATTATTCCTATTTGTTTTGAAGTTAAAGTGTTTTTAAATTTATCAACTATAGCTAAAATTTTCATACAATTAACCTACCATTTCTAAAAAATAGATTACACTATTTACAAAAAAAATTAAATATTTTTAATGACAAATATGATACAAAAAAGATATTTATTTAAGAAAAAAAATAAATTTATTGTACTTTTTTCAAAAAATGTTATAATTTTTTCGTATGAATTTACCGAAAATTTTATATGGTTTGCTAAAAGCAACGTGACAAATTGTTATTTTCTTTGTTAAAATAATTTTGGTACTTCATTAGATGAGGTGGCATTATGAACTTATCTGAAAAGATAAAAAAGATTCGAATCGAATTGCATATGAAACAAGATGATATTGCAATTGCTTGTAATGTAACTAGAGGTACAGTTGCTAATTGGGAAATGGGTCGAAGAAATCCAAGTTGGGAAAACATAGCCATTATTGCTAAATTGTTCAACGTAAGTATTGATGATTTAGTTGGTGAGGATTTTGATGTTGATTCATATATCTTGAAGCAAAATAAGGCAACTAAAAGACATAAAAGATTTTCTATTATGTTGTCAATTTTTAGTATGCTTATTTTAGTGATTTCAATAGTAGGAATGTCCGTTTTATTTGTTGATAAGAAATTTGATTCAGATATAAATACAAATAAAAATGATTTAAACCAAATTACTGCTACAATGACTATTAAAGATATTGAAGGTCAATATAATTGCTTCGATTTTATTGAAAATAATAAAAATTTAAATTCTCAAAAATATAGTATTAAAAAATTAGATTTATCTGATAAATATTTTAAGAAATACGATTTTTATATAAAAGAAATATGCATAATGTATATTTCAATTTACAATAATGGTACTCGTTATAGAAATTTTACTTTGACACAAAATAAAAATTTATATAATTCTGATCTAATTATATGGAATAATAGAATACCATTTATTTCTCAAAGAGGTGTTTATAATATCGAATTAGATATCGAAGGCGATATTGGCACTTTAAGCATATTAACTGTATAAAATAATCTAATGTTGTGCTCCTAATAATTAATGTTTCAAATAATTAAAAATTGGGAGGAATTATTTATGACATTAAGCAATGCCCTATTGGCCTCTGTGTTAACACTAGGGTTGAGTACGAGTTCAATTGGATCTGCACCAATTAAAACTTTAGGTAATGCCTATGAAGATTTTACTGAAACTACATCTTTTGAAGATGCAGAAGAAATGACTTTCAAAAATTGGCAAATAATGCAAGTTTATGGTATAAGAGATACATATGATTACTGTAAATTTACTGCGAAATATTCGCGATGTTTTTTCTTCGTTTTCTTTGTATCAGATAATTTAAAAGGAACAGCAGATGTCTTTATAGAATCACAAGGTCTTGATAAACCAATTTATACTTATCACCAAGGAGAAGGTGCAACAGAAATGAATGTCTTTTTCTTACATCAAGGAGATACAGTATATTTTCGAATTAGATGCCAAGCTAATTGCAGATGGGAAGGATCAATTGAATTAACGCCAAATCCTAGTGGAATGTATGTTTATGATTTTAAAAGAATGCATGGATATTCTATTCCACATCAAGGGCCAGCAAAAATTTATTATTCTTACTCAGAAAGTGCATTTCAAGAAGTTTATGACAAAATAACAGGCGAAACATTTGTATATAAAGATCTTATTGAAGAAGCTGTTGCATTATGGGAATCATGCGGTAATGTTGATTTTGTCTTTGATGATTTAAGATCAAATTTCCGTGTAGAATTTGTTGATGTGCCAGATGTTCGGGTAAGTTACAAATATTATAAGATTTCTGAAAATGTTATCGTTACGGGGTGTAATATTTCTAATAATCTTGATTTATATCAGGCTATGAGTGATATATATTTCGATAGTGATGGGAATCCAGCTTCATATCGTGCAAATGTTTTAGGCCTTACTATTGCTGCATTTGGCTACGTGTTAGGATTAGTTGAAAGAACAGAAGCCGATGCAACATACAATATGATGGCTTATCCTTTTCAACCATTTGGTGGTACATTAGGAGATAGCGACATATTTAGTTTTATTATGATGTGGGGAGACGCCTACTTAAACGACGAATAAGAAGGAAGATGATAAGATGCCAATATTTTTTGTTGATAATGATATTTTGAAAACAAAACTTGAGTGCATAGTTTGTCCGATAAAAGTTAATGATTTTCTTAAAGAAGAAACTGTTTGTAATCAAATATATAATTATGCTGGTAGTGCAACTATAGAACATTTGTTTGATTTAAACAAACCAAAAGGTTATGGAATACCAGTAATTACAGATGGTGCTAATTTAGCTAAAAGAATCATTCATGTGATAGTTCCTGATTTAATAAAAAGTCCAACATTTAAAATTGATATGTATTTTTCTTATAATGATATTTTTAAATTTATTATTAAAGGAAATTTTCAGAATGTGGTCTTTCCACCATTATATTTTAGCTATAAAAGACTTGGAAATATGAATTCATATAGAACATGTAAAACATTTTTAAAATACTTTATGAATTTATATAAAACAAATTTTGCGGCTTATATAATGGTTGATAAAACAACCATCAACGATCACCTAAACAATTATGTTTCAACTTATGAATCAACATCATATCCATTAAGTAAAAGGCATAAATCAACAGTTTACCCATTGAATAATGATTGCGAATTGCGTGATTTTATTAATCAAAACGATGATATTTTACCAACGCATTATAATCTTATAAAAGAAAATGATTATCATATAAATGTTGAAAATCAGCCATTTCTTAGATTATATCAAATCATTAAGGAACAATATAAAGATGATTATTCATTTTGTTATGAAGCTAATATAACAAATGAAGAATATAAGAAAATATTTACAGAAATTGGTTATATACCAAATAAATATATAATGATTCCTATTTGTATTGCAGCTAAAATGAATATCGAAAGAATTAATCATTTTTTAGAAACCTTTTTGAATGATAAATTAAATGAAAATAATGCCACTGATAAAATTATTATCGAATGTTTAAACAATAATATTTATGACATTTTAACTATTAATGAACGCTTATATGTTAATGATGCTATACAACTTGGAGATGATAAATCAATAAGTAACTCCTTAAAAGATAATTTTTCACATGTAGTTTTATAAAAAATAATTTGTTATAATGAAAGCGGCCAATATTTTTTATAGCAATTATTAGATATATGACTAAATGTTGTTAAAAAATCTAAAAAGGAGAAATTGAGTTTAAACACTCTAGAAACAAAATGACGAATAATGAACTATTTTTTAATCTTTATAATGAACTAGATGATTGCTTAAGAAACTATTATGATATTTCTAATTTGGCAACTTCAGTAATCGTTAAAAGAATAAATGAATTAAACAATTCACCTTCAATTAATGATAATAAACGAGGTGAACAATTAGATATCATTAGAAATTTAAGAAACAGTTTGGCTCATGTCGAACGAGTAGTCGCGAGTGACGAAAATTTTCTAATTAATCAAAACATCATTGATTTCTTAAGACATGAGATTGAAATTGTTGATCATCCAGTTACAGCCTTTAAGATCTGTGTACCTATTTCAAAAGTATTATGTGCAGGTTTAGATTGCAATGTCTCTGAAGTAGCAAATAGTATGATTAAAAATGGATACACACATATACCTATCTTAAAAGATGGCTGTCTTTATGGAGTATTTAGTGAAAATACCATTTTTAGTTATTTTGTTGAAAAACACAATATAAAAATAACCAATAAATCTATTATACTTGAATATGACGAATATCTTAATATTCATTGTCATGCAACCGAGTATTTTATCTTTGTTGCAAAAGATATGAAAATTAGTGAAATTTATCCATTGTTTGCAAAGAAAAATAATTGTAAAAGATTATCAATGATTTTTGTTACAGAACATGGTAAAGAAAATGAAAAGGTTTTAGGAATCATAACTTCCTATGACCTACTAATTAATTAAAAAGAAAGACACTTAAAAATCATTATTGATATTTAGGTGTCTTTTTTCTCTTTGATTTTTTTTCTTTGGTTTAGATATTCAGGTGTTTCATAATTAAATCCAAGTCCTCTAACTTCGGTAGCTTTTGTAACAAAAATAAAAGCTGTTGGATCAATTTGTTGAATCATATCTCTTAAAATAAAATATTCTTTTGAATAACAAATACAAATTATCATTTTTGTTGGTGTTTGTGAATAACCTCCTTCAGCATCAATATAAGTTAAACCACGAATTAATCGATTAATAATAGCATCATGTATTTCTTCATATTTAACAGAACGTATAAAAACTGCTCTTTTATTATAACCACCAAATGTGATAGTATCGACCACTACACCAACAACAACTATATATATTGTTGCACCAAGCCCTTCAGAAAGTGCATTTTCAAAAACTAAATATTGAGCGCTTGAATCATAAAAAATCATTCCCAAAACTACTAAAACTATATCTATTATATAAATTGAAGTTGAATATGGGATGTGAAAATATTTTAAAAATAATGATTCTAATATATCAAATCCACCAGTTGAACCACCAAGTTTCATGTTAATTCCAATGCCATAACCCATAAGTAAGGCGGCAAATAAAACGATAAATATAGGTTCTACTTTACAAATTGTTTCTTCAATATTAAAGTGTGTTAATGTACAAATCCCTGAAATTATAAATCCATATGTTGGCAACATCAATGATCCATATATTGTTTTAAATGTAAAATCTTTTCCTAAAGTAAAAAAAGAAATAATAATTAAAATTATATTAACACTATACAAATAAACATAATAAGGGACTTTAGTTAGTAAACCAAGGAAAACAGAAAATCCTGTGGCTCCACCAACAATTAATTTAGCTGGTGTAATAAGCAATGCTGTTGCGACAGCACAACATATTAAACCAATGTTCATTTGTAAAATACCTTTAAAACCTAATTCTTTAATTTTTTGCAAAAATTTTTTCAACATAATTGCTACCTTCTTTTTTCCATATGCAATTATACAACTAGTTAAAATTAAATACTAGTAAAAAATAAAATCATAAAATTATGCTAAAAATAGTTATAGTAAACTAAAAAAAATAATGTTATAATTTAGCCACTTAGGAGGATAAAAACTATGTATTCAAAAAATGTTTGGAAAAAATATGATTCATATGATGAAATAATGAAATTTAATGAAGATTATAAGAATTTTTTAAATATTGGTAAAACTGAAAGACTTTGTGTTAAAGAAAGTGAAAGATTAGCTAAAGAAAAAGGATTTGTTGATATAAAAACTTTAAAACATTTAAAAGAAGGCGATAAAGTTTATGCTATTAATAAAAATAAAAATATTGCTTTATTTATTATTGGCTCAGAACCAATTGAAAATGGTTTAAGAGTTTTAGGAGCCCATATTGATTCTCCACGTTTAGATATAAAACAAAATCCATTATATGAAAAAAATGATTTTGCTTTACTTGATACTCACTATTATGGGGGTATTAAAAAATATCAATGGGTAACAACTCCATTAGCAATTTATGGTGTTTTTTGTAAAAAAGATGGTAGTGTTATAGATGTTGCTATTGGTGATGATGAAAACGATCCAATAGTTGGAATCTCAGATTTATTAATTCATTTGTCATCAGAACAATTACAAAAAACAGCTAATAAAGTTATTGAAGGGGAAGATCTTGATGTTACATTAGGTTCTATACCATTAAAAGATAAAGAAAAAGATGCAGTTAAAGCAAATATCTTGAAATTATTAGAAGAAAAATATCATGTTGATGAAGAAGATTTCTTGTCTGCTGAACTTGAAGTTGTTCCTGCCATGAAAGCTAAAGATTATGGTTTAGATAGATCTTTATTAGCAGGATATGGTCATGATGATAGAGTATGTGCATATACATCTTTAAGAGCAATTTTAGATTCAAAATCTAATAAATATACTTCATGTGTTGTTTTGGTTGACAAAGAAGAAGTTGGTTCAATTGGTGCTACTGGAGCAGAATCTAAATGGTTTGAAAATACAATTGCAGAACTTATTAATTTAACTACAACATATTCTGATTTAAAAGTTAGACATGCTTTAGAAAATACTAAAATGTTATCAAGTGATGTTTCAGCAGGTTTTGATCCTTTATTTCCATCAGTTAATGATTCTAAAAATGCAGCATATTTAGGTAATGGTCTTTGTTTTAATAAATACACAGGTTCAAGGGGTAAAAGTGGTGCAAATGATGCAATGCCAGAATATTTTGCCGAAATTAGAAATCTTTTAGATAATAATAATGTTTGTTACCAAACTTCAGAACTTGGTCGTGTTGATTTAGGCGGTGGCGGTACTATTGCCTATATTTTAGGTAATTATAATATGAATGTTATAGATGCTGGAGTAGCTGTTTTAAATATGCATGCACCAATGGAAATTGTTTCTAAAGCTGATGTTTATGAAGCATATTTAGCATATAAAGCCTTTTTAACCTTATAATTTTAAAGAATATTTTAAAAAAATCACTATCTTATTAATGGGAGGTGATTTTTTTGTTTGTCCTGTTTGTCATAATGATAATCCAAAATATATAGCTTTTTTAAATGGAAAACCATATTGTAGAAAATGCATCACTTTTAACAAAGGAAAAAAAGTAATAGAAACAAATTATCATTTAAAAAATAATATTAAAGCAAATATTAATTATAGTTTAACTTTAGCACAACAAAATGCAAGTGATAGTTTGCTTGAATATGTTAAAGCAAATAAATCAGTAATAATTAATGCAGTATGTGGAGCTGGAAAAACAGAAATAGTTTATCAAGCAATTGAATATTTCTTAAATCAAAATAAAAAAGTAGCTTTTGCAATACCAAGAAAAGATGTTTGTTTAGAAATTTACAATCGATTAAAAAACGATTATCCAAAAATTAAAATAAGTTTAGTTTATGGAGGAAACACAACTCATTTAGAAGGGCAATTAGTTGTTTTAACAACCCACCAATTATATCGTTTTCCAAATTATTTTGATTTTTTAATTTTAGATGAAGCAGATGCATTTCCATATTATCAAAATGATTTATTAGAAACATTTTTAAATAATAGTGTTAAAGGTCCTATAGCATATTTATCTGCTACAATAAAAGATGATTATTTGAAAATTTGTACAAATGTTATTTATGTAAATCGTCGTTTTCATAATTATGATTTACCAGTTCCAAAATTTATAAAATATAATTATTTTAATAAAATTAATGTTTTAAAAGAAATAATTTTTTCATTAAAAAGAAAACAAATACTAATATTTGTTCCAACAATTGCTATTGGTTTAAAACTTTCATATCAAACAAATTATCCCTTTATTTATTCATCATATAAAGATAAAAATCTTTATATTGAAAAATTTAAAAATAAAAAAATTCAAATATTAATTACAACTTCAATATTAGAAAGAGGTATGACATTTTTTGATGTACAAGTAATTGTTTATGAAGCAAATAATTCATTATTTGATATTTCATCTTTAATTCAAATTTCAGGTCGTGTTGGTCGAAAAATTAAAGCACCAACAGGAAATATTTATTTTTTAGCAACAAATAAATCAAAAGCAATGAAAGATGCAATTAATGAAATAATAAATAAAAATAATGAAAAATAATTTGCCTTTAAAAAAGAATCAATGTTTAATTTGTTTTAAAGATTTTAATAATGAAATATCTTTATCTAATTTGTTTTCTTCTCAAAAAATAATTTGTCAAAATTGTTTAAAAAAATTTAAAATTTTAAATTTAACATGTAAATTTAATAATGTAGAAACGACATTTTTATATGAATATAATGATTTTATTCGTAAATTAATTTATCAATACAAAGGTTGTTATGATATTGTTTTAAAAGATGTGTTTTTTAATCAATTTAAAGAACAAATAAAAAAGAAATATAAAGGATATATTATTGTTTTTCCTCCTTCAAATGAAAGCGATGATCAAAAAAGAGGTTTTAGACATATCGAAAAAATGATTGAATGTTTAAAAATGAAATATTTGAATCTATTTTATAAAAAAAGTAATTATAAACAATCATCTAATACTTATAAACAAAGAAACAAAATAGCAAATGTTATTGATATTAAAAATAAAAAATTAGACATAAATAAAAAATATTTGATTGTTGATGATATTTTCACAAGTGGAGCCACATTAAAAACAATAATTAATTTGTTAGTTAAACAAAATATTGACAAAGGTCATATTAAGGCCTTAATTTTAAGTAAAACAGTTCATAATGTCGAACTTTGACGAACGATTTTATTTTATTTTTTCTTATTACTTATTTAAAATATTGATAAAGAGGTGTAAAGAAATGAATAACAAAGAAACAGGAAAAGTAAAATGGTTTAATGCTGCAAAAGGTTTTGGTTTTATTAATCGTTTCAATGATGAAACGGATATTTTTGTTCATTATTCACAAATAAAGCAAAAGGGTTATCGTACTTTAAATACTGGTGATGAAGTAGAATTTACAGTGTTTGAAACCAAAAATGGCTTACAAGCCAAAAATGTTTTAAAAATTCCAAGTAGATAATTATAAAAAAAGGACAAAGTCCTTTTTTTATTGGTTTAATGAAGCTTTATCTTCTTCTTGTTTTTCACTTGTTGGAGTTATACTTGCTTTTTGATTTTTGTAAACTTGAACTAATTCTATGATTGCCAAAACAAAATAATAAATAAATGCAAGCCCAAAAATAACACATGATAAATAATAGCCCCATAATTTAGTAAAATCTAAATGATTAACATAATTTTCTGCTTCAAAATTAATACAAATTATTGGTAATAAGACAACATAAACAAAACAAATACCAATTCCTAAAAAGTTAATAATATCTTTACTGATTTGTCCTTTAACTACTTTATTAATAATAAATGTCGAAATTAAAAGCATAATCGGTACAAAACTTGTTAAACTTGATGACATAACTCTAATATCATTTTTAATTTCACCACTATCATTTATATTTTTAATTGAAAAGCCACTTAGAATATTAAATCCAAATAAATCTTTATTAATTAAATCACCATTGATCTCTTTAACATTTAATAAAGGTACAAAAAGCATTAAAGCAATTAAAATAAATGTAACAACATTAATCATTATCCAATGTATTTTTTTTTGCATAATCATCATCCTTTTTTTTGTAAACTAATTATAGCATATTCTTTACTTTAAAATAAATATAAAGTAAAATTTATAACAAAGGATAGGTGAAATCTTATGATAAAATTAATTCCATTTCCTAATATTATTAAAGAAGAAAAAGGTACAATAAATTTTTCGAATTATAAAATTTTAATTGAAAAAAAATATCAAAATGCTGTTAAGAATTTAAATAATGAATTATCTAATAGATTAAAAATTGATGATAATGCTAATGAATATGAATTTTCTTTTGTTTTTAGTAAAGAAATAAAAGAAGAAGCATATATTATTTATATGGATAAAGAAGCCACTTCAGTTTTAGCAAGTGGCGAAAAAGGCTTTTATTATGCTACCAGAACATTAAGTCAATTATTTAATTTAAAGAAAAAAGGGCAAATAAATAAAATAACATCAAAAATTTATTATATTGAAGATAAACCTCGTTTCGCATTTAGATCTTTTATGTTGGATGAATCTAGACATTTTTTTGGATGTGAAGAGGTCAAAAAAATAATATCTGTTTTATCTGATTTAAAAATTAATACATTGCATTGGCATTTGTCAGATGATCAAGGATTTAGAATAGATTTTCCTAACTTTCCTAAGTTAAAAGAAATTGCATCTAAACGTTTAAAAACTAAAATTAATTCTCAAGAAAATGATGATTGGGATAATAATGAATATCAAAGATGTTATTCATGTGATCAAATATTAGATATTGTTAAATATGCTAAAGAAAAATATGTTGAAATAATACCGGAAATTGATATGCCTGGTCATACTTCAGCTATTGTTTCTGCATATCCTATCTTACATTGTTTTGATAAACAATATGAAGTTCGTGGGGATTTTGGTGTATTTAAAGAAATAATGTGTCCAGGTAAAGATACTACATATGATTTTGCCAAAAAATTAGTTGATGAATTATGTAAATTATTTTCTAATTCAAAATATATTCATATTGGTGGCGATGAAGTAAATCATGAAAATTATGAAAAATGTCCAAATTGTCAAAAGAAAATGAAAGAATTAAATTTAGATAATACTATTAAATTACAAGCACATTTTTCTAATGAAATCGCTAAACACATTATGGATAATTATAATAAAAAAGTTATAATGTGGCATGATGGTGTTTTTGATGATACTGATAATAGAGTTATAATGCAATATTGGAATTATAAAATGGAATTGGATAAAATAGATTATATCAATCAAGGAAGAAAAACAATATATTCTCCTTGTTCACAATTTTATTTTAATGACCCATATGGTGAATTACCTATTGTTAGAACATATAATAGAGGAATACATTTAACTTCTTTAAAAAGAAATGCTTACAAAAACATTTTAGGTATGGAATGTTGTTTATGGTCTGAATGGGTTGAAAATAATAATATTTTAGAATTTCAAATTATGCCAAGATTAATGGCATTTTCAGAAGCATCATGGACAAATACAATAAATCATGATTTTACTAATTTTGTTGAAATAGTTGAAAATATGGAAGAATTTTATAATTATTATAATTTAGTCAGGGCACCAAAAAAGATATATCTTGCTAAAGGTAATGAATATAGAAATAAAATTTCTAAATTATATCGAGGAACTGAAAAAGAGATTGAATATAATTTAGCATACAAAAAAAAAGTAATTATTGATAAATAATATAAAAAATCATATAATGTAATAAACCGATGAGATGAAGAAAAACTACTAATTTCTTTTATAGAGAATTTGCACTTGGTGGAAGCAAATAAGAAAAGTAGATAATATGGGTCATTGAGGGCAAAACGAACAAAGTAGTGGCGCTGGGTTCTCCCATTATAGAGATAAAGTGCATAGGAAACTATAAACTAAGGTGGTACCACGTAAAATTTGCGTCCTTAGATTTTTTCTAAGGATTTATTTTTTTTAAAGGGGGACTTTATTATGTCAGAAATTAAAAGATTAGTAAGTGGCATTAAGCCAACAGGGCAATTAACATTAGGTAATTATATTGGTGCAATTAAACAATTTATAAAATATCAAGATGAATATGAAATGTATGTTTTTATTGCTGATTTGCACGCCTTAACATTGCCAATTGAAGCCAAAGAATTACGAAATAATGTTAAAAATTTAATAGCAGTTTATTTAGCGTGTGGCTTAGATCCTAAAAAGGTCACATTGTTTAGACAAAGCGATGTCCCAATGCATGCTGAACTTGGCTTTATAATGACATTTAATTCATATATAGGTGAATTATCTAGAATGACTCAATATAAGGATAAAGTTAGTAAAATAGCAAGTAATGAGGCTATTCCTACAGGAATATTTATTTATCCCACATTAATGGCTGCAGATATTTTACTTTATGATGCTGATTATGTTCCAGTTGGAATTGATCAAAAACAACATGTTGAATTAACTAGAGATTTAGCAATACGTTTTAATTCAAGATATTCAGATACATTTAAAATTCCTGAACCTTTAACTCCAAAAATTGGTTCTAAAATAAATTCATTATCTAATCCTTTAAAGAAAATGTCTAAATCAGAATCAGATAAAGGAACAATTTATTTATTAGAAGATTTGGCAATTATTCGTAAAAAAATAATGTCTGCTGTAACAGATAGTGGTAATGAAATAATATATGATCCAGTTAATAAACCTGGAATTTCAAATTTAATAACTATAATGTCTGCTTTAACAAATAAATCAATAGAAAATGTTGTAAATGAATGTCAAAATGATAATTATGGTGTCTTTAAAAAGAAAGTAGCCGATGTTGTAGTTAATGAATTAAGTTTACTTCAATCAAAAGTAAATGACATACAAAAAAGTGGTATAATTGAAAATATTCTTCAAGAGGGATCATATAAAGCTATTTATGAAGCTCGAAAAAAATTGAATAAAGTTTATAGAAAAGTAGGATTAAGATAATGGCTTTAAAAGATAAATTAATTGCCTTTGATATAGATGGCACTTTAGCAAGAAGTAATGCATTTCCATCAGATTATTCATATGATGTTATAACAAAATTAGTAAATGATGGTTATAAAATAACTTTAGTAACAGGTCGAAGCATTGTTTCAAGTATTGAAATTTATCGAAGATGTCATATAAAAGAAATATGTGTATTATGTAATGGTGCTTTAGTTTATGATCCTATAAAGAACATTAAATATCGTAATATTACAATACCTATGCAAATATTAAATGATTTATTAGCAAATCAAGAAATAATGTCTATGGTTTTAGATGTTTTAGTAGAAATTGATTATAAATCATATGCATTGACTGGCAAAGGATGGCCCAATGTTGATATAATTGGCGATTTTAAAAAAACATTGCCATCAGCTCCTAATACAATGGTTATTATGGCTAAAGATCATAAATATCAAGAAAGAATTGCCCAATTGATTAATACAAGTAACAATGATTATCATTATAGATATTGGAATGTAGTTGGTGAGTTTTACAATTTAAATTTTTCTAAAAAGGAAGGTGTAGATGTTCTTTTAAAACTATATAATAAATCAGCAAAAGATTTGATTTTTTTTGGCGATGGTGAAAACGATGCTGAATTATTATTTTATGCCAATATTGGTATAGCTATGAAAAATGCTGAATTTGCTGCCAAAATATGTGCTGATGAGATAACTATGCTTACTAATGATGAAGATGGTGCTGTTAAACATTTATTAAAAATGATAGAAATGGAAAAATAAAATGAGAATTGCTTTATTATATTTTAGCGGAACATATAATACATTATATTTAACCTCAATTTTAAAAAATTTATTATTAAAGAAAAATAATTCAGTTGATGTTTTTTCTTTGGAAAATAAAAATAATTTTGCAAATAAAAAATATGATTTAATAGGTATTGGTTATCCAATATATGCTTTTAATGCTCCAAAAATTGTCGAACAAAATATTAAAAATTTAAAATTATCAAATTGTAATTATTTTATTTATAAAAACAGTGGAGAACCATTTAAATTTAATAAAGCATCTTCTTATAAAATTTATAAAATTATGAAAAAAAATAATACTTTTTTAGGAGAGTATCATTTTTTAATGCCATATAATATTCTTTTTAAAACAAAAGAACAATTCATATCTTTAGAAATGCAATATAATCTTAAATATTTAAATTATATGGTTGATAATTTATTAAATAAAAAACCTTATAATGTAAATTTATTTTATCGTTTTATTACATTTATTTTTAAAATTTATAGATTAGGTAGTAAAATTAATAGTCATTTTTATAAAATAGATAAAGATAAATGTAATAAATGTCATTTATGCCAAAAAAATTGCCCAACACAAAATATTACATACAATAAAGAAAAAAGAAAAATGGTTTTTGGAAATAAATGTTTGATGTGTATGCGTTGTAGTTTTTTGTGTCCGCAACAAGCAATTTCAATAGGACTACTTGAAAGAATTAAACTTAATAAATATTATGATTTAAATAATATTATTAATTTAAATTATCATTACGATTTTACTAAAGAAAATCAAAAATTTTATAAAAAATTTCAAAAATATTTTAATTATATTGATAGTTTAGAATCTAGCAATTCATAGAAGCATGATTCTGTGCAATCATAATTGCAGCATTAGCAGCAATTGCTCCAATAATGTCGTCTAAAAAGCAATGACAATGTTCTTTATTATTTTGTAATTGATAAATTTTACCTGGTTTATTGACATCTAAATTTCCAAAATTAGTTTTACCTATTGTGCCATAATCGCCACAAATTGAAAGTGCAATAGCCTCATCAATACCAAATAAGCCAACATCAGCTAATAATATAGAATTTAATGGTTCGTCAAAAATATGTTTTTCAGCACATATATCAATATTTATGGCAAATAAAACAGCGTGGAAAGTTTCACGTTTTTTTATTACTTGCATTATTGCATTATTACATTCTTCTAATGTTAAATTATCAAGATATTTACATTGTGCAGTATAAGATAAAAATGCAATATCATCTATTTCGATGCCTCTTTCTTTCAACATTGATATTACAATTAATTGCATTTGTTCTTCATTATAATAATTTGTTTTACTAATATTAAAATTTTCTAAACATTTTAATTGTTTCATAATAGCCTCCATGAATTATATATAAAAATATATGAAAAACTAATAAAAATAATGACAAGATAGATGATTTTTTCCTTTAAATGCATTATAATTTACTAAAAGAAAGTGGTGGTTATCATGACTTATGATGTTGCAATAATTGGTGCTGGAATTGTTGGATGTTTTTTGGCTAGAGAATTGTCTCAATATAATTTAAATGTCATTGTTTTAGAAAAAGATAATGATGTTGGCAATGAGGCTTCAATGGCTAATAGCGCTATTGTTCATTCGGGTTATGATCCTATTGAAAATACTTTAAAAGCTAAATTAAATGTTTTAGGAAATGCAATGTTTGATAAAATATGTGAAGAATTAGATGTAAAATTTTCAAGAATTGGTTCTTTAACATTAGCTTTTAATGAAAAAGAAGTTGAAACTTTAAAAATGCTGCAACAACGAGCATTTAATAATGGCGTAGACGTTGAAATTTTAACATATGAACAAATAAAACAAATTGAACCATTTGTTAATGAAAATGTAAAAGCAGGATTATATGCTAAAACTGCTGGAATTGTTGATCCATTTAATTTATGTATTCATGCTATGGAAAACGCTATTGATAATGGTGTTACTTTAATTTTAAATGAAAATATTAACAAAATAATTAAAGAAAATGATTTATTTATTTTAAATAATAAATACCAAAGTAAAGTTGTAATTAATTGTGCTGGTATTAATGCTGATGAAATAAATAATTTAGTTAACAAGGAAACATTTAAAATTATTTCAAGAAAAGGTCAATATTATGTTTTAAATCATTTTAAAGATGAATTTGTAAAACACACATTATTTATGGTTCCTTCAGATAAAGGAAAAGGTGTTTTAATTAGTCCAACTACTAGTGGTAATTATTTGATAGGCCCTAGTGCTGAAGAAACAAATAAATTTTCTAAATCAACTGATTTAAAAACTTTAGATGAAGTAGCAAAACAAGCTAATTTAATGGTAGATAAAATACCATATTATCAAACAATTAGAACATTTGCTGGTCTTAGAGCAACACCTTCAACTCATGATTTTATTATACAAGAAAGTGATACTAAAAATTTTATTAATGTTGCAGGAATTGAATCACCAGGTTTAACATCTTCTCCAGCTATTGCCAAAATGGTAGTTGAAGAAATTATTTCTAAAATGTTACCTTTAACTAAAAAAGAAAATTACAATCCTAAAATAAAAAAATATATTAAGATTAAAGAATTAACTTTAGATGAAAAGAAAAAGATGTTTGCAATTGATAAAGATTATGGAACAATAATTTGTAAATGTGAACAAGTGAGTTTAGGAGAAATTAAAGATTGCTTAAGTCGTTCTTGTCCACCTCATTCAATAAAGGCTTTAAAGAAAAGATTAAGAGTTGGTTTTGGAAAATGCCAAGGAGGTATGTGTCAAGCAGAGGCCTTAAGTGTTTTAGCTAAATTTTATAAAGTTGATAAAAAAGATATAATGTATGATAATTTGAATTCCTACATTTTATATAGTAAAACGAAAGGGGAAAATTAACATGCAAGAATATGAGGTAGTTGTAATTGGTGGTGGAAGTGCTGGTTTAGCCGCTGCCTTATCTGCTTATGAAAATGGTTTAAATAAAATTTTAATTATTGAAAAAAATTCTTCGCTTGGGGGAATTTTAAATCAATGTATTCATACAGGATTTGGTATTCATGTTTTTAATGAACAATTAAGTGGTCCTGAATATGCTCAAAGATTTATTGATAAATTAGATAATACTTCAATTGAAATCAAATTGAATTCCTATGTTACAAAAATAGATAAAGATAAAACAATTTATTATTCAAATGATGCTGAAGGCTTTCAAGTTATTAAAGCAAAAAGCATTATCATGGCGACTGGTTGTATTGAAAGAACCCCAGGCGCAATTAAACTTGAAGGAGAAAGATTATCAGGGATTTTAACGGCTGGTCTTGCTCAAAGATATCTAAATATTGAAGGATATTTAGTTGGAAAAAAAGTTTTTATTTTAGGATCTGGTGATATAGGTTTAATTATGGCTAGACGTATGACATTAGAAGGAGCAAAAGTACTAGGTGTTGCTGAAATAATGCCTTATTCTAATGGCTTACGTAGAAATATTGCTCAATGTTTAGAAGATTTTAATATACCTTTATATTTATCACATACAGTTAAAGAAGTAAAAGGAAAAGATCATGTTGAACAAGTTGTTATTTGCCAAGTTGATGAAAATAAAAATTATATTTTAGGAAGTGAAAAAACTTTTGATGTTGATACGTTAATTTTATCTGTTGGTTTATTGCCATACAATAATGTTTTAGAAGATTTAGGCGTTCAAATGTCATCAACAAAAGGTGCTGTAGTTGATGAAAATTATCAAACATCTATTGAAGGTATTTTTGCATGTGGTAATGCATTACATGTACATGATTTAGTAGATTATGTCACTAAAGAAGCAATGCAAGCTGGTTTAGGAGCAAGCCGTTATGTAAAAGGATTATTAAAACATGGTAAATATATTGAAACAAAAAATAAAAATGGTATTAATTATGTAGTACCTCAAAAGTTTTGTTTACAAAATATAGATAAAGAAATAATGTTTAAATTTAGAGTAACTAAGCCATTTCAAAATGTTAAAATATTGATTCAAGATGGTGATAGGACAATAAAAAGTATTAAAAAAATGTTTTTATTGCCATCAGAAATGGAAAATATTTCTTTAAATTTATCTGAATTAAAAGATTGCAAATCATTATCAATTGAAATTATGGAGGACTAAAATAAAAATGAAAAATCTTACTTGTATTGAATGTCCAAGAGGTTGTAATTTAACTATTGATGATAATTTAAAAGTGACAGGAAATTTTTGCATTCGTGGACAAAAATATGCTTTAGATGAAATAAGCAATCCTAAACGAGTTGTTACTTCAACTATAAAAATTAAATCTTTAGAAGTAGTTAGGTTACCTGTTAAAACATCAATGCCAATTTCTAAAAAATTAATGTTTACAATTTTAAAATATTTAGATAATATACAAATTGAAGCTCCAATTAAGTGTGGAGATGTTATAATAAAAAATATTTGTGATAGTGGTGCAAATCTAATTGCTACTAGAACAATTTTAAAATAAAAATGGAGGAAATTATGAAAAAACCTATTTTGTTAGTTGTTATGGATGGTGTTGGTTTTTCAAAAACCAATTTAGGAGATGCAGTAAGTTTAGCAAATACACCAACACTAGATTATTTACTTGCTAATTATCCTAATGTTAGACTTAAAGCTCATGGAAGTGCTGTTGGTTTACCAACAGATGATGATATGGGAAATTCAGAAGTTGGACATAATGCATTAGGCTGTGGTCAAATTTATTCACAAGGTGCCAAATTAGTAAATGAATCTATAGAAAGTAAAAAAATATATACATCTAATTCCTGGCATGAAGTTGTAGATAATGTTAAAAAACATAATTCAACATTACATTTTTTAGGATTATTATCTGATGGTAATGTTCATTCTAATATTTCTCATTTAATTGCAATGTTAAAAGAAGTAAAAGAAGAAAAAGTAAATAAAGTTAGAATACATATTTTACTTGATGGTCGAGATGTTCCATCAACAAGTGCTTTAATTTATGTAAACCAATTAGAAGATGTTATTTCATCTTTAAATGATTCTCATTTTGATTGTGCAATAGCATCAGGTGGAGGACGTATGAAAATTACTATGGACCGCTATCAAGCTAATTGGAAAATGGTTGAAGATGGTTGGAAAACACATGTTTTAGGTGAAGGACGTATGTTTAGAAGTGCTTCAGAAGCAATTGAAACTTATAGACAAGAACAAGAAGGTATTATTGATCAAGATTTACCTGCTTTTGTTATTGCAAAAGATAATAAACCAATCGGTAAAATTGTTGATAATGATTCAGTTGTTTTATTTAATTTTAGAGGTGATAGAGCAATAGAAATATCTATGGCCTTCGATCAAAAAGAATTTGATAAATTTGATAGAAAATATTATCCAAATGTTGTTTATGCTGGTTTATTACAATATGATGGTGATTTAAAATTACCCGCAAGATTTTTAGTAAATCCTCCTGAAATTCATAATACTTTAACAGAATTAATGGTTCAAAATAATATAAATGAATTTGCTATATCAGAAACACAAAAATATGGTCATGTAACTTACTTTTGGAATGGTAATCGTTCTGAAAAATTTTCTGAAAAATTAGAAACTTATGTTGAAATTCCTTCTGATAAAGTTTCATTTGATGAAAGACCTTGGATGAAATCAGCAGAAATAACTGATAGATTATTAAAAGAATTAAAAAGTCACAAATATCAATTTTTAAGAGTGAATTATCCAAATGGCGATATGGTTGGTCATACAGGATCACTTCCTGCAACAATTTGTTCGATGGAAGCTTTAGATTTATCACTTGCAAGACTATTAAAGGTTTGTAAAGAAGAAGGATATATTATGCTTGTAACAGCAGATCACGGAAACGCTGACGAGATGCTTGAAAAAGATAAAAAGGGAAATATAAGTGTTCGAACAGCACATTCTTTAAATCCTGTTCCATTTATAATTGTTGATGACGACAATAAATATACTATAAATGAAGGAAGTTTTGGCTTAGCTAATGTAGCACCAACAATAGCTAAATTAATGGATTTAAAAATTCCTACAAGTTGGGAAAAACCAATTATAAAATAATTAAGAAAAGCACTTGTTTAAAAAGTTATACTTTTTATGGCTAAAAAAAACAAGTGCTTTTTTATTGATTTTATGTTACTATTATATAGTGTATTAAAAAAAGTGGGGTAAGCATGTATAGCATTGGAATTGATATTGGCTCTACTACAATAAAATATGTAGTTACTAATGAAAATAATGAAATAATTAAGTGTGATTATTTAAGACATATGTCTTTTGTAACAAATAAAACCAAAGAAATCTTAGAAAAATTAAAAGATGAATTTGGTGATTTTTGTTATTTAACATTTTCAGGTTCTGCATCCATAGGTTTAGCTAAGTTTTGCAATATCAATTTTATTCAAGAAGTCTACAGTGAAAAAATTGCTTGTGATAAATTGGCTGCTAATAGTGATATTATTATTGAACTTGGTGGTGAAGATGCTAAAATTGTTTTTTTGACCCATGGTCTTGAAGTTAGAATGAATGGTTCATGTGCAGGTGGTACAGGATCATTTATTGATCAAATGGCTTTACTTTTAGATGTTCCTACAGACAAAATGAATGAAATGGCCTCCAAAGCTACAAAAAAATATCAAATTGCTTCTAGATGTGGTGTTTTTGCAAAAAGCGATATTCAACCATTATTAAATCAAGGTGCTAAAAAAGAAGATTTAGCAAAATCAATATTTTATGCAATTTGTAATCAAACAATTGGTGGTTTAGCCCAAGGAAGAGAAATAAAAGGAAATATTTTATATTTAGGAGGCCCTTTATATTTTAATAGTGTTTTACGAGAATGTTTTGATGAATTATTAAATTTAAAAGGAACATGCCCAGAAAATGCATTATATTATGTTGCAATCGGTGCAAGTTTTATGAAAGACAAAGTTGTCTCTTTATCAAAAGTTATTGAAGACATTGATAATTATCAAAAAATCACTTCATACAATTTTAATGAGCCACTTTTTAATGATGAAGATGAATACCAAACTTTTATAAAAAGACATCAAAAAGCCAAAATTGATATTGTTGACATTAATAATTATGAAGGCGAAGCCTTTTTAGGTATTGATAGTGGCTCAACAACAATTAAATTAGTTTTAATAGACAATATAGGTCAAATTTTATATCAAATTTATGAACCTAATAATGGAAATGGCATTGAATTAATAAAAAATACTTTAATTGACATATATCAAAAATATCCAAAAGTTGTTATTAAAGGTTCATGTGCAACTGGCTATGGCGAAGAATTAATGAAAAATGCTTTTGGCTTAGATTTTGGTTTAGTGGAAACAATTGCTCATTATACTGCTGCTTCATATTTTTTGCCAAATGTTGATTTTGTTATTGATATTGGCGGACAAGATATGAAATGTTTTAAAATAAAAAATAAGGCAATTGATAATATTTTTCTTAATGAATCATGTTCTTCGGGTTGTGGCTCTTTCTTACAAACTTTTGCTAATTCTTTAGGATATGATATTAAAACATTTTCAAAACTTGGTTTATTTGGTGATAAACCTGTCGATTTAGGATCACGTTGTACTGTTTTTATGAACTCTTTAGTAAAACAAGCACAAAAAGATGGCGCTACTATTGAAAATATATCTGCTGGTTTATCAAAAAGCGTTGTTAAAAATGCATTATATAAAGTTATTCGTATTGCAGATTTATCAGAACTTGGAAAAAATATAGTAGTTCAAGGTGGTACATTTTTAAATGATGCAGTATTAAGAGCATTTGAACAAGAAACAAATTTACAAGTTATTAGACCTAATATTGCTGGTTTAATGGGAGCCTATGGAGCAGCTTTATATGCAAAAAATCATATAAATAATCACCAAACAACATTGATTGACTTAAATGATTTATTAACCTTTAAATATAATATTTTAACTACAAAATGTGGCGGCTGTACTAATAATTGTACTTTAACTATTCATAATTTTGTATCTACTAATCAATTAAATAATCGTCGTTTTATTGCTGGCAATAAATGTGAAAAACCAATAACTAATAAAACTAACGATAATTTTTTGAATATGTTTGAATATAAAAGAAATTTATTAAAAAAATATCGTCAAGATGAAATTATTAATGAAAAAACAATTGGCATTCCAATGGTTTTAAATATGTATGATTTGTTACCATTTTGGTATACATTTTTTAAAGAATTAGGTTTTAATGTTGTAGTTTCTGGTTTAACAACACAAAAAATGTTTATGCAAGGTCAACCAACAATTCCTTCAGATACAATATGTTATCCTGCTAAAATAGTACATGGCCATATAATGGATTTAATTAATAAAAATATTAAAAATATTTTTTATCCAATTATGACAAGAAATGTTGATGAAGGTTTATCAGAAAAAAATTTTAATTGTCCTGTAGTAGCATATTATAGTGAAGTTATTGCTAATAATATGGATATTATTAAAAATGTTAATTATATTTCTGCATATGTTGGCATTGATCAAAAAGAAATGCCTATTAAATTGACAAAAGAATTAAATAAATTTTTACCAAATATTAAATTGTCTAATGTCAAAAAAGCCATAAAAAAAGCTAAAGAAGAATATAATAATTTTAAAAAATCATTGGATGAAAAATGTGATGAAATTATTAATTATGCTACAAAAAATAATTTAAATATGATTGTTTTGGCAGGAAGGCCTTATCATATTGATGCAAAAGTTGATCATGAAATTGATAAACTAATTGTAAATTTAAATGCATGTGTTTTACTTGAAGAATGTATAGCAAGAAAATCGCACAAAGAAAAAACTTCAATAATAAATCAATGGACATATCATGCAAGATTATATGCAGCAGCAAATTATGTCGCTAATCAACCAAAAATGAATTTAATTCAACTAGTATCTTTTGGCTGTGGTTTAGATGCCATTACAACAGATGAAGTAAAAGAAATTTTAGAAAGACATGATAAAATATATACTCAAATAAAAATTGATGAAATAACTAATTTGGGTGCTGCTAAAATTCGTATTAGAAGCTTACTAAGCGTTATAGGTGAACAAAATGAAAAAAACTAAATTTAAGCAACTTTTAATGCCAATGATGCTGCCAATACATTTTAAATTGTATGCACAAATATTAAAAAAAGAAGGATATAATCCTATTATTTTAGACACGCCATCACCAACAATGATTCAAGAAGGTTTAAAATATGTTCATAATGATACATGTTATCCTGCAATTGTTGTAATTGGCCAAATGATTGAAGCAATAAAAAAAGAAAATTATATTCCTGAAGAAACAGCAGTTATTATAACACAAACAGGTGGTGGCTGTAGAGCATCAAATTATTTACATTTACTTAGAAAAGCTTTAGTAAGAGCCGGCCTTGAAAAAGTTACAGTCTTATCACTTAATTTATCAGGCCTTGAAAAAGAATATTCTATTAAATTATCAATTAAATTTATCAGAATGGCTTTAGCTGCATCTATATATGGCGATTTAATAATGCATCTAGCTAATCAAATAAAACCATATGAAAAAAATAAAGGACAAACAAACAAATTGATTGATGAATTGATTTGTAAACTTGGTGATGACATCACTAATCATCATGGTTATAGAAAAAACAAAGTAAAAAAACAATGTCAAATGATTGTTTCAAGTTTTAGTAAAATTCCATACGTTAAAGAAAAACTTATTAAAGTTGGTATTGTTGGTGAAATATTTGTCAAATATTCAAATGTGGGTAATAATAATCTAGAAGAATTTTTACTTAGTGAACACTGTGAAGTGCGTGTTCCAGGATTAATGGGATTTATAGATCATTGTATTACTCAAAAATTTGATCAAATCAAACTTTATGGTGGAAAATGGTATGTATCTTTCATTGCTAAATTATTTTATAAATATGTACAATCATATGAAAAATATGCTAATCTAGCAATTAAAAATTATCAACAATTTGATTTAATAATGCCATTTGATGAAATAAGAAAAATAGCTAATAAAGTTTGTGGTTTAGGTATTATAATGGGTGAAGGATGGTTACTTTATTCAGAAATGTATGCGTTATGTCAAGAAGGATTTGAAAATATTATTTGTACACAACCATTTGGCTGTTTGCCAAATCATATCGTTGGCAAAGGAATGATAAAAAGAATTAAGGAATTATGGCCAAATGCTAATATTGTTGCCATCGACTATGATCCATCAGCAACAAAGGTAAATCAAGAAAATAGAATAAAATTAATGCTTTCTATTGCTAAAAAATAAATAAATATTTATAAAAAAATCTGTCTAGTTTAAAAATTTATTAGACAGATTTTAATTTTATATATTTTGACTATCATCACCAATTATATTAGTGACTTTAACTACTCCTGGAACTTCTTCTACTAATAATGTGGCAACACCATCTTGTAATGTAGAATCAATTAGTTCACATCCGGCACAAGCACCAACCATTTTAACAAAAACTTCGCCATCTTTGTATTTAACAAATTCAATATCGCCACCATCTCTAATTAAAAATGGTCTTATTTTTTCAAGCACTGTTATTATTTTCTTTTCAATTTCTTCGTTATTCATAATATTAAAAATTTAGTTTAAAGAAACTAAATCATATGGCTCCTTTCTCCTTAATGCCTATTTATTATAACACTATTTTTATTTTATTAGAATAAAATATATTTAAAAATATTTTTAAATCATTTTAATTTCAAAAAAATACATATTTTTTCTTACAAAAATTGCATATTAGTTTCACTTCATTAATTTACAATTAATACCACAAGTGGTATAATTATCAAGGAGTTAAAAAAATGGAAGAATTAAAAATTGGTGAAGTAATTAAGACTATAGTAATTGGTTTTCAACCTTATGGAATTTTTATAAGGTGTTTTGATAATCAAGAATATACTGGCTTAATTCATATTTCAGAAATTTCTAATGATTTCATTAAAAATGTCAATAAAGTTGCTAAACTTGAAGATATCATTTATGCTAAAATTTTAGATATTGATAAAAAAAGCAAACATGTAAAACTTTCAATTAAAGCAACCCAACCTAAGGTAAGATACAAATTAAATTATTTTAAAGTAAAAGAGAATCCAGAGTATTCTGATTTTTCAATGTTAAAATCATTTTTACCCATATGGATTAATCAACAATTAAAGGAGAAAAGTGAACATGATTAGATTAAATTTAACAAAAATAAGTAGTAGTTGTCGTAATTCTTTAAAAAATTATAAAACACAAGTTGCTGCCATTGATGCAAACATTAAATCAAAGAAAAAAAATCAATCTGCTATGATGGGCTGGATTGATTATGCTACTAATATAAGTTCTGCAGAATTAAAGAAAATGGAGAAGGTTGTTAAAAAGATTCAAGAAGAATGTGAAGTATTAGTAGTTGTTGGTATTGGTGGAAGCTATTTAGGACCTAGAGCCGCAATAGATGCTATTAATGGTATTGTTAAAGATTCTAAACTTAAAATAGTTTATCTTGGTAATACTTTATCACCAACTTATACAGCTCAAGTACTTGAATATTTAAAAAATAAAAGAATTGCAATCAATGTGATTTCAAAATCTGGTACAACATTAGAACCATCACTTGTTTTTAGATGTGTAGTTGAACTTGCTAAAAAATGTTGGGGTCCAAAAAAATATGCTAAATATGTTATTGCCACAACTGATGCTAAAAATGGCGCTTTACATCAAGCAGCTTTTGCTGAAGGATATGAAGAATTTGTTATTCCTACTAATATAGGGGGCAGATATTCAGTATTTACTCCAGTTGGATTAATTCCAATGATGGCTGCAGGATTAGATGTTAATAGTTTTATTGATGGTGTCAAAGATGCCATTGTTAAATATGACAATGCTGATATTGATGAAAATGATGCTTATAAATATGCAGTTTTAAGACATGTAGAGAGAACAAAAATTAAAAAATCTGCTGAAGCATTAATTACTTATGAACCCCATTTTATATATTTGGCTGAATGGTGGAAACAATTATTTGGTGAATCAGAAGGCAAACAAAAGAAAGGACTATTACCAATTTCTTTAAATTTCACAACTGATTTACATTCAATGGGACAATATTGTCAAGATGGAAATCCTTTATTTTTTGAAACAACAATTGCAGTTGGAAAATATCAAGAAGATGTCACAATTCCTAAAACTCTATTAAATTTTGATAAATTAAATTATTTGGCAAATCATAAATTATCAGAAATTAATGATGTTGCAATGAATTCAACAATCGATGCTCATTTTGTTAATGCAGGCCTTGATAATGTTATGATTGAACTTGATGAAATGAATACTTATAATCTTGGGCAATTAATGTATTTCTTCTGTAAAGCATGTATGATGTCTGCTTATTTACAAGATGTAGATCCATTTAATCAACCTGGTGTTGAAATTTATAAATTTAAGATGAAAGAATCTTTGAAAAAAATATAAAAACAATTGACATCTTAACAAAAAAGATTTTATAATATATGAGCAACAAAAGTTGTGGAAAGAAGAGGCGCCCGCTTCTCGCCTGATTTTGAATTAAAAATAGGCCAATGTCACACTAATGCAAAACATTAATTTTCATTATTAAGGGGCGCATAAGCGTCTCTTTTATTTTATAGAAAGAGGGTATCATTATCAATAATTCATCATTTGCCAATCCACATAACAATATGCCTAGAAATAAAAAAGAAGAATATCTAATTAATGAAAATATTAAATTTCCTACAGTTTTAGTAATTAATTCAGATGGCAATGCTTTAGGTGTGAAAGATATTAGAACTGCTTTAAACTTAGCTAAAGAAGCAAATTTAGATTTATTTTGTATTTCACCACAAGCTACACCACCTGTATGTAAAATTTTAGATTTTGGAAAATATAGATATCAACTTGAAAAAAAGAAAAAAGAAAATGACAAAAAACAAAAAGCAATGGCACAGGACACTAAACAAATTCAATTAAGTCCAGTAATTGCTAAACATGATATTGAAACTAAAGCTAAACAAGCTATTAACTTTTTAAAGGATGGCGATAAAGTTAAAGCTGTTGTTCGTTTCAAAAAAAATAGGCAATTGGCACATCCAGAAGTTGGTGAAGAGGTAATGAATCGCTTTATTAGTATGTGTAGTGATGTTTGTATTGTTGAAAAGAATCCTGTAATGGATGGTAGAAATTTAATCGCTACATTGGCACCAAAGAAGTAATTAAGGAGGAAAATAGATTATGCCAAAAATGAAATCAAGAAAAGCCTTAACAAAAAGAATCAGTAAAACTGGTACAGGCAAATTAAAAAGAAAATGTGCAAATATGTCTCATCAAGCAACTATAAAAACACAAAAGCAAAAGAGACATTTAAGTAAACCAAGATTAGTTTCAAAAAGTGATGCAAAAAGACTTGCACAATGCATTCAAGACTAGGAGGACAATACAATGAGAGTTAAAGGTGGACCAGCAACTAGAAATAGAAGAAAAAAGATTTTAAAATTAGCTAAAGGTTATTATGGTTCTAAACATCGTCTTTTTAGAACTGCTAAAGAACAAGTTGTTAAATCTTTATATTATGCATTTAGAGATAGAAAAGCAACTAAGAGAAACTTTAGAAAATTATGGATTGTTAGAATTAATGCTGCAGCTAATTTATGTGGCATAAATTATTCAACTTTAATGCATGGATTACATGTTGCAAATATTGAAATTAATCGTAAAATGTTATCAGAATTAGCAATAAATGATTTTGAAGCATTTACTCAACTTGTAGATACTGCTAAAAAAGCATTAGCTAAATAAAAATAAAGGAACTAGCGAAAAGTTAGTTCCTTTTTTAAACTATTTAGCTTTTAATATTTCTAAAATTATTTTGACCATTTGACGCATTTGCGTAATAGAAACATATTCATAACGTCCATGAAAATTATAGCCACCATTACCAAGGTTTGGACAAGGAAGTCCTAGAAAAGATAAATTAGCGCCATCTGTACCACCACGAATAGGTTCATAATTATAAGAAATCTTTAAATTTTGATAAGCACTAGTTACTTTATCTAAAACTTCAGGATGTTTTAAAATGATTTCTTTCATATTTTTATAACCTTTTACAATTTCTACATGAACGAATTCTTGGCGATATTTATTATTAATAATGGAAGCCACCTCAATAAAATCATTTATTTGTCGATTTAAAATATTTTCATCATGATTTCGAATAATATATTTTAAAATGGTTTGTTCAACATCACCATTAAAATCAGTTAAATGATGAAATCCTTCATATTTTTCTGTTTTATTAGGCAATTCATTTTTTGGTAATAAATCATCAAATTCTTTAGCAAGTAAAATTGAATTAATCATTTTATCTTTAGCAGAACCAGGATGAATATTAATTCCTTTGATTATAACTTTAGCACTAGCAGCATTAAAATTTTCATATTCAATAACATGTATATCTCCACCATCTAAAGTATAAGCATAATCACAATTAAAATATTTTACATCAAAGTTTTCAGTACCACGTCCAACTTCTTCATCAGGAGTAAAAGCAATTTTAATTGTTCCATGTTTAAATTTACTATTTATTAAACGATATGCACTTTCAACAATAATTGCAATACCTGCTTTATCATCAGCTCCAAGTAAAGTGTTTCCATCAGTTACTATTAAATCTTCGTTAATATTATTTTTTAATGTTGGAAAATCACTAACCTTCATAATAACGTTTTCATTTAAAATAATATCATTACCATCATAAGATGTAATAATTCTTGGTTTAATATTAGCACCACTACAATCACTTGATGTATCCATATGAGCAATTAAACCAATTGTTGGTAATTTATTATCACAAGTGGCATTAATTGTTGCATATACAATACCATATTGATCAAGTACTACATCACTACAGCCAATACTTTTCAACTCATTTACTAAATATTTACCTAAAAGTAATTGTTTACTTGTTGAGGGTGTAGTATTTGAATTTTCATCACTTTGTGTATCAAAAGAAACATATTTTAAAAATCTTTTAACTAAATCCATATAATTGTCTCCTACCAAATAAAATTTGCTTTAGCACTTTCTCCATTATCAATAATAATATCTTGGGCAGTCATTGACTGATTAACTATTGTTAAAAAATAAGACCATTTAGCAATTTCATCAACGCACGCCCATTTTTTTAATGGCGTTTCATCCATAATTTGTTGCCATTTATGTGAATCTTTCATAACGCAATCATTTAAGGAAGTAATAACACCACCTGGAGATAAACTATTACAAGTAGCCTTATAATTAGCTAAACGCAATGCTACATTTTTCATATAAGCTACTAGACCACCTTTACTAGCAACATATTCTGGAAATTCAGAACCTGTTGTTGCACTAGCTGATGCAATAAATAAAACACTTTTAATATTTTTATTAAAAGCATATTTTTCAGTTATTCTCATGGAACCTTTTAAATTAGTATCAATGTCATGGCCACTATTTTGAACACCGGCGTTATTAATAATAATGTTTATATCATCAAAATCTGGTAATTTGTCATTAAAAACATCAATTTTATAATGATTATAGTGACTATTTTTAATTGTACTATCTAATATATCAAAACCAATAACTTCATGCTTTTTATCTAAAAATTCTAAAGCAATAGCCTTGCCAATGCCATTACTTGAACCAGTTATTAAAATTTTCATTTTTAACTAACTCCTTTTTTTGTTAGATATATAAGTTAAATATTGTTGGCCTACATTATTTTTTTGCCAATTTTGGCATATTTTATATCCAATTGGTGAAAATATAGCTTCTACTAATAATTCAACAACCATACCTGTTAAAGCACAAGTTAGACATTGTAAAATACTCCATCCAAAGAAAAAATGACTCACTATTAAAGCAAAAATAAGATTATCAGCAAATTGACCTAAAGCAGTTGATAAATAACTTCGACTAATGTAAGCTAATAGACCATTTGGCTTTTTCTTAAATAATTTACCAATGCCCCAATTTGAAACATTATTTATAATAGCAGAAATAACAAATGCTATAGTACTTCCAAGTAAAACATACCAAGTACCGCCAATTGTACTATCTAAAGCATTATTTATGATTTCGTTTTCTCCAAAATCATAAAAAGCTCCCCAAGTCCCAGATATTTTACTTGCAATAAATAAAATTAAACATGCAAATAAATTAATTATTATTGATAATATTGAAATCATGGTTGCCGCTTTTGGCCCATAATGTTTAGTCATTATATCCATACATAAAAACGCAATCCATGAAACGATAATTCCACAATCTAACGCTAGCCAATTAAAAGGAATATTTAGACTTTTATTTGCCAATAAATTCATTGCAAAAATTGAAAGAATAAAAAGGGACAGCATTAATGGGGAAAGACAACTAAGTAATAATTTTAATTCGTAAAAAAAATCTTTAATTTTTTGTTTCATATTGAAACCTCCTTGTTTTTTATTGCATAATGCAATTCCATAATAGAATTTGCAACTCAGATGGTTTGGCAAGGAACATCTTGTTGCGTGATAATTATACACAAAATAAAAACTATTTGCAATTTTACAAAAATGATTTTTTTTCTTAAAAAAAAGAGTATAATTATAACTGTTGAAAATAAAGGAGAAAAAACGTGAAAAAAATTTATGAATTAGAGTTCTATGGAAGAACTTTAAAAGTGGAAGTTGGAGAACTTGCCAAACAAGCTAACGGTGCTGTTTTAGTTCGTTATGATGATACTGCTATTCTTTCCACAGCATGTTGTGCCAAAGAAGCTAAAACTGGAATTGACTTTTTCCCATTAACTGTTACTTTTGAAGAAAAATTATATTCAGTAGGAAAAATCCCAGGATCATTTTTAAGAAGAGAAGGACGTCCTAGTGAACATGCTATTTTAACAGCTAGAATTATTGATCGTCCTATTAGACCATTATTTGATGAAAATTTTAGAAATGAAGTACAAATCGTTAACTATGCTTTATCAGTTAATCCAGATGTAACTCCAGAAATGACTGCATTATTTGGTTCATCTTTGGCTTTATGCATTTCAGATATTCCATTTAATACTCCAGTTGCTGGTGTTAAAGTTGGATATATTGATGGTAAATTTGTTGTTAATCCAACACGTGATGAAATGGAAAAATCATTAATTGATTTGACTGTTGCAGGTACAAAAGAAGCCATTAATATGGTTGAAGCAGGTGCTAAAGAAGTAAGCGAAGAGTTAATGCTTGATGCTTTAATGTTTGGACATGAACAAATTAAAAAACTAGTTGAATTTGAAGAAAAAATCATTCAAGAAATTGGCAAAGAAAAAATGGTTGTTGAAATGTTTAAAATTGATGAAGAAATTCAACAAGAAGTTTTTGCTAAATGTAAAGATGATTTAGTAGCTGCATGTCGTATTGAAGGAAAATTAGCAAGATATAATAAAATTGATGAATTAACAAAAGTTGTTATTGATGAATATGAAGCAAAAGAATATGAAAACGATGAACAACATGACTATGTAATGAAACAAGTTGAAACTATTACACATGATATTGTTAAAGATGAAGTTCGTCGTTTAATATCAGTAGATAAAATAAGACCTGATGGTCGTAAACTTGATGAAATTAGACCTCTTGATTCTCAAGTTGATATTTTAGAAAGAGTTCATGGTAGTGCTTTATTTACTCGTGGAGAAACACAAGTTCTATCAATTACTACATTAGGTGCTTTAGGAGATCAACAAATACTTGATAATCTAACTCCTGATGAAGAATCAAAACGCTTTATGCATCATTATAATTTCCCACCATTTTCTGTTGGTGAAGTAGGAAGAATGGGAAATCCAGGTCGAAGAGAAATTGGCCATGGTGCACTAGGAGAAAGATCTCTTTTACAAGTTATGCCTTCTGAAGAAGAATTTCCATATACTGTCAGAGTTGTTTCTGAAGTTTTAGAATCAAATGGTTCGTCTTCACAAGCTTCAATTTGTGCTGCCACAATGTCTTTAATGGCTGCAGGTGTACCTATTAAAAGACCTGTAGCTGGTGTTGCTATGGGTTTAATATCAACTGGTGATTTAAATGATCCTAAATGTCCATATACTATTTTAACTGATATTCAAGGACAAGAAGATCATTATGGTGATATGGACTTTAAAGTTTCAGGTACAACAGAAGGTATTACTGCTTTACAAATGGATATTAAAATTAAAGGAATTACTAAAAATATCTTTAAGGAAGCATTAGCTCAAGCTCATAAAGGTCGTTTAGAAATTCTTCAAAATATGATGGGAGCAATTGATAAAGTAAGACCAGATGTTTCAAAATATGCTCCAAAACTTGAACAATTTATGATTAATCCTGATAAAATCAGAGATGTTATTGGTCAAGGTGGTAAAACTATTAATGAAATTATTGAAAAATCTGATAATGTTAAAATTGATATTTCAGATGATGGTCGTGTTGTAATTTATCATCAAGATAGAGAAGCTATTAATAAAGCTAAAGAAATGATTTTAGATATCACTAAAGAAGCAAAAGTTGGTGAAATTTATAATGCCACTGTAGCAAGAATTGAAGCATATGGAGCATTTGTTACATTATTTAAAGGCTGTGATGCTTTACTTCATGTGTCTCAAATTAGCCATAATCGAGTAAATCATCCAAAAGATGTTTTAAAGATTGGTGATATTATTAAAGTAATTGTTACAGGTGTTAGTGGTAAAGGTGTTGATGTTTCAGCAAAAGATTTATTACCAAAACCTGAAAAAGTAGACGATATAACTGATAAAAATAATAAACAAAATAAAAAAGATAAAAAATAATAATAAAAAATAGCATAAAAAGAAAAGAAGTTAATACATTATATGGCATAAGAACTTTTAAAATCTTTTATGCTATTTTCTATATAATAGAAAAAATGTATGAAAAAAGAAAAAAGTTGTGGTGCAGTTGTTTATAAAATAATGAATAATCAAATTTATTTTTTGATTGAAAAAATGCAATTGGGTCATTATTCTTTACCAAAAGGACATGTTGAATCAAGAGAAAGTGAAATTGAAACAGCATATAGAGAAATTAAAGAAGAAACAAATTTAGATGTTATCATTGATAGCAATTTTAGAGAAACAAGTTATTATAATCCAACAATAGATGTATTAAAAGAGGTCGTTTTCTTTGTGGCAGTTGTTAAAGATGGACAAATAAAAAATCAAGAAAAAGAAGTTAGTGAAATTTTGTTTTTAACTTATGAAGATGCTTTTTCAATATTAACATATAAGGAAGATAAAATCATTTTACAAAAAGCTAATAATTATTTAAAAATTAATTTTTATAATTAGCTTTTTTTTCTTTTTTACGACATGAACGCATATATATTTTATTTGTAAATGTAATTAAAGCATCATTGATTCTTTCAGCATTTTTATAAGCAACAATAAATGCAATTATTGCTAAAATACCAATAATAATTAAAATTATTATGCCATAACCATGATATGGTATTATTTCTCCTGACATAAAAATTAATGTTGCTAAAATTGAAATGATCCTAGTAATAAATTGCATCATAAAAAAAATAAAAAATCTAATAGGCAATATACCAGCAATTGCACATAAAGCATCATCTGGGAACAAAGGTAATAAAAACATAAAAAACAAAATAATTGTTTCTTTACCATGTAATTTTTTTAAATAATAATCTACAGTTTCTTGGTCTCCAAAAATCCAATTTATAAAAGGCCTTCCTATTTTTCTTCCAAGGAAAAAAGCTAAAATTGCGCCTAACATAATGCCAATAAATGAATATAGAAAAGACAAGAAAAAACCAAATAAATAATTTCCTGCAATAATCGTTATAGCACTTGGAAGAGGAATAAATGTAACTTGCAAAAATGATAAAATGATAAATGCAATTGGACCCCAAGCACCATAACTAGCTATTTTTTCTTGTAATTGTTCTTTAGTTAAACCAATTAAACCTAATTTTTTAAATAATAAATATGCTAAAAATAAGAAAATAATTATGCATAATAAAGAAATAACAATCTTTGTAATAATCTTTTTTTTGCTTTTTTTCATTTTCACAACTCCTTTCATGATTATTTTTTGCTAATAATCATTTATTAATACAATTTTTATATTTAATTTTATTTTGATTTGAAAAAATATGAATAATCTTGATTTAATATGTGTGTATTATAAACATTTGTATTTTCATCAACCATGATCATTTCACATTCATTAATAACTTTTTTAATTGTTTTAGCCTTTTTAGCAAGAACTAAAATTCTATTTTGCTTTGTACTTTTCATAAATGTTTTTAAACCAAAGATTTGTTTTGCTTTTAATGCATTAGAAAAAGTTTTTTGGTACATAAAAAAAGTTTCAAAATTGTTAATTTGTAAATCACAATTTTTTTTATTATAAATTATTTTTATTAAAAATATTTTGTCATTTATTTTTATTTGAAAATCACAATTATCAATATGTTGATTAATAATAATAGCTGTAGTGTTATTAGCTACAGCTTCCTTAATTATATTGCTTTTTATTCTTTTTTTAATAAAAAATGGATATAAAACAAATTTATAAAGTAAATGAAAAAATGTAAATAAAATTACTAAAATGATTATAATATAAAAAGGATTAAGCATTTTATTTAATTATCCTTATTATCTTGATTGCTATTATCATTATTATTGTTATTTCCTGCATTATTATTTATATTAGGTAATGGTGAATTAATCATATTAGAAAATTCAGAAAGATCATCAGGTGATAATGTACTTAAATCTTTTTGGAAAACATCATTTGACATTTTAAAAGCTCGATGAACTCTAGCAATAAAAGCAATGGTTGATCTTGTTAATCCAACAAAACAAGCAATAGCAACAATATAATAAACTGTTGAACAATATAAAATTGGTTCATCAAAATTTAAATTTGGATTTAAAGAAACATTTGGAATAACTGAAACAGGTAACCATCCAGGTCCAATTATTGGTTGATAATTTTCTAGATGAGATAATGATTCATTAGTTTCTTTAATTGTTGTCCAATGAAAATTAGGAATTAATTTAAAGAATTCACTAAAAAATCTTGAAAAGTTTTTATCAAATACTAAAGCTGTTAAAATACAAGCAATACCAGTAAAAAGAATTAAAATTCTAAAAAACCACTTAGATGTATTAAATAAGATTCTTTGTTCATGATAGAAAACAGCGCTTTTAAAATGATTTTTGTTTCTTACAAGTTTAAACTTAATCAAATCATACATATATGTATCCATTTTCAAGGCTTGTTTTTTCATGAATTTTTCAATGACTACATAAATGCCACCAAAGATTAATAAAACAAGTATAAAAAGAGCATATAAAACTAAAACAACTTTACGACTTCTTTCATCAAGTCTAAAAAGTAAAAATAACATTATCTATCACCACCATTTTGTACTGATTGTACAATTCTTTTAATTTTGCGGCGATATTTATTTTCATTATCACTGCCAAAACGAAAGCCAGAAATAATAACTCGTACTTCTCCAATTAAATAATTTACTATATTAATAACAAGGTATAATGCAAAATAGATAATATAAAAAGGGCTAAAAATGATAGCCTTAAATGCTTTTAAGAAAAATTTTAATGCCTTCTCCATAACTCTATTCCCCCTTCCTTCTTATATTATAAATATAAAAAATTATTTTTACAATACAATAGATTATTAGTGGTAATGCCATTAAAATAGCAATCAAATAATATAAAGTTAAATAACAAAGTAAAAAATTTAATAAAGTAAAAATTATAATATAAGTTGTCCAAATGATAGTTGGATGTTTAATTTTTTTATTAATTTCAATAAATGGTGGAATTGCTAAAATGATTATAAATATTATCATCAAGAAAAATAAATTATTTAATTTACAAAAATAAAATAAAATCATTAAAAAATAAAATATAATACATGCAATATAGCCATATAATGGCATTTGTTTTTCTTTATCTTTAGTTATTTTTAAAACCTTTAAGTTTTCCATTGTAAAAATAGAAGAAAATATTGCTTCAGCTCCACTTAAAATAAATAAAATAGACAAAGCAAAATTTTCATATATAATGGGGTCACTAATTAAAAATCCGATTATTTTTGTTTCATAAAATATTTCACCAAAATATAAAGCAAGATAATTAGTTATACTATAAACCACACTTTGTAAAAATAATGTGGTGAAAAATTTAATTTTAGTTTTATTTAAAATACCTAATGCATCACCAACAATTAAAGTTGGTAATATATATAACAAAGCAAAAAAAGGATCACCAATTCCTCCAAGAAAACATAATAATAAAGTGGCTAAATTAAAAACAATTACATATTTAAAATTGAAAACACTAGAATAATATGCTGCAAAAATTGGCATTACTAACAAACCAATAATGGACAATATTGGCAAAAAATATACAGATAAGATGGTTAATATAAAATATATGGCAGCAAAGACACCACCTAAAGTTATTGCCTTAATATCAAATTTTTTTCCATTTTTGTACTTCATATGAGTATATTTTATAGCAAAAATTGCAAAATAGCCACATAAAATGCAAAAAAATTATTTTTTAACTTGTAATCAAAAAAAAATAATGGTAATATATCTTTATTCAAAAAAGTTGTTCACAATAATATTGTATGGAAGGATGTAGTGTATGGAAGGAAAAGTAAAGAACTTTAATAAGCAAAAAGGTTATGGTTTCATTTCTTGCGATACTGAAGGCGATGTTTTCTTTCATTATTCAAGTTTAGTCATTGATGGCTTCAAGACTGTTGACATTGGCGCTGATGTTGAATTTGATTTGGAAGAAACTGAAAAAGGTAAACGCGCTTCAAACGTTAGAATAATTAATAAATAGTGCTTGTTAAAGAAAAACGCAAATTTGCGTTTTTTTTTGGCCTTTAAACAAATTAGTAAAATATAAAAAAACTATATTTTTTTATAGTTTTATTTTTATAATAAAATGTGTATAATAAGTAAGGAAAAAAGGTTTATGAGAGAGGAGTACAGTTTATGAGTATTCAAATAATTATGTTAATCGTTATTGGCGTTATAATGATTGCCTCTTTGTTAATTGGTTTATGGGAAGGCTTTCGTAAAAATATGTTCAATTTTTTTGCAACATTAATTTTCTGGATTATATTTTGGATAACAGCTCCATTAATCCAAGGTCGACTAATTTGGTATAACAATGCATTATATGATGCTTTAAAAGATATTTTACCTTCAGTCGAAAATGATGGTGCATCAATTTTATGTTTGATGGATTATCTTAAAGCAACTATTGCAAATGCTGCTGGTTTTGATGCTTCAGCTTTAAGTGATCCAAATGTTTCTGCAACTATTGTTGCGATTGCTCAATGCGTTTTAAAAATAGTTTGGTTAATAATTTGGGCAATTATATATTTCTTTGCCAAAATCATTGTATACAATTGTTTCTTTAAAAAATATTGTCGAGTTTCTAAAAGACATCTTAAAAAACTTGAAAAGAAACAAGCAAAATATTTTGAAAAGCATCACATGGCTAGTGTTAAGATAGATAAAGAAATAAGATATCAACAAAAAGCCATCAAACAAAACAAATTATTTACACCTCTTGGCTTAGCAAGTGGCTTTTTAAGAGGATTTTTATGTAGTTTCTTAATTTTATGTATGGTCAATGGTTTGATAAAAGTTTTACCAAAAGTTGAAAATGACAATGTTACTGCATCAACAGAAGGTGGAACTAAATATTCTTCAATTTATGATTTTATTCTTGAATATACAGACAATAATGAAATTGTTAGTATGGCTCTTGATATGATTGGTGATTATCAAAATTCAACTTTAATCACAATGACAAACATGAAAATAGGCAATACTTCAATTGATGATAAATTTATCGATTCAATTCTTTCAGGTAAATCAGAAGATTATTCTTTTGCTTTAAGAAAAGAACTTGGATTACTTATTGAAGTTGCAGAAGAAGCTTATTATTTAACAGATGGTTTTGATTTTGAAAATGTTGTTTGGACAGCATTAGATAATGAAAAAATTTCTCATTTGCAAAACATATTAAAAATATTATCAGATGAAGATTTAATTAATAATTTAGGTACTGCTTTAATTGGTATTAGTATTAGTTTGGATGCTGTTAAAGATTATATGCCTTCAAATGTAACTAAAGAAGAATACGATATTGATTGGAAAAAAGAACTTGTTACTATATCAGAACTTGTAGGATATGTATATAGTTTAAAAGATCAGGTTGGCCAAAATGGCGATTTAGCTACTTTAGACTTTTTCAATTTAGATGAAGAAATTGTAAGTACAATTATTGAAAAATTGGGTAATTTGCAATTAATTAATTTCTTAGGACATGTTGGCGTTAGTTATGGAATTAAGTCTTTAGTTCAAGATCAAGAAGGTTATGATGATCTAATTGCTGAAGTTGAAAATAAATTAGCTAACATGACAGTTAAAGATGCTAATAATGACAATACAATTGGAGATTCTATAGTTTCAATTAAAGATTTATATGCTAAATTTAAAGAAATCTTTAAAGATACTGCTTTAGAACAATATAAAGATGAAAATGGTCAAATAACTAATTATGTTGCTGCTTTAACATCTGTTGATACTAATAAATATGCTTCAATTATTAATACTATTTTAGAAACAAATTTTGCTATTGAAATTTTACCTGATGTGTTAACTATTGTAAAAGAAACATTAATTCCACAAGAATATGCTTCTTTAATTAATCCAGAAGTAGTTACAACAGCACAATGGAAAACAGAAATTAATGCTGCACTAAAAATAATTAATGATTTACTTACAGATGACCAAAATGTCATTCATCCATTTGAATCAATTGAAAAATATGATTTTAGTTTATTAAGAGAATTTTCTCCTAATACAGTTGTTAAAAGTGATTTATTATCATATGCTATTATTAAATTATTTGTTGATACCACTCAATCAAAAGGCGTTTTAAGTGATATAAGTGGTGATTTTGCAAATTATGTTACTGTCCCTGATTCATTAATGGAATATGATGAAACAACTCATAAATTTAATGAAAAATGGTACCATGGTCCAAATTCAAATGAAGAAAATGAAGATTTTGAAAATGGTGAACTTTATATCATGTTAGAAACTATTACAAACTGTGCTAGTTATCTTGAAAATCTTTCATATCCTGGAAAATCAATACCTGCAATAATTCGTGCTATTCCAACAGATAGATTAATGAATTGTGAAGTTTTATATTATTCATTAAATAAAATTTTAAAGAGTTATCAAAATTTTATTATCGTTCCTAAAAATGAAACAGAAGCAAGCAAAGATACTGTTAATGGCCAAACTATTGAACATATGATTAAAAGAGATTCAATGAAAACAGTTTTTGAAATTTTAACTGATGAAAATATTATTGATTATAATTCATTATTAACATTTTTCAAAGTTAATGATGATGGAACTATTGCCGATGAACCATCTATAAATCTAACTGATGCAGAAAAAGAATCTGATGATTACATTGCTAAATTTGATTTTACAGAAGATAACATATTTAATTTATTTACTTCTAAAAAACTTTATGATCCTGAAAAACAAGATGAGAGTAATTTAAAAAAATTATTTGACTCAGGAATTTTAAAGGCTACTTTGTCTTATATGATAAAAAATTATGCTGGTGAATATATTGCTATTCCAAAGAAAGCATTATCAGATGATTCTGATTTATCAACTTGTTTTATACTTGATGAAAATGATAATCTTGTTGAAGAACAAGTAGATATAATTAAATCAGATGCATTTTCAAATTTATTAAAGGCTGTATTTGATTTAAATATTGATATTAAAAATGTTATGGATGATCCAATGTCTATTGTTGATAATTTGAAAGATCCAAAAACAAATGATTTAAAAGAAGTAGCTGTTAATATTTTTGGTGGAGCAGCAAGTGCTGAACCATATACTGATTCATCATATTCAAGTATTTTGCATGCAACATTATCAAAATATGTTGTCGAATTTTCAAATGAAAGCAGTGATGGATTAAGTATTGTTGTTCCTAATGGAATTTATGATACTGATGAAGATAGATTAATAAATGGTAAAGAAGTTGTTAATTTATTAAGATCAATAACTATCATTGGAACAGATGCTTTTACAAATAGTAATGTTGATCAAGATACTTTAATCAATGATATATTAGATAAAATAACTGAAAATAATAAAGCATTAGATTCAATAATTATTCGTGCTACATTAACAAAATATATTAATGATCAAAAAGATTCAGGTATTTATGTTCCTGATGCCGCTTTAGATTCAAAATATAACGATGTAGAAGTTGTTAATAGCGTAGAAATAAATAACTTAGTTACTGCTTTAAAAGCCTTAAAAGATGCCAGCAATCAAGCAAGTTATTCTGATTTAATGAATGTTGATAATTTCAAAGTTTCTATGTTAGAAGATGCTGAAAATAATAATAATGCTTTAAGCAATTCTATGATAATTCGTCATATTTTAACAACACAACTTGAAAATAATGGTTATGATGTTCCTACAGAAGTAAAAGAAAGTAAAGAAACATTTATGAAGAAAGATGAAGCACATAAGTTAATTGTTGCTTTGGGTGCTTTATTAGATGAAAATGCTAGTTTAAGTAATATTGATAGTTCAATTAATAATATTACTTTTGCCCATTTAAATAGTTCAAAAAATAAATTATTAGATTCAGTAGTGATTCGAGCTATCATAACAAAAGAAATGATTAAACAAGAACAAAATGATGTTATTACTATACCTTATAATGCTTATGATAATAACTATAAATCTACACAAATTTTATCAATTTCTGAATTAGATAATTTATTAGATGCTATTGAAATAATTGTTAATCCAAATCTTCCAATTACAAATATTGAAATAAATGAAAATGTTAGTATTTCTGCTTTATCAGAAAAGGAAGATAATATTACAAATTCATATATTATCAATGCTGTTATTACTTCTAAATTGGTAGATCAACCTGATGTTGTAGTTCCATCAGATGTAATTGAATATGGCGCTGATGAAAAAGAATTTATAAATAAAGAACAATTAAAATATTTAATAGAAGGTTTAAATGAAATATTACCTAATGATGCAACAATAACAAACATTAATGTTGATAGCATTACTCTTTCTAAACTTGATGCTGCAAAAGTTTCTTTAGGTAGATCATATATTTTAAATGCTACAATTACACATCAATTAACAGATATCAAAGAGATTGTTATTCCTTATGAAGCTTATGATTCATCTAAACACGAATTAATGTTAACAACAGGTGAAGATAGTGGTGAAATGGACAATTTAATTTCTGGTCTTGTTATTTTACTTGGTGATGATGGAAATACATCAATATCAAATATTAGCGATAAAATTCAAACAATCAGTATTGAAAATTTATCTAATTCAAAAGAAAGAATATCTAAATCATATATTTTAAATGCTACAGTTACAAAACAACTAAAGGATCAATCTGATGTTATAGTTGTTCCATCAGATGCACTTAAATATAGTAGAGATGAAAAAGAAATTTTAGATAATGAACAATTAGAATATTTAATTGTTGGTTTAAATGAATTATTGCCTAATGATGCAACAATAACAAATATTAATGTTGATAACATTTCTCTTTCTAAACTTGAAGCTGCGAAAGTTTCTTTAGGTAGATCATATATTTTAAATGCTACAATCACAAAACAATTAAAGGAAATAAAAGAAATTATCATTCCTAAAGAAGCCTATGATTCATCTAAAATAGAAAAAGAAACAATGTTAACAGCCGGTGAAGATAATGGCGAAATGGATCATTTAATTTCTGGTCTTGTTATTTTACTTGGTAATGATGAGAACACATCAATATCAAAAATAAGTGATAAGATTCAAACAATCAATACTACAAATTTATCTAATTCAAAAGAAAAAATATCTAAATCATATATTTTAAATGCTACAGTTACACAACAATTAAAAGATATTGAAGATGATGCTGTAATTATTCCAAATAAAGCATATGATCAAACTATATTAACACCAAATCAAGTGTTAGATGTTGAAGAAATGAATCATTTGATTTTAGGATTATCAACAATATTCCCAGATACAGAAATATCAAATATCAATTTTAACGATTTATCAATAGATAAACTTGCTGGAAAAGATGACAAACAAAGTCCAGTAGTTGATTCATTAATTTTAAGAACAACAATTTCAAAAGTTATTTTAGATATAGAAATAATTCGAGTTCCTAGTGATGTTAAAGATGATAAAATTACAGATTATAATGTCATTGATGGTAAGGAATTGGATTCTTTATTTAAAGCATTAGCATCTATGGAAGGAATTGGTAATGTTGGTTCTATTGATGCAAATCAAATTAAAGTTGATTCTAATAATAAAGATATTTCTAAAAGTAAAATCATGCGTGCTACTATTACTGCAAATTTATCATTTGAATCTAGTGGTGTATCTGAAAGTATGCAAATCCATGCATATGCACTTGAAACTGATGCAGAATCTACAACAGATCTAGATGGAAAAACTATTTTAATTCTTAATGATACTGAATTAAATTCTTTAATAAGTAGTTTAGGTACAATATCATCTGGAAACATTGCAAATGTTGATCTTAATTTGCAAAAATTAATAGAATGCTATAATGATGGCACATTGGCTAATTTGCTTGAGTCTAATGTAATTAGAATAGCTATTAGTGAAATGTTATCTGAAATGCCAGGCATTGGTGATGGTTCAAGTGTACAAGGTTATGAATTAGAAAATGCAACTGGTCAACTAATAGATATTAATAAAGTTTATTCTAAAGAACATATTGAAAGATATATAGAACTAGCGAGTCGTAGTATTTAGATAATTAATTGTTTTGATAAAGAGTTTCTAAAAAATCTTAAATGATTTAATTAGAAACTCTTTTTTTGAATAAAAGAATTTTTTAAACACATAATAAATATGTGTAAAAGAAAGGAATATAATATGAATAGAAAACAAAAAGTAGTTTGTAGACCTTGTAAAGAACAAGACAATTGGGAAATTCAAGCTCCAGATGGTCATGTTTATTCAAAACATTATCAAACAAAACAAGAATGTGTTAAACAAGGTAGAAAATATGCAGAAGAGTTTGGCTGCGAACTTCAAGTAGAAGATTCACAACAACAATAAAATTGAAACTAAAGACAGCTTGTAATACTTGCTGTCTTTAATTTATTTTAAAAGAACATTTTTATTTGCTAATACTTTAATTCTTTGCAATTTTTTATATTTAATTGCAAAAACAAAAAATAATCCAGCAATTAATGCTGTAAACATGTCTTTTATAGTATCTTGTAAAGCATTGTGACCATTTAATAATATTCCAATATTATTTATATATCTTTGCATATTGGTAGAAAAAATTTCATCAATAAAAAATTCGATTATTTCCCAAATAAATTCACTAGTTATACTAATTAAAAAAGCAATAAAAATTTGCAAATTAAAAAGAAAAATTTTCAAATATGTATGGATAATACTAAAACTAAATAAGCAAATACAAAATGAAGTGGCAAAATGTAAAAAAACATCATAATATCTAATTAGGGTATAAAAAGATAATATTTCACCAAAAATAAAATGAGCAATCAAAAATAGTTCATAAATTATTATTGTTAACAAAGTAAATTTAAAGCGTAAAAATATTTGAAAAAAAATAGGAATATTAAGAGTTAACAAAAAAAATACGCTTTGTAATAAATAAAATTTTTGATTATAGATAAAAAAAAGAAATAATAAAGTAATTACAATACTATTTAAGAAAAAAAATAAAATATTTTGTACTTTGTCTTGTTTTTTCACCTTTAACACCTGTTAAAGTATATGAAAAAAGTATTTAAAATATGCTTTCAAATACTTTTGGTAATTTTGCTTTAAATGTCATAACTTTTTTAGTAATTGGATGGGTAAATGATAAAACATAGGCATGTAATCCTAAACGATTAATTGGATTACTCACTTTACCATATTTATCATCTCCTACAACATGATGACCTAAATCTCCCATATGAACTCTAATTTGATTTTTTCGTCCACTATCAATAAAAACGTCCACTAAAGAATATTTTTTATTTTCTTTTAAAACTTTATAATGTGTAATAGCTAATTGACCTTTTGGATCTTTAGTTGAATACATTAAATTATTACTATTGCTTTTTAAATATGATTTAATTGTTCCACTTTTTGGTTTAAAAATTCCTTCGCAAATGGCAATGTATTCTCTTTTATTAACTATTTTTTGCCAATTGTGTTGCAATAAATTTTTTATTTTTTCATTTTTGGCAACAAGTAAAACTCCTGATGTGTCTTTATCAATACGATGAACAATAAAAATTCTAGCCATTTTATCTTTTCTTTGCACATAATTGGTTAACAAACGATATGCTGTATTACTTTTTTCGTTATCGCTTTCAATTGATAATAATCCTGATGGTTTATTTATAACAATTAACTCATCATCTTCATAAATAATATCTAATTTAATTTTTTCTTTTTTTTCGTCTTTTATGGGATTTTTACTAAGTTGCACCATATCTTCTTTATACACTAAAAAGTTATATTGTGTTATGCATGAACCATTAACTAAAACTTGATGATTTGTTAAATAATGTTTAATATTATTTTTACTATCATTAGTTATATGGGCATATAAAAAGTCGAGTAAAGGTGTTTCTTTACTAACTCTAAATGATTTAAGAATAATTGTTTTTGTTGGTTCTAATTCTATTTTGTTAGTGCTTTTTTTAAAATTATTGCTTTTCATCTTTCCAAATAAATTCCTCTGTTTTATGTTTTATTTTCATTTTTTTAAATATTTGATATTCGTTTTCTTCAAAGATAATTTCCATATAATCATGTTCTGTACTTATTTTAGCAAATTCATGATTATTTCTAAAAAATGCTGGTGATTCAAAATAAATATTATATTTATCATTTATAAATGGAAAGGCTGAAAAACTTTCCATTTGTTTAATGGCATTTAATAACAATTCATTTTTTTGATATTTAACCAAATCATATATTTCACAATCTATTGTATAATCTGGTGTAACTGAAAATAAATATGGTGCTAATTCTAAAAAAACATCTTTATAATCTAATGTTGTTTTATTTTCATTTAAAATATTGCAATTTTTTTCTAATTTTTTACAAAGTTCAAAATTATGTTGTAATATAAATTGTAAATATTCTTCAAACATTTCATCGTTTTTTATTTTAATTTTTTTAACTTGTTTAATAAATTCTTTATCGTTTTCATAATATAATTTACGATAAGTAGAAACCTCATCAAGATGTTCTTTTCGATAAGATGCTAATAAATTATCAATTGTTTCATCATTAAGATGATATTTATGAAAAGTTACAAAACCTATTTGTTCAGATAATGAATATAAATAATCAATCAATTCTTCATAAACATTTTGTTTTTTTATAAAATTAATTGTAACTAAAATAGACATATTATTATCAACCTCTATTACATTTTATCACTTTTTTTATTTTTAGAATATTAATTTATTTTAAAGTACAAAATATTGATAGATAAAAGAAAGGAGTTTTTAAATATGGACAATCAATCAAGAATTCAAAAAATTAAAGAAATGAATATTGATGATTTTTTAAATGCATTATTTGATTTTGTATATAATAAAAAAAATGATGAAGAAAAAACACAAAAAATATATCAATGTATTTTTAATACTAAGGAAGTAGATTATATTGGATTATACACTTTATTACCAAAATTAGATTTTGATGATATTTCTTTAATTTTAAAATATGATAAAGATTATAAAATATCTTTTTTATTATCTTTAGTTGATATAGCTGATGAAGAAGATTTAACTAAACAAGCCATTTTTCTTTTAAGACGTCATAACTTATCATATATTATGCCTTTACTTCCTTATGTTGATGAAGATGAAATAAGGCTTGAATATGGTAAAATAAATAAAAATTATCAATAAAGAACTATTTAAGAATCAAATGTAAGATTCTTGAATGGTTTTTTTTAAAAAAAGATTATCAAGACTTGCTTAATAATCTATTTCATAATTTAATAAAAATTCAGTAAAACATTTGTAGCCTTCATTATTTGGATGAAGCCCATCATCGGTATATGTTACTCCTTTGCCACCAACGAAATTATCTGGAATAACAAATAAATTACTTACATCAATAAGATGCAATTTATAAATATTGCAAATATGTCTAATAGCTAAATTATATTCATTTAAAGAATAATTAAAAGTACGATTAGCCTCAATGTCAACCATACGATTAAGACAATTTACAACTAAAATTAATGCGTTAGGATTGGCCTCTTTAATTTTTCTAAAGCCAAAGTTCATACCTTGATAAAAAGTCATATCTGTTTGATTTTCATCTTTTGCAATATCTTTATAATCACCAAAAGGTACTTGTTCAGAAAAATCATTTGTTCCAAACATTACAAAAATTACATCAGCTTTTTCAAGTGCTTCTTTTGAATGAGTCACTTGATATGGAAAATGTCTAAAAGTTGCACGATTAGGATTTATATCCATGCAATTTGCATAACAACCGCCAGAAACAGCAAAATTATCAATAGATTTAAAATGACAAACATCATTTAACATCTTTACATGACCATAGCCAAGACCATATTTGTAATCTGGATCTTCAGGATGAGTTAATACCAAATCATGTGTATATTTTTCCCAATTATGTGTTATAGAATCACCATAAAAAACGATTTTTTTATTTTTTAATAAATCTTTTAATTTTGCCATAAACTATTTTTTCCCATCATTTAAAATATAATCAGTTAAAACTGCATAACCTTCAGATTGAGGATGTAAGCCATCAGTAGAAATTGGTGGTACAAATTCAGCTGGAGTAAATAAATGTTCCACATCAATAACTCTTACTAATTGTGCTAAAGCTACTTCTTGTATAGCATCATTATATTCACTAAGAGAGATTGCCAAATTTGACATTCCATATATTCTTGTTAAGATATTGATAAAAATCAAAACAGCATTTGGATTTAATTCTCTAATTTTTTCAATTCCATAATTCATGCCACCACAAAATGTTGATGATTCATCACTTCCATAATTACAATTATCAGCAACAGTGCCAAGAGGTACTTGATCAGTTAAATCATTTGTTCCATAAAAAACAAACATAACATCGGCTTTTTTGATGGCTTCTGTATTATCGTTAACGGCACCTGGAAAAGATTTATAAGTAAATCTTTCTAAACTTTTTGGAAGGTAAGCCATTGTACCACCAGACCAGGCAGCATTAGTGACACTTGCAAAATGACAAATGTCATTTAATCTTACAATATAATGTCCAGGATAACCTAGTGAAGTTACTTTGTCAGCTTGTGCTTGTGCTTCAGGTGTAGCTGGTCTATCACCACCTGGATATTTTGCCCAGTTATGTGTGATTGAATCACCAAAGAATATTACATTTTTGCCATATAAACGTCCAATATCAACGCTAGTAAAGTAACTTCCATATTCTTGATAGTTCACAACATTAACAGAAACTTTTTGCAATTTTGTTTCAGTATGAACATAAATAGTGCTTGTTACTTTATCATCAGTTTCTACATTTGGTGAAGCGGTAATAATACCTTCATTACTAACACTAACATCAGAAGAACTAGTTTCATAAACTAAATTAGTATATTCTTGGTTATCATTGATCATTTTATCAAGATGATAAGTTTCTCCAGGAACTAAATAAATTTCTTTAATTTTTACAATTTCAGCAGCTTCATATTTTGATTCATCAAAATTATCAGTAACACTTGGAGTCACAAAATTGCTTGAATTTTCATTAGTAGATGAATTAGAAACATTACTATTGGAATTTTCATTACATGCTGCAAGTCCTAATAATAAAGCTGTAATTAATAAAATATTTTTTTTCACTTTTAAGTTTTCCTCCTTACATACATTTTAGCACAAAATCAAAATAGTGGTAGAACAAATTAAGAACGTTTTTAAAAAAGTCACGATAATAATTAAAAATAATATTAGAATGAACTCTATCGAGGTCAAAATATTTTGATTCTTTTAAGAATAAATATAAATCTTTTAATATATTAGCATCTATTTTATGATATCTTTGGCTATCAAAACAATTTGAACAAATAAATCCACCACTTTCAAAATCAAAAGAAATTAGATTTGTCTTATTGCCGCAATTGACACAACCAGTGATATTTGGGGCATATCCTAAACTATTACAAAGATTTTTTAAAAAATAATTCAAAACATTTATGGGATAAAAATTTTTTTCTAACAAATCAAAACATTCAATAGCCATATCAAAACCATTTATTTCTTGACTAACATTGTTTAAAATATTACAAATAAACAAATAACTGCTTGAAACTAATAAATCTTCTAAAGGTTTTTTATAAATTTTAATATTACAAGCTTGTTTTAATGTTTGTTTACTATTTTCAGTTTTGGAACTTGTTATAAATTCGCTAAGCATAAAATAATTACAACTTGTAGCATTTTTACTTGTAATTTTTTTTATGCCTCTTGCTTTAAATGATTGTTTGCCATTGGCTGTTAAAACATTATAAATTGCATCATTTTCTTGATAATTAGTAATATTACAAATAAAACCTACATATTTATGTTCAATCATTTATTTCATATCCTAACATTTTTAATATTGATGGAGAATTACGCCAATTTTTATAAACTTTTACATATATTTCTAAACTAATATCTTTCTTTAATGATTTCTTTAAATCTAATTTAGCTTCTTTTAAAATTTTATTTAACATCAAGCCTTTTTCACCAATTATTATGCCTTTTTGAGATTCCCTAGAAACTAAGACAATAACTCTGGCTTTTATTTTTTGATTTGTTTCTATAATTTCTTCTGAATAAACACCAATTGAGTAAGGTAATTCTTCTTCTAAATTTATAAAAATCTTTTCTCTTACTATTTCAGCAATATTAAAACTAAGTGAATGATCAGATTGCATTGTTACAGGGTAATATCTTGGACCTTCAGGAAGATAATTTTTAATAACTTTAATTAATTCTAACAAATTATCTTTTTTTAAGGCACTAACTGGAATGATTTCTTTAAAAATGTTTAATGAATTATAATATGAAATAATAGGCAATATTTCTAATTTAGATTTGGTATCTATTTTATTTAAAACTAAAATTATTGGGCATTTTAATTTGTCAATTTTAGCAATAACATATTTATCTGAAGCTCTTGATTCTTTAGAAACATCAACTAACATTAAAATGACATCAACATCATTAGTTGAATTAGTAGCATTTGAATTCATTATATTTCCTAAAGAATCTTCTGGTTTGTGTATTCCAGGAGTATCAGTAAAAACAATTTGTGAATCTTCATCATTGTAAATGCCTTTAATAACATCTCTTGTTGTTTGTGGTTTAAAAGAAACAATGGATACTTTACTACCAACAAGATTGTTTACTAAAGTTGATTTACCAACATTAGGTCTTCCTACAACACAAACAAATCCTGATTTAAACATTTTATAAATCCTCACTTGAAAAAGTTAAAGGCAATAAATCAGCAACAGTAGTTTCATAAATGTTATCTTTTTTGCCATAGACTAAATAAACTTTACAATTTTTATCTAAAAGTTCACTCATTACTTGTCTACAAGCACCACAAGGAGAGATCAAATGTTCCTTGGGACTATATATGCAAAAAGCCATAATATCATTTTTTTTAACACCTGCACTATAAGCAGTAAAAAGACAAGTTCTTTCTGCACAATTTGCTAATCCATAAGAAGCATTTTCAATATTACATCCTTGATAAATGATGCCATCTTTAGTAATTAAAGAAGCACCAACTTTAAATTTTGAATATGGCGAATATGAATTTTTACTTACTTTTTTGGCTGCCATAATTAATTTTTTTAAATCCATGTGATAACACTCCTATCTAATTATTTTGAAATGATTCATAATGTTGTTTTGCATTGCTATCATTTTTTCTTCATCTTGAGGATTCATATGATCCATTTTTAATAAGTGTAATAAACCATGTGTAAAAAGAAAACAAAGTTCACGATACATAGAATGGCCGTATTCTTTCGCTTGCATTTTGGCCTTATTAACACATATAAATAAATCTCCTAATGTTATTAAATTATCAACTTTTATTAAATCATTATCATTTTCAAAACTAATTACATCAGTTACTTTATCAATATGACGATATTGTAAATTAATGTCTCTAATCATTTTTTTTGATACTAAAGTAACTGATAGTTCAAAATTACCTTTTAAATTAAATTGTTTTAAAGTATAACGAGTAATTTGTTTAAAAATATCTATATAAGAATTTACATCATATTTTGTTTTATTTCTATAATTAATGTATATCATATTATATTTCCTTTGTTATATCTTTTAAATATTTTCTTTCTTTTTTTGTTAAATATTTACTAACTTTTTTATAGACCATTTGATGATAATTATTTAAATAATTTATTTCATTTTCATTTAAAATTGTTTTATCAATAGCACTAATATCAAAAGGTACATATGTTAATGGTTCAAAACCTAATTGATTTTTATTAATTTTAACACATAATAGTTCATTTTCATGACGAATACCATAAAGATTTTCAAAATATAATCCAGGTTCATCACTAGTAATCATACCTTTTTTCATAATAGTTGGTTTTTGTTTATTATAACGAATACTTTGTGGACCTTCATGTACATTTAACATATGTCCAATGCCATGTCCTGTTCCATGATTATAATCTAGATTATGTTCCCATAATGGTTTTCTTGCAATTAAATCTAAACTTGCATCTGTTGTTTTATTATCAAAAGTTGCCATGGCTAAATCAATATGAGCTTTTAATGCTAAAGTAAAATAAAATTTCATTTCTTTTGTTATTTTACCTAAGGCCAAAGTTCTTGTAATATCAGTTGTGCCATAAAAATATTGTCCGCCACTATCAACTAATAAAAAACTTTCATTATTTATTTTTAAATTAGTTTCTTTGGTTGCACTATAATGTACAATGGCACCATTTTCTTTATAGCCGACAATTGTGGCAAATGATAATTCAAATGCCCCTTGTTTTTTTCTTAAATGTTCTAATTTTTTGGCAACCGATAATTCGGTTAATTGTTTTTTATTTAAATTGTGCTTAATATAATAAATAAATTTACACATAGCAATTGCATCATATAAATGTGTTTTCTTTGTTTCTTTAATATCAAGATTATTTTTTATACATTTTGTTAATGTTGGATATAAAATAACACTTTTTTTCTTTGTCATTAATGAATATAATTTAAAATTTGTTTTATCACTATCAAAATATATAATATCTTTAAATTTAGCAACATCTCTATAAATTTGAAAATAAGGTTTAATAATAATATTTAAATCTTGCAAAGATTTTTTAATATCATCAGTTAATTTATTTTTTTTAATATATAAAATATAATGTTCAATATTGTCAACTTTTGTTAAAAATAGAAAAGCCATAAAAACAGGATTGTATTTGATATCATGTCCTCTAGCATTTAAAAGATAAGCTATATCATCTAAAGCAGAAACTAAGATGGCATAATTGCCATTGTTTTTTATATGATTTAATGTTTTATGGCATTTTTCATGAGCATTTTGTAGATAAATATTATTTGGCAACAAAAAAATTTTTTTGTTTGGAACAATATTTTTTGACCAAAAAGTTTTAATAAATAAAGAAGCATCTTTTAAAATTAATTTTGGTTTTAATTTTTTGAAATGCAAAATGATATTTGTCTTAGCAGTTTTAAAATCAAAAAATAAAGAGTTAATGTTATCTTTGATATATTCTTCAATATTTTGATCAATACCAATTTTCATTAGTATTATATTATTTGCTAGTTGTTTTTTTGCTTGTAAAAAATAACGACCATCTGTCCAAAGCAAAATCTCATTTTGTAAAACAAGTAATGTTGCATTACTACCAGTAAAATTAGTTAAATAAGGAATTATTTTAAATGAATCATTAATATATTCACTACCATGATCATCACACAAAAAGAAAATGAAGGCATCAATTTGTGTCTTTTTTAAATAATTTTGTAACAATATAATTTTATCATTTTCCATTATTTTAACCTGCTTTTAAAACTAATTAATTAGTTTTACAAATTAATTATATAAATTTTTAAAAAAAACTACAAGTAAAATTCTTAGCTAAAATCATTATCAATTATTTTTAAATAGGCCGAAGTTTATGTGTTTTATAAAGAAAAATGACTATTATTTTGATAAATAATAAAATAAAATAATTTAAATATTACAATATTCTTAATAATATCTAATTACGAAATTGTAGACTATATAACGATTTATAAATGCCATTTTTTGATAATAATTCTTGATGAGTTCCTTCTTCAACAATTTGCCCATTTTCTATTACCATTATTTTAGTTGCATTAGCAATTGTTGATAAACGATGGGCAACAACAATTGTTGTACGACCAAGACATAATTCATCAAGAGCTTGCTGAATTAAAATTTCTGTAGTATTGTCTAAAGCACTAGTTGCTTCATCTAAAATTAGTATAGGTGGATTTTTTAAAAATACCCTAGCTATGGCAATCCTTTGCTTTTGACCACCTGATAATTTAACACCTCTTTCACCAATTTGAGTGTTAAATTGTTCTGGTAAACTCATAATAAAATCATATATTTTGGCTTTTTTCGTTGCATTAATGACTCCTTCTTCTGAAGCGTTTAAACACCCATACAAAATATTTTCTTTTATTGTTCCAGTAAATAAGAAAACATCTTGTTGAACAATGCCTATAGCTTTTCTTAAACATTTAAAACTTAAATCATTAATATTATAATTATCTATATAAATGTTACCTTTTGTTGCTTTATAAAATGCAGGTATTAAGTGACAAATTGTTGTTTTTCCACCACCAGATTCACCAACTAATGCAATTTTTTCACCTTTGCTAATTTTAAATGATACATTATTTAATATTTGATTTGATTTTTCATAAGAAAATGACACATTTTCAAAAATAATATTTCCATTAATTGTTGCATCATCAATGGCATTTTCTTTTTCAGTTTCCACTTTTTCATCCATTATTTCTATAAATCTTTTAAATCCTGTAACTCCATCTTGAAATTGTTCTACAAAATTAATTAATGTTGTTAATGGTGAAGTAAATAAACTTATAGAAACAGCAAATGCTAAATAATCGGGTAAATCAATTAAACCATTTATTGCTAAAATTCCACCAGAAATAATGCAGATTATATTAAATAAATCTAAAATAAAATTAGTAGAGGAATGAAACATTCCCATAGCCTTATAGGCACTTGAACGAGATTTAACATATGCAATATTACTTTCTTCAAATTTTTCCATTTCTTTCTCTTTATTAGTAAATGCTTTTGTTACTCTAATTCCTGAAATGCTTGATTCTAATGATGCATTAATAGAGGCCATGTTTTGACGATTTATCGTAAATGCTTTATTCATTCTTTTTCTAAAAAACAATGAAAATCCCACTAGAATTGGAATACAAATTAATATGATTAAAGCTAAAATCCAATTTACTATAAAAAGATATGTAAATGATCCTATAATCATAAAACCACATATAAAGAAATTTTCTGGTCCATGATGTGCTAATTCAGAGACATTTTGCAAATCGTTTGTCATTCTTGACATTATTTTCCCTGTTTCATTTTCATCATAATATGAATATGGTAAATCTTGTAAATGCTCGAACATGTCACTACGCATTTTGGCTTGCATTTTAACACCCATAACATGGCCTTGATATTGGACAAAAAATGTTAATAACATTCTTATAATGTATAAAATTAGTAAAATGATAGCTAAAATAATTATCATTTTTATATCATTATTTGGTACATATGTATTAAAAGCAAGTCGTGTCAAAATAGGATAAGACATTCCAATGATTGATATAAATAAAGATGCCATCATATCAAAGAAAAATAAAACTTTGTGTGGTTTATAATATTTAATAAATCTTTTAAACATAATTTCTCCTAGTTTTGTTTAAAAACACTAAAATTGTACCACAATTAACTCTTCTTTTTAAGAAAAAAATGTTGAAGATAATTAAAATAGTGCTATAATTTTTTAAGCTATATGAAAATAATCATATAATGATAGGAGGATAAACGATTTAGTTTGCTAAATTGTTATAAATATGAAATCAAAAAATGAAGTTGATATGACTAGTGGAAATCTTTTCACTAAGTTACTTATTGTTTCGTTACCATTAATTTTTTCTGGTATTTTACAATTATTATATAATGCTGCAGATTTAGTTGTATGTGGTTTATTTGGTAGTGGTGGACATGCTGTAGGAGCAATTTCTTCTACTAATCCATTAATTAATTTAATAATTAATTTATTTTTAGGATTAAGTACGGGTGCTAATGTCTTAATGGCACGTTGCTTTGGAGAAAAAAATCAAATAAAAGGACAAAAGGTCTTAACAACATCACTTATTTTTGGTATTGTATGCGGTTTAATTTTGGCTGTTTTTGGTTTTAGTTTTTCTAGAATCTTTCTTGAATGGATGAAATCATCTGATGAAATAATTGATTTATCTACCATTTATTTAAGAATTTATTTTATTGGTTTACCATTTTCAATGGTTTATAATTTTGGTGCTTCTTTACTAAGAGCTATTGGCGATACTAAAAGACCATTTATCATTTTAGGATTTTCAGGGATTGTAAATGTTGTTTTAAATTTATTATTTGTCATTTGTTTTCATATGGATGTTGCTGGTGTTGCGTTGGCAACAATTATTTCTCAAGCAATAAGTGCATTTTGGATTATTATTTGTTTGATTAAAAATAAAGGATTTATGACTTTAAAAATAAAAGAATTAAAATTTTATAAAAAAGAGGCGTTAGAAATTATTAAAATTGGTTTACCTGCAGGTATTCAAGGAACAATTTTTTCTTTGTCAAATGTGTTGATACAATCAAGTGTTAACATTTTAGGAACAAATGCAATGGATGGAAATGGTGCATCATCTTCTCTTGAAGGCTTTATTTATACTGCAATGAATAGTGTTGCTTCTTCATGCGTTGCTTTCGTTGCAGCAAATTATGGTGCCAAAAAATATAATAATATTAAACTTGTTGTAGTATATGCTAGCATAATTGTTATTTTAATGAATCTTATTTTTGGTGGTTTAGTTCTTTTATTACAAAATCAATTATTACGTCTTTATATTAATAGTGATGATGAAACATATATCAAAGATGCCATTTCTATTGCCAAAAGTAGATTGATTATTATTGCATGTACTTATTTTACTTGTGGGCTAATGGATACTTTTGCTTATTCATTAAGAGGAATCGGCTATTCATTTACTCCAATGATTGTTTCTTTAATAGGTGTTTGTGGTATTCGAATAGTTTGGATTTATACTATTTTTAAAATAGAAAAATTTCATAATATTGCAGGTCTTGCAATGTCATATCCGGTTTCTTGGGTTATAACATTAACAATTTGTATTATTTTGTTTATTATTTTATTTAAACGAATAAAAAAGAAAAATATACAATCTATTGCATAAAAAAACTTCTTAAGTTATAACCTAAGAAGTTAAATTTCAGGATTCATTCTTTTTTTATAAAATTCTTCTTGTAATTTTAAAGAAACATCATCATCTTTAATAATTTTTATTGCTTTTGCTAAATTATCAACATACATATCATTTAAAAATTTTCCTTTTTCAGCAGTTGCGCCAGTTGGATCACCAGCAATATGATATGGATAATTTCCATACCAACCTATAGCTGTGAAAATGCGATTTTCTGCTAAAAATTCATTTCGAAGTAAAGGCTTAGTCTCTTCTGGCTTGATTTTTTCAAGATGAATTGTGTCAGGATTTGTATACATGATTTCACTTGTTTCCATAATATCAGCATGACCACTACCATTTAATGGACCATTCATGTCTAAAAATTGTTGATGTTGTTGTGGCGTTCTTGTATGGGCACGATAAATATATACAATGTATGGATGATATTTTTCTAGTCTTGATTGAGCAAAATAATTTAGAAAATTAATGGCTCCTCCATGGCCATTTAAAATAATTATCTTATTATAATTATTTCGTGCTAGTTCATCGCAAAGTTCTTCCAAAAGTTCATATTGTAATTTACTTGTAATTGATAAACAACCATAACGATGTTGGGCTTCACTTATAATGCCATATGGTGCTGTTGGAACAACTAATGCTGGTTCTTTTATTGCTGCTTTTGTAGCAATATCTCTTGCAATAAACATATCAGTGCCTAAAGGCATATGATAGCCATGTTTTTCTAAACAACCAATTGGAATAATTGCAACTCCTTTTGTAACTTTTAATGATTCTTTAAATTCTTCTACAGTTAAATCTTCCCATTTCATATTAATTTCCTCCATAGTGTTATCTTATTTTTTCAATACGCATTAAATTTGTTCCATCTATTTGTCTTGCAATACCAGCAACTATAATGATAATATCACCTTTGCTAATAAATGGTAAGGCTTTAACATTATCAATAGCCCTTATGGCCAATTCTTCAGTAGAATAATATTCTTCAAGTAAAAATGGCAATACATTCCATGACATTGATAATTGTTGATAAACTTTTTCAGAAGTAACAAATGCAACAATTGGATTTGTTGGGCGAAAGCGACTAACCATCATTGCAGTTTTGCCACTTTTAGTACATACAGCAATAACTTTGGCATCTAAATCAATGGCAGCATTAACACTTGAATGTGATACAGCATCAGCAATATTGGTAATTGGAAAATTTATTTGCTTGAAATTGTCAGCATAATCAATGTTTTGTTCGGTATCTTCACATATTCTGGCCATTGTTTTTACTACATTAACTGGATTATCGCCAACAGCCGTTTCTCCTGATAGCATTACACAACTTGTTCCATCATAAACTGCATTTGCTACATCAGATACTTCTGCTCTTGTAGGTCGTGGATTGTGTGTCATTGTTTCAAGCATTTCTGTCGCAGTTATGATACGCTTTCCTGCAAGATGAACTTTTCTTATCATTTGTTTTTGAATTGAAGGTATTTTTTCAATAGGTATTTCGACACCTAAATCGCCTCTTGCTACCATTATGCCATCAACATATTTCATGATATCATCAAGATTTTCAATTCCTTCTTTGTTTTCAATTTTAGCAATTAAAGAAATGTTATTGGCATTATGTGAATTAAGATAATCCAAAACTTGTTTTACTTCATCACCTCTAGATACAAAACTACAAGCAATAAAATCGACATCATTTTCAATAGCAAAATTCATGTCATTAATATCTTTTTCTCTAATAAATGGTAAATTTAAATGTGTTTCAGGGAAATGCATATTTTTATGATTACCTATGATACCATTATTTAAGGCTTGGCAATAGATATTATCATTTTCTATTTTTTTAATTACTAAATCAAATATTCCATCATTTAATAAAATATGACCATTTTCAAAAACATCATTAGCAATATTTGCATAATTGATTGGTACTATATTGTTAGTTACTTGTGAAATTTTTCCTGAAAAAATTACTGTGTCACCTTTATTTATTTTAATTGGATTATCAACTTTTCCAGTACGAACTTCAGGCCCTTTAATATCAATCATAATACCTAAAGGTACCTTAAGATCTTCTCTAACTTGTTTAATAAGATTAATCCTTTTTAAAGTGATATCATAATCACCATGTGCCATGTTTAATCTTGCAACATTCATACCTTCTTTAACCATATTTACTAAAATATTATAATCATCAGTTGCTGGACCTAAAGTACAAATTATTTTTGTTTTTCTCATTTTAAGATACCTCTAAAAAAAATATTATTTAAAACAATTTAATTATATGTCATTGATAAATTTATTTCATCTATTTTTAATAAGATATTTGAAAAAATAATTGTTGTAGAATTGTTTGTAAAAATGAGGTATAATTACCTTTAAGAAAGATGAGGAATAAAAAATGAAAAATAAATTTAAAATATTAATATTGTCATTTTTATTATTTTTGTTTTCTTCATGTACAGTAAATATTTTAAATAAATATAAAAGTTATTCACAAAGTAATAAATATCATGTATTAGATAGTGCTGGTGAAGAAGTAATTGATGAATTTAATAATATAGAATTAGATTGGGTATCTGGCAAAGTTACAATTGAATCTACTAATCAATATAGCAATGTTTTTCTTAAAGAAACAACAAATATGATAAATCAAGATGAATTTTTAAGTCATATTTTTGTTGAAGATGAAACATTAAAGATTAAATATGCAGCAAGTGGTGCCTCAATTCCTGCTGGTTATTTAAAAGAATTAATTGTTTATATTCCTGAAAATAAAGAAATTAAGGAATTTCAATTTAATAATGTTTCAAGTAATATTGATTTTAATAATGTTAGTATTGAGGATCTTGAATTAAATAATGTTTCAGGAAATGTAAATATTAATAATTCAAGTTTTAATACTTTTGAATTTTCAAGTGTAAGTGGCAATTTAACTATGACTACAAACAACATACCAAAGAAAATTGAAATTAATCAAGTCAGTGGTTCAACAATAGTTTCACTAAATCCTGAAATTAAGGGCTTTACTGTTAACTTTGATACTATTTCAGGGAAATTTTCTACAGACTTTGATATGCAATATATAAATAACAAATATATGTATATGGATTATAGCGTTTTAGAAATTAAAGTAACATCAGAGTCAGGAAATGTTACTATTACAAAAACATATTCGCAAATAAAAAAATTGTTTTATAAATAAAACAACAAAATTTTTTTAAAAAAATATTGCATTTTGAAAAGAAAATTTATACAATTATACGCGGTAACGAGAAGGAGTGATTGTTATGAAAAAACTTTCTATAATTAAGAAAAATACATGGCCTTCTTGTTTTATAATGTTGTTGTCTTATTTTAATAATTTTAGAAATTAGAGAATTTGTCTTTATTGACTTATTCTCTTTTTTTTATAAAAAAAGGAGGAAATTAGATGGAAAAATTGTTGTTGGGTCCTAAAGATAGACCTAAAACAGGTAAATGGATTGCCTTAAGCTTTCAACATGTCTTTGCAATGTTTTCTGCAACAGTACTTGTACCAATGCTTACAGGTCTTTCTATTTCAGTAGCTTTATTTTGTTCAGGTGTAGGTACATTAATTTATATTTTATGTACTAAAAAGAAAGTGCCAATTTATCTTGGATCTTCTTTTGCTTATATTGCCTATATTAATACGGCAATGGCTATAGGGGTAGAAGAAGGCGAAAGAAATTATGGGGCAGCTTTTACTGGGTTATTAATTGTTGGTTTAATTTATATGTTGATATCGCTAATTATTACTTTTGCAGGTAGTAATTGGTTAAATAAATTATTACCACCTGTAGTTGTAGGTCCAATGATTATGGTTATTGGTTTAGGGCTTGCCTCAACAGCATGTAGTAATGCAGGTTTTGTTGCAAATGGTGATTGGCGAGCTATTGTAGTTGCTATATTTACAATGTTCTTTACTGCTTTTATTTCTATTAAAGCAAAAGGATTTCTAAAAGTAGTTCCATTTTTAGTAGGAATTTTAGCAGGGTATATATTAGCAGTTGGTATTGGTTTTATTCCATTTGGAGATAATGGTCATTTAATTAATTTTACAAATTTATGGAATGTTATTAAGACACCAGCAAAATGGTTTACATTGCCAGAATTTAAAATTTTAGGTTGGAAAGATAAAGAATTATTTGCAGGAATTTCTATGGTTAAGTTAAACTTTGCTGCTGCATTAAATGTTATTCCTCTTGCATTTGTTACTATGTGTGAACATATTGGTGATCATAAAGTTTTAGGTCAAATTACAGGAGAAGATTATATTAAAGATCCAGGTTTAAATAGAACTTTATTAGGAGATGGTTTAGCAACAGCATTTGCAGCAATTATTGGTGGCCCTGCAAATACATCTTATGGTGAAAATACTTCAGTAGTAGGAATTAGTAAAGTGGCTTCAGTTTGGGTTACTGGTGGTGCTGCTGTAATTGCAATTTTACTTTCATTTTGTAATATCTTTACAACATTTATTGCTACAATACCAAATGCTGTAATTGGTGGTGTTTGTTTGATATTATATGGTTTTATTGGTGCCAATGGTTTAAAAACTTTGATTGATGCCAAAGTTGATATGAAAGATACAAGAAATTTAATTATTGTTTCAGTTATGCTTGTAATTGGCCTTGGCGGTGCAATTATTTCTTATGGTAATTTTGCTTTATCTGGTATGGCATTATCAGCAATAGTTGGTATTTTACTTGATAAATTATTGCCAAAATCAAAACCTGTTAAAATGCTATCTAGTGATAGTGAAAATCAAAATTCTGACATTGTAACAAAAGAATAAAAAAATTGCAAACGCTTTCATAAAAATAATATTTGCTTAAAAAGAGAATTGTCTATATACTAAAAGTGTCTTGAAAAAGATTCTTAGTCATATATCGCTTTAATATGGTAAGCAGTCTCTACCCTAAACCGTAAATTTAGGACTATGACGGAACGACAATTTCTTTTTTTGTTTTCTAGAAATGATTCCGTCGCCATGATTGGAATCATTTTTTTAGATAATAAGAAAAGGGAGGTTCGTATGAACAAAAAAAGTTTTAAGCAAAGAATTGATCAGTTTTGGGGTATTACCGCCAAAGGTTCTAACTTTAAAGTGGAAATCATTGCTGGAATTGCAACATTTTTAGCAATGGCTTACATTTTGACAGTTAATCCAAACCAAATTTTATATGGTGGAACTGGTGATGCAAGATGGGCATCTGTATTTATTGCAACAGCATTTGGTGCAATAATTGGAACTTTATTGATGTCACTTTATGCAAAAATGCCTTTAGCACAAGCTCCAGGTATGGGCTTGAATTCTACTTTAGGTGGCGTTATTGGTGGTGGAGTAGGAGCATTTGCATATAATTATTCTTATTCATTATCAAATGCTTTATTATTAGTTTTGATTTCTGGTGTTTTGTTTTTAGTTTTATCTATTCTACCTATAAAAAAAGATAAGACAACAGGTAAATGGATTACATTGCGTGAAAAAATATTTGATGGGATGCCTGAATGTATAAGAAAAGCTATTCCAGTAGGAATTGGTATGTTTATTGCATTTATTGGTATGCAAAATGCTAAGATGATTGTTACTAACCAATATACTTTAGTTGAATTTGCTGATTTTACTAAATTATTTACTGGGCACTTAACTGCACCAGAAGGTCATTTATATGATTATGTTTATGCATCAGTTGCAGTAATAAGTTTAGCATCAATTGCCATTTTATCTCATTATAAAGTTAAAGGAGCGGTAATTTATGGTATTTTAATTGCAACTATTTTTGCTCTTCCTTTAAAAGTTACTAATATAGATATTTTAGCAGGTCATACTCCTGGAGCTACATGGAAGTTTTGGGAAAGTTTCTCAACATATTTTTCAAAAGAAAATGGTTTATTTTTCTCAATATTTAAAGATGGTTTCAAAATGCCTGAAGGTTCATTTTTCACTTCATTAATGTTGATTATTACATTTTGTATGATTGATATGTTTGATACTATGGGTACTGTTGTTGGTTGTGCAACAAATGCTAATCTAGTTGATGCCAATGGTAAACCATTAAATTATAATAAAATTATGATTTCAGATTCTGTTGCCACAGTTACTGGTTCATTATTTGGAACATCAACAGTTACAACATTTGTTGAATCAGGAACAGGTATTGCTGCTGGTGGTAAAACAGGTTTAACATCTTTAGTTACAGCAATTTTATTCTTCTTATCGTTATTTTTATTACCTTTATTTGCTTTTATTCCTAGTTCTGCAGCAGCTGGAGCATTAATTTATGTTGGTGTATTAATGATGAAAAATGTTAAGAATATTGATTTTTCTTCCATTAAAAATGCTGTTCCTGCTTTCTTAACAATTATTATGATGGTTTTAACTTATTCAATTACTAAAGGCATTGGTATTGGTATTATTTCTTATGTTGTTATTAATTTAGTTTGTTATGTTGTTGATTTAATTAGATATGCAATTAACAAAAATAATGTAGAAAAACCTAAATTTAATATTTCAATTGTTTGTTTAGTTGTTTTTGCACTTTTCTTAATTTATTTCTTTGTTCCAACAAAATTATAATTAAATCAAAATCATCAATAATTATTAAAATCAAAATGCTTTTAAATGAAGTGTTTTGATTTTTTTTGTCAAAAAATATAATGGATTTTATTTGATAAATGAACACAATAGTGCTATTATATACATGGTTAACAAAATGCCAAAAATTTTATTTAAATGGAGGAATTTATAAAATGGCAAGTGAAAAAGTTGTTCGTGTTGCAATTAATGGTTTTGGAAGAATTGGTAGATTAGCTTTTAGACAAATGTTTAATGCTAAAGGTTATAAAGTTGTTGCTATTAATGATTTAACTTCTCCAAAAATGTTAGCACACTTATTAAAGTATGATTCTGCTCAAGGAAGATATGCTTTAGCTGATACTGTTAAATGTTCAGATGAAACTGAAACTCAAGGTTGGATTGAAGTTGCAGGTAAGAAAATTAATATTTATGCTGAAAAAGATGCAGCTAATTGCCCTTGGAAAAAATTAAAAGTTGATGTTGTATTAGAATGTACAGGTTTTTATACATCAAAAGAAAAATCAATGGCACATATCAAAGCTGGTGCTAAAAAAGTAGTTATTTCTGCTCCTGCAGGTAATGATCTAAAGACAATTGTTTATAATGTAAACCATGATACATTAACAAAAGATGATCAAATTATTTCAGCTGCTTCTTGTACAACTAATTGTTTAGCTCCTATGGCTAAAGCTTTAAATGATTTAGCTAAGATTCAATCTGGTATTATGACAACAGTTCACGCATATACAGGTGATCAAATGGTTTTAGATGGACCACACAGAAAAGGTGATTTAAGAAGAGCAAGAGCTGCAGCATGTTCAATCGTTCCAAATTCAACAGGTGCAGCTAAGGCAATTGGTTTAGTTATCCCTGAATTAAATGGTAAATTAATTGGTTCTGCACAAAGAGTTCCAGTTCCTACAGGTTCAACAACTATTTTAGTTGCTGTTGTTAAATATGATGGTGAATTAACTAAGAAAGTTATCAATGATTATATGAAATCTGTTGCTAATGAAACATATGCATATAATGATGAAGAAATCGTATCTTCAGATGTTATTGGTAATACTCATGGTTCAATCTTTGATGCAACACAAACTATGGTAAGTGATATGGGAAATGGTTTATATCAAGTTCAAGTTGTAGCTTGGTATGATAATGAAAATTCATATACTTCTCAAATGGTTCGTACAATAAAATATTTTTCAAATATTGATTAATTAAACATTTTTAAAATATAAAATGCTACTTTATAAATTAAATAAGGTAGCATTTTTTTCTTTAGGCTTTACAAATATTAAAATATATTGTATTTTAATAATTGAAAATGGAGGCGACAAAAGATGGATAGATCCAATCATAGAAATAGTAACATAATTTTGTGCCCTCATTGTAACCAAATGATGAATGCAAAGGACAAATATTGCAAATCGTGTGGCTATGTTGTTTCTACAAAAAAACATGTAAACCATCAACAATTACATTTTGGTCAAAAAAAATTATTTGATGCAAAATTAAAAGAAGAAGTTAATGGTGAAGGGTATCATCAAGAATTGACAAAAAAAATAATTATAATTCGTCAAATTCTAAATATTATTTTTCTTTTTATGGGAATTGTATGCTTCTTTATGATTTTATTACCAATTTTCTCAAATGATAATTTATATAGTTATACTCAAATTATTTCAAATAATTATAGTTTTAAAATTCCAGAATTATTTAAATTGTCACAAAGTTCAAATTTTATCACGATTATAAAATCAATTATTGAATATAGTAAAATCAATAATAACATATTAAATCCATCAATGATGTTTTTTATTTATGATTTCGTTATTTTAATTGCTATTATATCTTTAGCATCAATTGGCGTTTTAAGTATTATATTATCAATTCGTTCATTATTCTTTTATAAGGCTAATATTTATTCTAAAAAAATAGTAGGTGTTGTTTTAGCAATTTCATTGATTATGATAATTGTCTTGAATTGTTATGGCTTTGGACCATTCTTTTTGACATTAATTTGTTCATCTTATTTAATATTTTTATATATTGGGGGTATAATATCTAAGGAAAAGCCTTTAATTGTTCGACAATTAGTCCATAAATCAATTTGCTGTGGCATCATTATTTTTATATTATTGGTTTCTTCTATAGGAATTGTTAATTTAAATATTATTACTGGTGCTAATTTATATAATTATACAGCAGATACATCATCTAATATGGTCACTTCATCATATATGAGATGTCGTGGAATATTCGTAGAATTTATGCAATTTGTTCAATGCTCTAGTGGTGATGTAACTTTTTCAAAAGTTTCATTTTTGATGAACGTTTTATGTTTGGTTTTTCATGTTGTTTCTAATTTTTTAGCTATTTTTGCTTTTGTTAGTTTGTTAAAAAGTTTATCAATGCAAAGTATAAAATTTCCAGTAAAAAGAATATTTATTTCAACTTTATCTTTTTATGCATTTAGTGTGTCTTTGATTATTTTTAATAAATTAGTTAATGAAGTTTCATTAAATAACTATATTGCTGAAATAGGACATGATGTTTTTGAACAATTTTCAAATTCTAAGAAAAACGAACTTCGTTTGGCATATGATGTTTTTACTTTAAGCCCAAGTTTTATTATTGCCATGTTATTTTATTTGCCTTTTAGCATCTATGCTATTATTGCAAAACGAATTTGTTTAAAAAAAGCTATATATTAAAGGAGTCTAACTATTATGAATATTTGGCATAATTTTGATGAAAAAAGAATAAAAAAAGATCATTTTTTTGCTTGTGTTGAAATATCATTAGGAAGTCATAATAAATATGAACTTGATAAAGAAACTGGCTTATTAAAGTTAGATAGAATTTTACATACTGCAACTCATTATCCTGCAAATTATGGCTTTATTCCTAAAACATATGCAGAAGATAATGATCCACTTGATGTTTTGATTTTATGCAATGAACCAATAATACCTTTAACAATAGTTGAATGTAAACCAATTGGAGTTATGCATATGATTGATAATAATCAAGCCGATGATAAAATAATTGCAGTATGTTTAAATGATCCATTTTATAGAGATTTTAATTCTATTAAAGATTTACCAAATCATGTTAGTGAAGAAATAAAACATTTTTTTACTGTTTATAAAAATCTTGAAGGAAAGAAAACAAAAGTTGAAAATGAACTTGAAGATGCTTTAGCTGCTCAAGATGTTATTCAAACATCTATTGAACGTTACAAAGAAAAATTTTCTAAAAAATAAAAATTTTAATAAAATAATATAGTAAACTCTTTTTAAAGGGCTTTTTTCTTCTTTATAAAAATAAATAATATTTTTTTCATAGTAATTACGCATGAAAGCAAAAATAAATAAAAAATAGTGGCTTTTATGTTAAAAAATGGGTAAAAATGGCATGA
>CANQTM010000002.1 GCA_947626825.1 uncultured Bacilli bacterium | reverse complement strand
TTTAAAACTTAGTTATTCTAAGTCTTTTTTGCTTATTTTTTTATTTTTTACTTGATTTTATATAGTAAAGTCTCCTTTACTACATTTTCGTTAAAGCAGAAATGATTTTATTTTTATTTGGATATTCATTAAGAATATTTGTGTTACTTAAATAAATATTAATAACATTATAATATGATACAAATTTAGTATCACTAAAATAACATTTTTGAGTTGTTTTATCGATAAAATAAAATGATATTGCATATTTTACATTTAAATTATTAATATCGTTAATAGTAAATTCTAATGAATTAGATGTTGTAGCATTTAATTTGTTCTTCAAATTATTAAAATTTTCATTTGCTAAAAGTGCATCTTGATAATTTTGATAATTATTAATTGTTAATTTATTGGCAATTGTAAATATTCCACCATATTCATAATTAGTTAAATCTTCATCTATACTACCTTTAAACATTAATTTGTAATTTTGAAAATTTGTATAACTATCATCTGTTGAAAAACCAAGTTGAACAGTAGTTTTAACATCAAAAGTTTTATTATCAACATCAGGATCTTTATCTGGGTTAACATTAGGATTATCACCCCAAATTAATGTAGCATATTCTGGATGGTCAATATAAGGATTTCTAACTCCTGTAATACTAGCACAATAATTATTTCTATGAATTTCAAATTCATCTACTGGATCTAATTCATTCCATTTTAATAATAAATCCCAAGCAGCATCTTTAGTATTTGATGATGTATAAACTATATTTGTTATATTCAAGGCACCAGCATATTGAAAAGTTGAATTATTATCAATTTCATTAGAATAATGTGTATACATATACATTAAAATTCTAGCAACATCACCTTTAATACCATCACGTGGTTCAAATTTGTCATTTTCTTCATAACAGCCTATTCCTTGATTGTTATATTTTAATTCTCTACCACTTTTACCTAAATCAGCATATTTACTATTGCCTCTTGCACTATTAACTGATGATATTGTTGGTTTTAATTGATGAATATCAGTTCCAGCATTTCTGTTACCATTACTAACTTTAGGAAATAAACCTCCCGATAAACTTTTACACCAAACATGTTCTCTATTATAAACATTGCCTAGGCCCCAAGTATTATCAATTGAAACACCAGCATAAAAAGTAATAATTTTACTTGGATCGTTTGGATCTTCATCAGCAAATGCCATAGCGCCACGACATTCACCATATGATGTATAATAACGATGCTTTAAAATCATTATTTTGGCAAGTTGTTCAAGTAAGTCATCACCTTTTAAACCAGTAACACTACCTGCACTACTTTGAGTATAATATTGTTCAAGATTTGTTTCGTTTATATATGTTTGAGCTGGTGCTGTTTGATCATTTTGAGCAGCATAAACATTATTATTAGAAATTTTAAAAAATGCATTTCCAATTAAAGTCATTATTAAAGTTATAATTACGTATTTAGTTTTCATAAATGCCTCCTAATCGAAACTTAAAATATTAACAATTTGTTCTAATAATTCATATAAATCATGTTTAGCAATAATATAATTATTTATTAATGGTTGATTTATAAATTCTTCTTTTAAAATTTCTAATGATTTTGTTTTTATTTTATAAGTTTCCAAATCATTATTTTTTAAAGCATTTTTAACTTCTTTTTGTGTACTTTGAATAACATTTAACAACTCTTGGATATTTTTATCTTTTAATATATTTTCTTTTAAAGAAAAATATTCTTGTGATAATTTTGATTTTTTTAATTCATTATTTAATTCTTTAGCTGTTTTATACAACTTGTTCACCTTCTAAAGTATATGTTTTGGCCTTGATAATTTTAACATTGACAATTTGACCAATTGATGATTTATCTCCTTTAAAATTAACAAGCTTCATATCTTCTGTATATCCTGATAAAATATCTTCATTTTTCTTTGAAGGGCCTTCAACTAAAACCTTAACAATTTTGTTTTCATATGTTTTATATTTTTCTAATTCATATTTTGCAATAAGTGAAGTTAATCGATTGAATCTTTCTTTTTTTGTTTCTAATGAAACATTATCTTGCATTTTAGCAGCTGGTGTATTCTCTCTTGGAGAATAAATAAAAGTAAAAGCACTATCATATTTAACTATTTCACATAATGATAATGTGTTTTCAAAGGCCTCTAATGATTCATTTGGAAAACCAACAATAATATCTGTTGTTAAGGATACATTTGGTATTCTTTCTTTAATTTTGGTAACCAAATCTAAATATTGTTGTCTTGTATATCTACGACCCATTAATTTCAAAATCTTATCATCTCCAGATTGTACTGGCAATTGAATATGTTTCATGATATTTGGATATTTAGCAATAACATCGATAAGTTCATCGCTAAAATCAAAAGGATGTGAAGTAGTAAAACGAATTCTTTCAATACCAATTAATGCCACTTGTTCCATAAGTTCAGCAAAAGATAAATCATTTATATCTTTGCCATAAGCATTGACATTTTGGCCTAATAAAGTTACTTCTTTATAACCATTTTCTTTTAAATATTTTATTTCATCTAAAATATCTTTTGATTTACGACTTCTTTCTTGTCCTCTTGTATATGGGACAATACAATAAGTACAAAATTTATTGCACCCATACATAATGTTAACAAAAGCTTTAAAGGTACTTTCTCTACAAGATGGCAAATCTTCATAAATATTGCCCTGATTTGATAAAACATTACAAATTCTTTGATTAGAAATAATAGCCTCTTTAATTAATAAAGGCAATTGATGAATATTATGCGTACCAAAAATAATGTCAACTTGTTGATAATCATTTAAAATCTTATTAACTATATGTTCTTGTTGAACCATACACCCACAAACACCAATTAATAGTGATGGATTGTTGTGTTTTAAATTTTTTAAACTTCCTATTTCGCCAAAGACTTTTTTCTCAGCATTTTCACGAACGCAGCATGTATTTAAAATAATAATATCAGCTAAATTGACATCATCAGTTTTTGTATATTTTAATTCATTTAAAATTCCTGAAATAACTTCTGAATCTCTAAGATTACCTTGACAGCCATAAGTTCTAATAAAATATTTTTTATTTTCACCTATATTTTTTATATCTTCGGGTATTTGAACACTTTCATATTGATATTCAGGTAGTGATTTTAAATTTCTAATTGCTGCTTTAGTAAAATCTGGTGTGGAAATAACTTTGGCTATTTTTTTCATTGTTAGTCTCCTAAAAATCTTCTTTAAATGTATATTTTGTATTTGTATATTCACCATCAATAACATGAACTTTGACATCTAATAATTCTTCTATCATTGATGAATCGTCGTTATAATCAACATTTTTGGCCATTTCATGGGCCTTTTTAATAATTTCTGTTTTAAAAGCTTGTGGTGTTTGGACACGTTTTAATTCATCTCTTTTTAAAGTTTTTACAACTATATCATTTTTAACAACTTTAATAGTATCTGTCATTGACCAAACAGGAATCACAGCATCACATTCTTTTAATTTTGCTAATAAACGATTTAATAAAATTGGTGTAAAATATGGTCTTGCACCATCATGAATTAAAACATAATCACTATTGACTTTTTTTAATGCATTATATACTGATTGTTGTCTAGTGTCTCCACCAATTACATATTCAATTTTTTTAACATTATTAAAAATTGTTTTAAATTCATTCAATTCATTTTCTTTGCATACTAAAAAGATTTTTTTGCATGATAAATCATCAATAAATGCTTTACAAGAAAAAGAAATAATTGGACAACCATTTATTTCAAATAATACTTTATTATAGTTTAGACCTGATCTTGTTGAATTTCCTGCAGCTAAAATAATTGCTTGATAATCCATATTGTCATCCTCCTATAAGGCTAATTCAAATTGCAAATAATATTTATAAGCATTATATCCTAACTTCTTATAAAATTGAACATCTTTTGTAGCTAAAATAATAATTTGTTTACAATTTCTTTGAATTAAATAATTTTTAGTTACTCTGTTTATAATTTCTTCATAACCACAATTTAAATATTTTTTATCAACTTTTACAAAATTGATACTTCCTAAATGCTTATCATTTATAAGTCTACTATTATTGAATGGTATTTGATTACGGTCATTAAAACGTGCAAAAGCAACAATTTTGCCATCCTTCATGCCAATACAAATACATCTACCACTACCACCATGTTCAAAATATTGATTTACAAGATATGCTTCTCTTGACCAACCATTATTGACACATAATTTTAAAATTTCATCTTTTTCTTCTTCTGTAGCGATTTGTGTTGTTAAACCTTTTGTATCTACTAATTCAATATTATCATTTCTAACAACTCTAATCATATCAACAACTGCTTCTTTTTGTTTGAAACCTTTATTAACAAAAAATATAGCAGCATTATTACTTAATTCACTTGGTATTCCTGAAAAGACTTTATTCATTTCATTTCCAACAACCAATGTTTTAATATTATAATATTTTTTTAATTCCGCTATGACAAGTTTTAGCATATCACTGCCAATGCCCATATTACGCATTTCTTTTTTGACAAATAGTAAAGATATATAAGCAGTTTCTGCTTCATTTGCTAATCCTGATTCACTACGCCATGTTTTTATAAATATAAACCCTACTGGTTCATTATCATATAAGGCAACAAAAGAAGCATCTAAATTAATATTTTCATCATTTAAAATAACTTTACAAAACAAAGCTTTCTTTATAGGATATAAAGAATGAAATTCACTATTCCAAAGTCTAACTAAACCTTTAGTATGTTTATATTTTCTTGCAGTTATGTATTCTAACATTTTAATCTTTCATTAGCGGAAATAAAATAACATCTCTTACAGAAGATTGTCCTGTAAAAAACATTACCATACGATCAATTCCCATACCAATGCCTCCTGCTGGTGGCATACCATATTCTAAAGCTTCAATAAAATCATTATCGATATCACCAGCTTCATCATTTCCTAAACTTTTTTCTTTTAATTGTTCAACAAAACGAGCTTTTTGATCTATAGGATCATTTAATTCACTATATGCATTTGCAAATTCACATCCAGCAATATAAAGTTCAAATCTATCAACATAACGAGAATCATCATCACAAACTTTGGTAAGTGGTGATATTTCTATTGGATGTCGAATTAAAAATGTTGGTTGAATTAATTTATCTTCACAATATTCTTCAAAAAACAAATTTAAAATATGCCCAACTCCAATAAAATGTGCTGGAACAGTAAGGCCTTTATCTAAAGCTAATTGTTTTGCTTCTTCAAAAGAAGTGATTTGATTAAAATCAATTCCAGTAACTTCTTTGACTAAATCAACCATAGAAACAACTTTAAATTTATTAGCAATATTTATAGTTTGATTATTCCATTCAAATTCTTCTTGACCATTAAATACATTTTTAGCAATTAATTTAAAACATGTTTCTGTAAGTTCCATCATAGATCTTAAATCACCATATGCTTGATATAATTCTATTGTTGTAAATTCAGGAGAATGTTTTGTATCCATTCCTTCATTTCTAAAAATACGGCCTATTTCATAAACTCTTTCTAAACCACCAACTAATAATCTTTTTAAATTAAGTTCAGTAGCAATTCTTAAATAATAGTCTCTATCTAAAGCATTATGATGAGTAACAAATGGACGTGCAGCTGCGCCTGTAACCATACCTGTAAGACAAGGTGTTTCAACTTCAATAAAACCTAATGAATCAAAATAATTTTGCATTGTTCTAATAATTCTTGTTCTAGAAATTGCTACATTTCTTGATTGTTCATTAGTAATTAAGTCTAAATATCTTTTTCTATATCTTTCTTCAACATTAACAAGGCCATGATATTTTTCAGGTAATGGTCTTAGTGCTTTAGTTAAGTGAGTGTATTTAGTTACTTTTATTGTTAATTCACCAGTATTGGTTTTCATAATTTCACCAGTAATACCAATAATATCTCCAATATCTGATAACTTAAAAACACTATAAGCTTCTTCACCTATAACATCTTTACGAATATATATTTGCATATTGCCATCGCGATCTTGTAAATTACAAAAAGCTATTTTACCCATATCTCTTTTAGTAATAATACGTCCAGCCAAAGTAGCAAATGCGACATTTTCTTCTAATTCTTCTTTTGTCTTGTCACCATATGTTTTTCTAATGTCAACGATTTTATCTTTAACATCAAATCTTTCACCAAATGGTTTAATGTTTTTTTCTTTTAATTTATCAAGCTTTTCCATTCTAATTTTTGTTTGTTCTTGTAAGCTTAATACAGGTTGATTGTTATTATTATTTTCCATTATGAATCAACTCCTTTTTTCAAAACAAAATTATACCATAATTTTTTCTCAAAATATATAATATGTGACCTAAAAAGGTAAAAAAAGCTACTAGATTTAATAAATAATCTAATAGCTTAATCTTATTAAACGCCTGTTACACCAGTATTTTCAATACCTTCAACAAATTTTCTTTGTGTAAATGCATACAAAATTAATAATGGTAGAATTGAAATTAATATGGCTGCAGATTTCAAAGCTGGATTGTTTTGTTGTTCAACACCACTTGTTTGAGTACCTTGAGATAAACGATAATTAAATCTGTCAAGTGATTGTGGTAATGTTTGGAAAGATAATTGATCCTGAGTTAAGGCTGTCAAACTCTTTAAAACATAAGTATCATTCCAGTTCCAAATAAATGAAAACAAGAATACAACTAAAATTGTTGGAACCGACATCTTTAAAATGATATGATAGAAAATTTGAAAGAAGTTAGCACCATCTATTTGAGCAGCTTCATCTAAAGCAACAGGAATCATCTTAAAGAAACTAAATGAAATAAAAATCAAAATAGATGAATTAATACCTTGTCCAAAGAATGTTAATAATAATACAGGTAATGCTGTTAAAAATGATAAACTAGCATTAACCCAGTTATAAATAGGTTTACCTGAAGCTATACCAAAAAATTTAGCAGGAGTACTTGTAGCATTTGTTAATTGTCTTAACATCATTGAACGAGGAAGAGTAAGAAGTTGAATTGGTAAAATGAAAGCTAAAATCAAACCAGCAAACCAAAGTTTCTTACCTTTGAAATTGAATCTTGCAAAAGCATAACCAGCCATACAAGAAACAACTGTTTGGAATAATGCAGAAATGAATGAATAAATTGATGAATTCCATAATGTTGAAATTATAGCATTATCTGCAGATGATTCAACTCTCCATATCCACAAACCGTTTATAGCATCCATATAATTTTTAAATGTTAATTGTGATGGAATCCATACAATATCTGGATTGGTAATATCTTCTTTTACTTTAAATGAATCAACAAATATTCTAAGAATTGGTGACATAAAAATGTAAGAAAATACCAATAATACCAAAACAATAACTATTTTAGGAATGATATTTTTTAATATCTTGACTGTTTTATCATAAACCTTTAAAAATTTTGGTGAATGGAAGAAATCAATTACTTTTTGAAATTTTCCTTTTAAATTATAGGCTAATTTTTCCATCATAATTTATTCCTCCCCTCTTTCTTCTTTAAGTTTTTTCTTTTCTTTAGATGCATTGATTGCTTTTGTTATTGGAGCAAACATTTTTCTAAAGAAGTTCTTAATTTCGTTAATTTTAAAGATTTCAATTATTTTAGCACGGCGTTGTTGTTTCTTCTTCTTTTCTTCTTCTATTTCTTCAAAGTTCTTATCTTTAGAAATAAATTCTTTTTCTCTAAATAATAAGAATGAAATTAAAACGAAGATTAGAACTACTAATGTTTGTGTCCAAGCACCAACAGCAGCGACACCATAATTAGGTTCGGCCATACCTAGTTGCGTTGTAATCCATGAATTAATAGGATTTACAAAACTAACATCAATAGTAGCAACTTGCATAATAGTAAATAAACAAACAATCAAAATAACAGATTTAATCAATGGGAATGTAATTGTCCATAACATTTGCCATTTATTAGCACCATCAATTTCTGCAGCTTCATATAATGATTTATTAATTTTTTGCAAAGCTGAAATAAATAAGACAATTGGTACACCAGTCATCCACAAAATGATAACAAAGTTTTGGAATACTTCATTTGCATAAGTTAAAAGTTGTGGAGAAATTGATGATAACATTTTTGAAATTGATGAACCATCAAGACTTAATCTAATTGATGATTGTCCTGATGAATTGCTATTGTTTAACATATTTAAAACTGGTCCAGAAACAATAACAACTGGTAAGAAGTAAATAATTCTAAAAATAGTTCTTCCTTTAATTTTTGAATTTAATAACATTGCTAAAACAAAGCCGATAAAAACAACTAATGGAACAAAGAATAATAAACTTCTAAAGAATTGTGGGATTTGTGTAAACAAGAAATAATATTGATTCATAAACAACTGTTCAAAATTATCAAATCCTGCCCAGTTTGGGAATGTTAAACCATTTTGGAAATTAAAAGAAATTAATACAGAATAACCATCATTACTTGTCCATGTCGAATGAGAGAACAATAACATTATTGTATAAAGAATAGGAATTAAAGTGAAAATCAAAAATCCAATTCCCCAAATGCTTAAAAATGTATAACCTAAAGCATTCTCTCTTGATTTTGTAGTGAAATTTCTACGATATTTTGAAGATTTAGCTTCTTTATTTAAAGTTCTATTTAAAGTAGCTAATTCTTTTTTCATCTCTTTAGCATTGTTTTTACGTTGTAATTCATAATTTCTTTTATAAACAAGTGCCTCAGAATTAGTTAATTCAAAAAGTTTATTAGAATAATTTGCTTTTTCTTCAGCTAATTTTTTATTTTTAAGTTTATTAACTTTTCTATAACGTTTAAATTCACCAGAATTAATTTCTTTTTTATAAAGTTTTAAGACATCACGAATTTCAGAAGCTTTAGCTCCATCAGCATTCTTTAAATTAATTTTAGCTGCTGCTTTTTGATCAAGATATTCTTGTTTTCTATTAGCTTTATCTTGTTTTAATTTAGCTAAATCTTCTTTATATTCTTTTTTGATTTCTTCTAATCTATCAAGATGTTCTTGATTTGCTTTTGCTAAATTATCTTCATCATTTTGATGATTAACTATTTTTCTTAAATAGCCATCCCCATCATTTAAATATAATTTAGCTAAATCTTTATCTAAAGAATTTACATGTTGCAAACGATATTCTTTATTTTCTTGTTCATATTTTTCTTCACAATTAGCTAAATAATCATAATAGAATGGACATAATGATAAATAATATTGTTTAATAACATTATAAATATTTTTAAATGTTTCTGATAAAGATAATTTAAAAGTTTTAGTAATATCAACAATTGTTTTATTTTGTAATTCATCACTACAAGATAAATCAAGTGTGAAATCATTAACTTTTCTTGAAGCATTTTCAGTAAGTAATTGTTTAAATTTATTTTCTAAATCTAAAATTACTTTTTTGATTTCTTCTATTTCTTTATTTTTTTGTTCAATTGCTTCTTGATTTTCTTTGATTTCATCAGCGACATCTAATCCTTCTTTAGTTTGTTCTTTTAAAATTGTTAAATCAATATTTCGATTGATAACTTCAATCGAATTGTTTTCAATTTTTAAATGATTTTCTTTTAATTGTTGGAAAACATTTAAAATTGCTGTTTTTATTTCTAATGCAAAAGTTACATTATAAGATGTATCAATTGCTTCATAAACTGTAGATAAGAATGTTTCAAAAGTAGCATTAGATTTTTCATGAATTTTTTCATATTCACTATTTGCTAATTTATAAAATTCATCATAAGTTTTAGCTTCTCTTTTTAAATTGTCACCATAAGTTTCTTGTAGTAATTTACTATAATTTAACTTATAATCAATCTCTAAAGATTTTTCTTTTTCTTCATATTGAGCTAAAAAAGCATTTCTTTTATAAAGATTTTCAGCTTTAGTTAATGCTTCTCTTTTTAAAGAAGCAAGACGAATAAGATTAGCTCTATTTAAAAGCTCTCTTTCTCCAACTAAATATAATGATTCTTTTTGTAACAATTTATAATTGTTTTTCAAAAAATTATTATTAGCAGATAATTCGCTTTTTGCAGATAATAAAGCATCAATATTATCTTTTAAACTATTCATTGAAAAATCATATAATTCTTTTTCTTGTTTAAGAGATTTAAATGTAATTGATTTTTCATAATTTAATAAAGCTTTTTTTGTTAAATTTTTAGCTTTAGTAATTTCATGCTCAGCAATTTTTTGAGCAACTTTATAAGTTTGCTGTGAGCGAATACTAAGTTCATTTTTTACCATACTCACACCTCCTAACTAAGTTGCATTGCTTGCAATGCAGGAACATTATAATCTTTACCATTAAAATTAAATGTTACATCATGTTCTAAATAATTAATAGCAACATTAATTGTATCATTTCCAACTTGACCATCTTCAAATGAAGCATAAGTATTAACATATAAACCTAATTCATTATTTGGTAATTCAATAGCTTTTCTATTAACTATTGTTTTACCTTTTACAAGTTTATTAAATGGCAAGACAAAATCACTAATTTCATTAATTACAGAATGGAAACTATTATAACTTGTAGCAAACCAGTCTCTTGAATTTGTATACATAATATCTTCAACTTCTTTAGAAGATATAACAAATGATGGAAGCAAATTATAATCTATCATCTTTAATTGTGATAATTTATCATAGAAAGAGAAATTTGCATATTCTGCATATAAATTAACAAGTCCGCTAAAGACTATTTCCATAAATGGAACTGAGTCTGTTTCACATTGATATTGTGAATTATATACAGAAATATTTGTAAAGTTTGAATAATTATTCCATAAATATGAATTTGGTGTATCGCCAGATAAAGGTAATGTATTAGAAGCTTCTTTAGTCGACTGATATATTGAATTAGCTGCAGCTGAATAACTTAATTTTTTACCATAATCAGGAATTAACAAAGTTGTTATGCCACCAGTTGCTAATCCAACATTATCACCAAGTTTTGCTATTTGTGTTGCTTGATCATTTAACCAATTTCCCATACGATCAGCATTAGTATAATACCACCATGTCATTGGTTTAGCTTTATCATATAAAATATAAGTACCATAATCTCTAGATAAGCCTTTGACAACATAAGCATTGAATGATGATGATTGAGCGTTATTAATCATACCAAATTGTGTATAAAAATCAATGTGATATCCATAATCTTTAGCTAGATCAACAACATTTTTAAAGCCACTTTTACCACCAAGATTATTATTCCATTTTACTTCCCATGGACGTGCATAAGAATTACCGCCTTTTTGCCATCCATATAATGTCGAAGTAATATCTTCAAGGCCATCATTTTTTAAATCTGTTAAAATGCGTTCAATATCATTAGTGCTAGTTACATCAACTTCACTATAACCAACAATACCTTCTTTAGCATCACTCATTAAAAAGTCAACTTTTGGACCTTGTTTTAATTCTACATTTGCCTTTATTTTGCTATTTTTTTGTAAATAATCTCGATATTTTAATGCCATACCAACATAACTTGCTGGTAATTCACCATCGCTACCATCACCTTGTAAGAAATTATAACTAATACCAATATCATAATCATAATAAGTATCAACTTCACTAGAATCTAGATTAAATGTTGTTGAAGAATCAGCATAATGATAAACATAAAATCTATTTCTTTCAAATCTTGGTTTGATTGAAGCAAACTCATTATCTGTAGTACGTCCAGTATAAATTAAACCAAAATATTCACTGCCTTTTGTAACATATGCTACAAAAGCATCTTGATTATTTCCATATGACACACCCCAAACAGGCATGCTTATTTGTTTTGTAGGAACCATATCTTTTTCTCTTACAGCGTTTTCAGTACTAAATTCCCAAGATGAATATGTTTCTTTATATGGGTCGCCATACATATCAAAATATAAACGTGATGATGATGGTGAATAATATTTAATATTATCAAATCTTATTAATGCTCCAGAACCATCTGGTACAAATATATAACCATCTAAATTAGTCTTTGGATTATCAATTATATTATTAGCATCAGTTGCATCAAAATTACAATCTCCTTTACCATTTTCATCGGTACTATCAATCTTACATTTAATAATTTTACCACCAGATTGTCCAAGCAATGGTAATGGATAAATAGAATCTATTAAGTGTTTTGTAGAGCCACCAACATCTTCATTATAGATATTGACATCAAAACCATCTTCAGTAAATGTCAATCTCATATTAATAGAAATATCAACTGCTAAATTATTTTCAGCTGTTTGAGCACCTGCTCTTCTTACAACATATGTAAATTTAAACATCCATTCATTAGCATAATTTTTGTGGCGATATAAAGCAGCTGTAGTATTAGCTGTCATTGTCCAAATATCATTAAGATTATTATTTGAAATCAATGAAAAATAGATAAGTCCATTAATTCTAGCATAACTATCGATATTATCTTTACCTTGTCTTGTAGAGCCAATATCAACAGCACATGCATAATATTCATCAGAATATTTAGTAATTCCTGAACATCTTTTTACTACATCATCACTTCTATCTGTGTCAGCACCAGTTGACCAAATAAATCCAGATTTTTTATTTAATATTTTTAAAATTGTTTTGTTGCTTGAATAGTAATATTCAAAATTTTTGTTTTCATAAATTTTTGAATAACCTTCATCATTTGAAACAGCTACATTATATTCATTTGGAGAATACAATTCATTTCTATTTGTTTGCTCTAAAGCATTAGTTACGTAATCAAAGCCTATGTTAACACAAGCAATTGATAAAATAATTACGCAAATATATAATATCCATTTTTTAGAATAAGCCCGCACGTAACTTCACCTCTCTCCAAATTTGTTCTATAAATGTTTTGATTTGATCTATCATAACAATTATCACAATACAAATGATTATAAATAAAACCATAAAGATAATTGTTAATATAATGTTTACTACTGTTTTACTAAATGTATAGTTATGAGTTTCTAAAATACCAATAACTAAGAATATGCCTGTTCCCCAATAGCCTATTGCTTGAAGAATGCTAATTATAACTTCTTCATTTAATGTTAATCCATATGAAATACCAACTGAAATTGGGAAACAAATAATCATTGGTAACATACTATAACCTGTAAATTTATAAATATCAGCAAATGTACCTTCACCATCATTAATAGCTGAAACAAGATAGTTGCATAAAACAAATACTGATACAACTACAAGGAACGCTAACATAAATGTTGATGGGTTTACTAAATTTGAAGTAATGTATTGGAATGGCAATGCATAACCATATAAATTTAATACAAAGGCAATCAAAGCTAATATATAATAAACTGTTGCACCAAATATTGAACCACGTTTATGAACTTTTAATTCATAGAATGTATCATTTGGTTTAACTATTAATCTAAAGCCTACTGTTAAGTCTTTAAAGATTCTTGTTGCTTTAACTTTGCCTACACCAGTTCGTATCTTACCAAAATGTTTATTATGTTTATATAGATAAACTAATAAGACAATTAATCCGATTGCAGCAACAGCAATAACAAAGATTATAGCTAAGTTTTGTTGTAAGAAATCATTTCTTAATTCCCAGAATACATTAGAGTATAGAGTTCTATTTTTAGATTTAGTAAAATATTCTAGTGATGATTCAAAATCTAAATCATAATAGAAAGCTTTACCTAAACCATTATTACCTAATACTGATAATGAATCATATTTTAAAACTTCTTCCCATGATTTTCTACTTGTTTCATAATCATGATTATTGAATGAAATAATTGCATTAAAGATATTCTTTGTATATTCAGTCGGTGCAAATGTTTGTAAATAATTTGCTTTTTCATCAACTAACCAAACATTATTAGATTTATCGATAACTAATGAAGATACGCTATCAAAGAAACCAATAATACTTGTACTAGCGCCACTTTCAAAAGTACCAAAATAGAAAATCAATTGACCTGATGGTTCCAATACAACAACAGCACCAGTTTTAGACGCTAAGAATATTAAACCATCTTGAGTGACATATGAATCAACAACCGCTAAACCATTAGTTCCAAGTTTATATTCTAAAATTGAACTGCCACCTGTTGAATATTTATCAAGTGGTTGTGTTGTTTCTGTTGTAAGTGAATATACTAAATTGTCTTTATCAACAAATACGTTTGAGAAAGCTGCTGGTTTAGCAACAGTTAATTTGTCTAATTGTTCTTTAGTACCAAAATTTTTAATTATTTGATATAAGAAATTATAAGCAACAGCATTTACAACGAAGAATGAAACAAACTCGCCTTTATAAGAAAGTTGAATCATACCAGCTGATGTACCTAATGAAGCAACAAAGATATTTCCAGCATTATCAACAGCAATTTTTACTGGTTGGAAAGTTGTTTCTTGGCCAAATGATGGAGTTTTCATAATGAATTGTCCAAGTGGAACTATACGATCATCACATGTTTCTCCAATTTTACAAACTATTCTTCTAATAAAATTACCATATTCTGATTGGAAGTTGCTAGCTGTTGGTATAATTTGACGTCCAGATAAAGCTGATTGATCATTTTTAGGAACTTGAATTAATTCATATTGACTATAATCTTTTCTTGAAACTTCTTCTGTTGGTTCAGTTATATATTCAACATGATCTCTATCTAATAATAATTCAGATGAATTAGTGCCACTAAATTGAATTCGATAAATTAAACCATTATATTGATAAGTATAAGGTTGTGTTATTCCTAAACTTCTATCAGCATCTGTTGGTTGAATTGTTTCTTTAAATGTAGCTGAATGGTCAGCAATATACATTTCTTTTCTTGTTATACCATCAACTGTTGTTGTTCGAACCCATAAACCTGATGGATCGCTAGCATATGGTAAAATAGGATCAGAAATATCTATTTTTTCAATTTTTTCACTACTATTATTTAAATCATCAATTCTAAATTTTAGTAAAAATGGTTTTTTAGGTGTTGTTGTTGATGCATTTAAAATATAACAATATTCAACTTCTTCACCATTTTCAATTACCTTATCAATAACCATATCTTGTGGTGAATCAAGGCCAATTCTATCATAAGTTGATTGAGGTAAATAACCATCTTGACTTCGAACTTCTAAATCATCAGCATTATGTGAATATGTGTAAGTTGTTGCACTTGTAGCATGAGCAACTACACTTTTTTCATTACTTATACTTGCAAATGGTATTGCTGCAGCCAATATCAATACAAGTGATAAAATAACATTTATTATCTTATTAATTTTTTTCATTATTTAATACCTGACCTTGCCATAGTATTCATAACCTTAGATTGCATTACAATAAAGATTATTAAGTTAGGTAAGAATAAAATCAAAGAACTTGCTGCAGATACACCTGTTGCTTGTATTCCGGCTTGTGATGATAACAAACCAAGATAATATGGCAACGTTTTTAAATTCTCTGAATTCAAATAAATTGTACTAGCACCTCCTGAATTCCAAATTGATTGGAAAGCCAAAATTGAAATAGTAGCAATTGTTGGTTTAACAAGAGGAACAATAAATTTTAAAATAATTTGCAAATCATTTGCACCATCGAGTTTTGCAGATTCGAGTATTTCTTTTGGAACTTCATCAATATTTTGTTTCATCAAAAACAAATATACTGGAACTGCAAGTGATGGAATGATATGGACTAAGAAATTATCAATAAGCCCTAAAGCAGAAACAATTAAATATGTTGGAATTTGTACAGCAATTGCAACAAACATTAAAGCTAATTGGTTAACTGTGAAAAAGATTTTTTTAACTTTAAATTCTTTTTTAGAAAAAGCATAACCTGTAGTCACTGTTAAAAACAAAGTACAAAGAACATATAAAATTGTAATTAATAATGAGTTTAACAAATATCTAAGCCAAGGTAATCCTGTAATTCTTGCTAAACGGAATAATTCAGAAAAGTTTGCAAAAGTAGGATTATAAACAAATATTCTTGGTGGAAAATAAAATAATTCATCAAGAGGTTTAAATGCCTGACAAACAATATAGATAATTGGCAAAATCATTACAGCACAAATAGGAAGCAAAAATATCAAAAATTTAATTTGACTGGCTTGAAACTTTTTGGGATTAAGTTGAATAACTTGAAATGCGGCCATTTTTTCCACCTCCTAATCTCTATTGCCAAATAACAAATTGGCAATTTTTGAAAATAATAATACAAATAATAATAATACAACAGACATCGCAGAAGCATATCCTAATTCATTTCTAATAAATGCATAATCGTTCATATGAGCTAGAATTGTTTGAGCAGATTTTTGCGGTGTTGGGTTAGACCCTGACAATGTAATTGCTAAAGTACCAGCTGACATCGCATTAGTAATTGACATGATTGCAGCAAAATACATTGAGCCTCTCATTTGTGGAATTGTTACATATATTGTTTCTTGGAATCTATTTTTAATTCCATCAATATGAGCTGCTTCATATAATTCAGGATCAAGATTACAAAGCGATGATAGAATTGATAAGAAGCCGATACCAAATGAACTCCATAAAGCAACAAATATTGTAATTCCTAATAGATATTGTGGATTGGTTAGCCACAATATAGGGGCATCGATTATACCAAAATTCATCAAGAAGGCATTTAAATATCCCCATTGGTCACCTGAGAATAATGATTTCCAAATGACACCAATCAAGACACCACCAGCAAGTGATGGGGTATAAACAATTAAAGCTAGGATTGTTCTTATTGTCTTTGGAAGTTGTGCCAACATCCAAGCAATAATAAATGATAATAAATAACCTCCAGGACCAACGATAATAGCAAATGTCAATGTTTCTGGAACAACATATTGCATAAAGTCACGGTCAACAGAGAACATACTAACATAATTTCTTAAACCAACAAATGATGGAAATTGAATAGCATTGAAATAAGTTAATGATAGAATTGCAGAAATAAATACTGGTAAAGCAATAAATACAAAGAATAAAGTAATATATGGTGCAGTTAATAAGAAAATTGAAACTGGAGAACCATTAATACCATTGGTTTTATGATTTCTTTTTATTTTAATCTTTTTTTCTCGAACATCTTTATATATTCTTAAACGAGTTGTTCCCATAAATTACTCCTTTCTAAATGCTACAATATGGTGTTGATTTATTGCCACCAGTAGTACCTTTTTTGAAATTTGTAAAACATGACTCAACCCAATCAAAATTCCTTAATATGTAGGCTCTCGTACCAGTCATAGCATTAGTATCATAATAACCAAATTCTTCCATTTTTCTTTGTATTTCTCTATCCATTAAAACTTTTTGTAAATCAATTGCTTCTCCAACAGTTCTACCTGAAATATCACCAGAAGATGATGTACCAAATACGACAGTGTTCCAAATATCTGATAAACCTCTTTCTAACATATATTGACCAGGGATTTGTTGTAAATCAATAATCCAATGTACTTGATTTAAAACTACATCTCTAACATTTGAATCAATTGGTAAAGATTTAGCTGCATCTAAATTTGCAGAAAACCAAACTACTGATGGACCAAATGTAGATTGTAAAGCATCAGTGAATGCTTCTTGAATATCTTCAGTCATCCACCATTGTAAGAATAACCAAGCTTCATCAATCATTTTTGAATTGTTAAAGATCATTGCAGCAGAACCATTAGAAATATACCATCTTGAAACAGGATCACCTTCACCATCATGATTTAAATCTTTATAAATAGGATGATCAGGATCGGTATTAATTGGATTTTGTTCAAGGCCAGGTATTTGATGAACTGACCATTTTCCTAATAATTCAGGAGCTACATATTTAAGTTGTAAATACATACCTAAATCGCCAATTCCTAATGGATAAGTACCATATCTAAAATGATTATAGAAAGATGCAACTTCAGTAGGTAAAGCATAAATTGTATATAAATCAGTTAATAATTTAATTCCTTCATATGTTGCATCAGCTCTTAAATCAGTTGTATAAGCATTTGAAGAAAGAATAGAACCATTATTTTGTAAAATGAATTGAGCTGTTGAAGCAAGTCCTTTTAAAGAACCTGAAGCACTAGTTGGATAATAGAAATTCATACCTTGTGATTGAATCTTATATAATTCTCCAATCAATTCATTCCAAGTATTTGGAATTGGTAATGGTTGTCTATTATCACCAGCAACATCCATAATATCATCACGTGAAAACATTAATTGCACACTTGTTGTTTCTGGAACTGAATAAAATTTATCATTATATAACATTGACATTAATTGTCCATGTGGCATATTTGAAACAACATCCCAAAAATATGGAGTAAAGCCCCAATGGTTATTAACATATTTCCATGAAGAATCAAAATCACTAAGTGGGAATGCTGCATCACCACGTAAAGCAAATTCAAATGCTCTTCCTGAATTGATACCTAAAACTAAATCAGGTACTGTATCAGCAGCATAAGCATAAATCAAATTATCTTCACTAGGCATTTGTCTAATATTTACTTTTATACCATTTGGAAATTCAGCACATTTTGTATTTGGTGTGAATTCGTTATCAGCAAATGTTTGTAAAATGTCATTATAAGCCTGTGATCGTGATGACCAAATATTTAATTCGCCATCATTTAATATTGTTTTATATTTATCTGAAGTAAATGTTTGTCCTAATGTTACAAGTGATGAATAAAATGATGAAAACCAAGATGCATTGCTTGGCCTAATTTTTGATTGATCATTAGTAACATATATAGTATCCAAAACCATATTTGTAGATTGCAATGTATTTGCTGTATCTGCAACAAGTTTTGCAAGACAGTTATCACCAGATGAGAATTTACTAAGTTTTAAAGGTAAATCATCTGGTTCTTCAATTAATTCATCAACTAATTCAATCATTCTTTGGAAATATGTTAAAGAACTTGAAGATTTATTATTTCCAACAAAATTACGAAGTTTATCATAAGAATCTAAAATAATATTTTTATAAGCTTTTAAAACTGGTAATGTTTCAGTGAAATATTTTGTTATTTTATAATCTTTATTAGCATCAATTACTGCACCAGTAACTTTTCTAATATCAATTGAAAATTGATTGATATCATCATAAACTGCCATTAAATTTGTATAAACTTCTAAAAGAGGTTCCATTGTAGATGTTAAAGTGATTGTATTAGCACCTTGTTTTAAATAGAAATAATATGGATTGCCATTACTATCTGATAATGTTTCGTTTTCATAATGTGATGAAGTTGTAGGGAAAGAATAATTTTCAACTTCATAAAATGGTACTTCACCATTAATTTGTATTTTTCTAAATAATGGGAAATTATCATTACCATTATAATAATGAACAACAATAGGATAAAATCCAGCTGATTCAACATTGAAACTCCAAGTAATTGCTTGACCTGATTGATCCCAACCAGAAGTAACATTCAATAATTTTCTATCATTTTCATAAGGAGTTACAGCAGGAGATTGTTCATTAGTAACTGTAGCATCATTAGTATTTTTATAATCATAATCAATTGCATTTAATTCAATATTATCAAGTCCTTGACTTGTAGATATATGTTCTTCTAAATATTGATTATATGTTTTAGCTTTTTCAACAGGCTGTAAAGTTAGCGAGCCAATGTAGAAATAGTCACTTGAAAGATTTGTAATAGTAATTTGTGGATTACTTGAACTATCGATATCAAAAACTAATGGTTCAGTTGTTGAATATTTACTTTCATAAAGGCCTTCTGTTTGCCATCTTAAAACTCTTTTTTGTGTTGGTGTCATTTGATCACCATATTTAGTAGTATAACTATCAAAATTCTTTTTTCCATTTTCATCATAACTTACATCATCTTGATATAAAAGAGGCAATGTAATTGCTTCAGCTTCTAAAAATGGAACAGTATTATTAATATTGACACTTATTAAAGCAGATGAGGCAAAATTTGAAGGAATAAAATATTCAAGGTATAAACGATAACGCCCATGTAACGATGCATTAAAGTTATTAAAAGTATATGTTCTACTAGTATTAGAAACAATTACTCTTGCATAGTCAGGTTTTTTATCCATCTTATCAATATCGACTAGATTTTCATTATCTAATGTACCATCATTGCCTTCTGGATATAATATTTGTTTGGCATTTGAATTTAAATAATTATCTCCATATTTTTCGTTTACATTGTCAATATAGTTATAATAAACTCTTGACGAATCTTCATCTCTTTCATTTAATCTAGTTACACTAGCTGCCAAATCTTTGGGATCAATAGATTTTGAATCTAATTTCATTCCACAACTGGTAGTTAATGCAATCATGCCAAATGAAAGCAGTATTTTTTTGGCATTTTTCATATAATAAAACCTCTTTCTTAAATCTATTATTTTGTTGTTACAATAATTGTATTTATAACAGTTCTTGAAGAATTAACTTTATCACTTCCTGTATCAGAAGATCTTGTTTGTACAGTTGCTTCTCCACCTTTTGCTTTAGTTATTAATTGTGATGAACCACCACCATCAAAATTTGCAGCTACATAACAACCATAATATCTCATAAAATCTGCTAATTGAGGTAAAGTTAAACCACTGCATGTTGCTTGCCAATTTTTTGAACCATAATGTATATCTTCAATGGAAACAATAACAACTTTACCATCAGGTTTAATACCAACAGCTGTTCTTGGAACTCTTGATTGTGCGCCATTTGAATCTTCTTTAGCAACAGTTGCAGGAATAGTTCCATTTTCAACTAAAGATTGACGACAACCTAAAATTGTATTAAATCCAAGCCATTTGCCATCTTGACTTCCAATTATATTTTTTGAAGCCATAAAATAATCGCCAACATTATATTCAAATTTAGTTTTATAACCAACAACTATATATCCAAAATCATCATCAGAAATAGTTACTTTTGAAACGCCACTAACATCTTCAATAATACAACCTCTAACATCACCATCAGGTGTTTGATCTTTTTGAATCTTTTTAAATAAATAAACTTTATTTTGAGATTGAATATTAAAAGATTTTTTTGAAGTTAAAACACTCATTCCTTGTTTTATAACTCCATTTTCTTGTGGAAATGAAGTTTTTAATTGAGCAACCCCTTCATGATTAAATGCAATAATAGAGCCTTGCATTATATAGCCTTGCAAATTAGTCTCATAATCGCTTTCATTTGTAATTGGAGCAATTTTTGCACCAGCACTTGATACTCCAAATAGCATTGGCTTTGATTTAGGTACATCTTCAAGAGCACCATCACTATTTTTTTGAAAATTATGTGAAGCTTTTAAAACAACATTATCTTTTGCAAAAGCATTTACAACTGTTGAGCCAAAAAAATCAGCATTTGTAACAGCAATAAATTGTTTACCTTGATTGTCTCTTTCCCAAGCAGTAGCTTGAGTAATTGGAAGTGTTCTAGTTTTATAAAGATTTTGATCTGTAGTATTATCATTACTTCCAGCAACAATATTTGCTTTACTTAAATCAACTTCAATAACTTTTGGCCAAATTTTATTACCATTTTTTAAACTATAATCAACTTTTATTAAATCAACACCATCACTCAAGTTAGTTTTGCTTGTTGTATAAGTTGATACATCAAATGTTTGTGGAGTATAAGCAGGTAAAGAACTTGTCCTTTCTAAATCAATAGTATCAGAAAGCATTTTACTAAAATCAACTGATTCATCAACCACATAACTGCTCGAAGAATTTGTTGAAGCACTTGAAGTGCTGCTACTAGTAGGTGTGCTTGTACTGCTTGGAACACTAGAATCACTAGTGGTACTAGATTCGCTTGGGGTACTTGTTGAAACATCAGAACTAGTAGTTTGTTCACTAGGATTACTACTTGCCTCACTATTATTTGTTGTACCACAACTTATTAATGCAGTTGAAAGTAAAACACATAATAGCAAATAATTTTTCTTTTGCATAAATTTCCTCCTAAAATATATGAAATTTTATATCGCTGTAATTATAACATATGTAAGCGCTTAATACATAGTATTAATTTTAAAATATAAATATTTTTCAAAAATTATTGTTTTTTTGTCCTAAAAAAAAATAAAAAGAACATAAAGTTCTTTTAGTATTTTAATTTTCAAAAATTGTTAAATTTAAGATATTTTTTAAATCATCAAAGGTGTTAATACTTGAAAGTTGTGCCCTTATTTTAGAACTATTTGGACAATTTTTAATAAACCAACCAGCCTGACCTCGTAATTCTTTCATTGCCATCAATTCACCTTTATAAAAAATCAAATCTTTAGCATAATCAAGTAAAATATTGATTCTATCAGCAATTTTCAAGTCATCTAAAAGTTCATTATATTTTAAATAATGATTAATTTGTTTAAAAATAAATGGATTACCATATGAAGCACGGCCAATCATAAGGCCATCGCATTTTGTATAATCTAATACTTGTTTTGCCTTTTGAGGAGAATCAATATTTCCATTTGCAATTATTGGAAAATTTGGATGTTGCTCTTTAATTTCTTTAATTATTTGATAATTAACTTCGCCTGAATACAAATCACTTTTTGTTCGACCATGAATCGCAATAGCACTTGCGTTAGCTTTAATGATGGCATTACATACTTCTATAGCATTTATTGAATTATGATCATATCCTATTCTAATCTTTACAGTAACAGGCTTTTTTACATTTTTGACAATAGAATCAACTGTTTTATAAATTCTATCAACATCAAGTAAGTATTTGCTGCCAGCATTACTTTTTAAGACTTTTAAAACAGGACAACCCATATTTATATCAATAAAATCAGCATTTGTTTCTTCATCAACCCATTTGGCAGCAAAAATTAATGTTTCTAAATCACCGCCAAAAATTTGTATGCCTACAGGATGTTCAAAATCATCTATCATTCCTAACATTTTAGTTTTTTTATCATTATAAAAAATACCTTTGTCAGAAATCATTTCTGTTGTTACAACTCCTGCTCCATATTTTTTACACATTTTACGATAAGCAATATTAGTAACTCCAGCCATTGGCGCTAAACTTAAAATATTATCTATTTGAATATTTCCTATTTTATATCCCATAACATGACAAAAAGCACATTTTAAGTGCTTTTATTTTTTATTTGGAACTAATTTTGTTTTACCACCCATATATGGTTGTAAAACTTTTGGTATATTTACCGAACCATCAGCATTCAAATTATTTTCAAGTAAAGCAATTAACATTCTTGGTGAAGCAACTACAGTATTGTTTAAAGTATGTGGTAAATATTTATTACCATCTTCTCCTTTAACACGAATACTTAATCTTCGTGCTTGGGCATCAGTTAAATTTGAACAAGAACCAACTTCAAAATATTTTTGTTGACGTGGTGACCATGCTTCTACATCTATTGAACGACATTTTAAATCTGCCAAATCACCTGAACAACATTCCAATGTTCTTACTGGAATATCCATTGAACGGAACAAATCAACAGTATTAGTATATAATTTTACAAACCAATCTCTAGATTCTTCAGGCTTACATACTATTATCATTTCTTGTTTTTCAAATTGATGAATACGATATACTCCTCTTTCTTCTAAACCATGAGCTCCTTTTTCTTTTCTAAAACATGGAGAATATGATGTTAAAACATATGGTAAATTTTTTTCATCAATAATTTGATCAATAAAACGTCCAATCATTGAATGTTCTGAAGTACCAATTAAATAAAGATCTTCCCCTTCAATTTTATACATCATTGCGTCCATTTCTTCAAATGACATAACGCCAGTTACTACACTACTTCTAATCATAAATGGTGGTAAAACATATGTAAAACCACGATCAATCATAAAATCACGAGCATAAGTTAAAACAGCTGAATGTAATCTAGCAATATCACCAGTTAAATAATAAAAACCATTACCTGATACACGTCTTGCAGCATCAATATCAATTCCTGAAAAGCTTTCCATAATATCTGTATGATATGGAATTTCAAAATCTTTTAATGCTGGCTCACCAAACTTTTGAAGTTCTACATTATGTGTATCATCTGGACCAATTGGAACTTCAGGATCTATGAAATTAGGAATTTTCATCATCAATGAAGTTCTTTGTTTGATTAATTGTTCTTCTTGAACTTCTAAATCTTTTAATTGTTCATCGATATTGGCAATTAATTTTTTTGTTTCATTAGCTTTTTCTATTTCTTTATTTTTAAAATAAATTCCAATTTGTTTACTAAGTTCATTTTTCTTACCACGTAATTCGCTGCCTTTAGTAACATATTCTCGACATTTTTTATCAACATCTAAAATTTCATCAACTAAATGAAGTTTGTTTTGTTGATATTTTTTTATCATGTTTTCTTTAACAGCTTCAGGATTATTCCTTAAAATAGCAATATCAATCATAATTTTGGCCTCTATTCTTCAACATCATTATTATCATTTTCTATTTGTTCATCAAGAGTTTCATTAGTTTCTGAATTTTCAATAATATCATTTTCATCGACATTTTTTTGTTCGGTTTCATTATTATCTAAATTTCCATTTATAACTTCATTGCTTTCTTCATCATATGCTTCAGTTACGCATAAAGAAGACACTTTTTGGTCATTAGATAATTTAATAATTCTAACTCCTAAAGTATTACGACCAGAAACATTAACTTGCTTTAATGATGTTCTAATAATAATTCCTAAATTTGTAACAACTAAAACATCTTCATCACCATTAACAGCAACAATTTTAGCCAATTTACCGTTTTTATCAGTTGTTTTGATAGTTAAAACACCTTGACCACCACGTTTAGTTAGACGATAATCTTCCATTTTAGATTTTTTACCATATCCATATTCTGAAATTACTAAGATATATTGTCCTTCAAGTGATGTAGCAACACCGACAACTTCGCCAGAGCCAACATTAATGCCTCTAACTCCTGAAGCTGTTCGACCCATACAACGAATTTCACTTTCATTAAATCTAACAACTTTACCATTTGATGATGCAATAAATATTTCAGCACTTCCATCTGTTAATTTTACATCAATTAATTCATCATCTTCACGAAGATTAATGGCAATTTTTCCATTTTGATTAATTCTAACAAATTCAGATAAATAAACTCTTTTTGTAACGCCTTTTTTTGTAACAAAAACTAAACTATGTTCATCTGTTAATTCATTTGATTTATTATCGATAGAAATAATTGAACGTATTTTTTCTTGATTATCCATCTTTAACAAATTAATAGCTGGAATACCTTTTGATGTTCTTGAATATTCTGGAATTTGATGTCCTCTTATTCGATAAACTTTACCATAATTTGTAAAGAATAAAATATCTTCATGGGTATTAGCAACAACAATTTTATCAACAATATCATCATCATTAGTTGTCATACCACGCATTCCTTTACCACCACGTTTTTGTGTATGATATGTATCAGAAGGAACACGTTTTATATACCCATTAACTGTTAGAGTAATAATAATATCTTCTTGTGGAATTAAATCTTCATCATCGATATTAAATTCTCCACCTAAAATTTCAGAACGACGTTTGTCAGCATATTTTTCTTTTATTTCTAACATTTCTGATTTAATAATTTTATAAATTTCATTTTTATCATTTAAAACTCTATTAAAATAAGCAATTTCTTCTTCAAGATCATGATGTTCAGTTTCAATTTTTTCAGTTTCTAATGAATTTAATTTAGAAAGTGTCATTGCTAAAACTGCCTTTGCTTGCTTTTCAGACATTTCAAATTTTTCCATTAATTTAGCTGTTGAATCATCATTATCTTTTGTTTGTTTAATTATAGCAATAACTTCATCAATATTAGCTAAAGCTTTAATTAAGCCCTTTAAAATATGAGCTCTTTCTTCATCTTTTGCTAAATCAAAACGAATTCTTCTACTTACAACATCAAATTGGTGATTCATATAAGCTTGTAAAATCGATTTAATTCCATAAACTTTTGGCTCTCCATTATCCAAAACTAAACAATTGATTCCGTAAGATGTTTGCAAAGTAGTTAATTTGAACAATTGATTTAATACAACTTCAGGAACAACATCTTTTCTAAGTTCAATAACAACTCTTATATCTTCACCTGCTGATTCATCACGAATATCAGTTAAGCCATCAATTATTTTATCCCTAGCAAGTTCTCCCATTTTTTCAATCATATTAGCTTTATTAACACCATAAGGTATTTCACTAATAACAATTCTTGGTTTTCCATTTGGGCCTTTATAATCTATATCAGTTTTTGAACGAATAATAATTGTTCCTTGCCCTGTTTCATACGCCTTAACAATGCCAGATTTTCCCATAATATATGCTCCTGTTGGAAAATCAGGACCTGGAATAATATTCATTAAATCAGCAACTGAAATATCAGGATTTTCATATACAGCTAAAGTAGCATCAATAGCTTCACCTAAATTGTGAGGTGGAATATTAGTAGCCATACCTACAGCAATTCCTGTGGCACCATTAACTAAAATATTTGGAAATCTAGATGGCAATGCTACTGGTTCTTCATCTTCACCATCATAATTTGGAACAAAATCAACTGTATTTTTATGAATATCTCTAACCATTTCCATGGCTATTTTTGACATACGTGCTTCGGTATAACGCATTGCAGCAGCACCATCACCATCAATTGAACCAAAGTTTCCATGTCCATCAACTAAAGGATATCGAGTAGAAAATCCTTGTGCTAAACGAACCATTGCTTCATATATTGATGAATCTCCATGAGGGTGATATTTACCCATGACATCACCAACAATACGTGCAGATTTTTTGTGTGGTGTTGTTGAATACATACCTGCTTCGCTCATACCAAATAAAATTCTTCTATGAACTGGCTTCATACCATCTTTGACATCTGGAATTGCTCTTGCAACAATAACTGACATAGCATATTCAAGGAAAGACTTTTTTACTTTTTCTGAAAGATTAGCTATTTCTATATTACTATTATTATCTTCAACTTTTTCAGCTTCGATAAAATCATTTAATTTTTCTTTATCGCTCATGTTACTTTATTCCTTTCCTAGATATCAAGATTTTCAACAAATTTAGCATTTTCTAAAATATAATTTCTTCTTGGTTCAACTTTATCACCCATTAACATATCAAAAACTCTATCGGCTTCCATAGCATCATCTAAAGAAACTCTAATTAAAGTTCTGCTTTTTGGATCCATTGTTGTTTCACCAAGTTGAGAATAATCCATTTCACCTAAACCTTTATATCTTTGAATGCTTGGCTTGCCAACCACTTTTTTACGGATTTGTTCAAGTTCAGCATCATTATAGGCATATTCTACATTTTTACCCCATTGAACTTTATATAGTGGTGGTTTTGCAATATAAACATGTCCATGCTTAATAAGTTCAGGCATAAATCTATAAAAGAATGTAAGTAATAATACTTGAATATGTGAACCATCAACATCAGCATCGGTCATAATAATAATTTTATGGTAACGTAACTTTTCAATATTAAATTCATCATGAATTCCTGTACCAAGTGCTGTAATGATAGTACCTATTTCAGCATTTTCAAATACTCTATGAGGATTTGCTTTTTCTACATTTAAAATTTTTCCTCTTAAAGGTAAGATAGCTTGATATTCTCTCACTCTTCCTTGTTTTGCACTGCCTCCAGCTGAATCACCTTCGACAATGAACATTTCACATAAAGATGCATCTTTTGAAGAACAATCTGCTAATTTACCAGGCAATGTTGAAAATTCTAAGGCACCTTTTCTTCTTACTGTTTCTCTTGCTCTTTTTGCAGCAAGTCTTGCATTTCTTGCTAAAATAGCCTTTTCAACAATCTTTTTAGCTTCATCTGGATGTTCAAGTAAAAATCTTTGAAGTTGTTCTCCAAAAACATCACTTGCAACTTTTCTTACTTCAAAATTACCTAAACGTCCCTTTGTTTGGCCTTCATATTGAGGATCTGGATGTTTAATTGATATAATAGCAGTCATGCCTTCTTCAAAATCAGATTGAGTAAAGCCTTCTTCGCCCTCTTTAATATCTTTATCATATTTATTATCACTAATATATTTTCTTAAAATACGTCCTAAGGCTAATCTAAAGCCATCTTCATGAGTACCACCATCATGTGTATTGATGTTATTACAAAATGAATAAACATTAGATTGAAAGCCTTCATTATATTGAATAACACATTCAAGCCACATTGTATCAAGTTTACCATGAATTTCAATATTTTCACATTTTTGTTTCAAATGGATAATTGTTGGATGTATAGGAGTTTTGTTTGCATTTATATATTTAATGAAATCTTCAAGTCCAATTTCATATTCAAATTCATCATAGCAAATTGGAGATCCATCTTCATTTAATTCTCTTTTATCTGCAACAGTCATTTTAATGCCATCATTTAAAAAAGCAAGTTCTCTCATTCTTTCTTTTAAAATGTTATAGTCATAAACTTGTGTTTCTTCAAATATTGTAGGATCAGCTTTGAATCTAACAATTGTTCCTGTATCATTTGGTTCACAATGGTCTATAATCTTCAAAGGAGCTACTGGATGACCTCCATTAGCGAATTTCATATAATGAACATTGCCATCACGTTTAACCCAAACTTCAAGCCATTCAGACAAAGCATTAACAACACTAGCACCAACACCATGTAAGCCTCCAGAAACTTTATAGCCCCCTTCGCCCCCAAATTTACCACCAGCATGTAATACTGTATAAATTGTTTCTACTGTAGAAACTTGTGTCTTAGGATGAATTCCAACAGGTATACCACGACCATGGTCAATAACCTCAATAATATTATTAGGCAAAATTGATAAATTAATTTCTTTACCATAACCTGCTAAAGCTTCATCAATGGAATTATCAATAATTTCCCAAACTAAATGATGTAAACCAGAACTTGAAGTCGTTCCAATATACATACCAGGTCTTTTTCTTACTGCTTCAAGTCCTTCTAAAACTTGTATGTCACTTTCATTATAATGACCTTTGTTTTTTAATTCTTCATTTTCTTCCATCTTGCAAAGTACTCCTTTCTAATACTCCCCCGTTTTGTATATGTAATAATGTAATTAGTTTATCTGTTACATTTTTAATGATATTTTTATAGTTTGTGCAAGTTATAAACACTTGTTGCTTATCATAAATATAATTTAACAAACTTTCTTTTTTTTGATCATCTAATTCACTAAATGCATCATCTAAGATAATTATAGGTTCTTCATTATTAACATTTTTTATAAGTTCAGCAACAGCTAATTTCATACTTAATGACATTAATCTTTGTTGTCCTTGAGAAGCATACATATCAATCTCTAAATTATTTAAATATACTTTAAAATCATCTTTATGAATTCCAACATTAGTCCACATCTTTTCTTTATCTTTTTCTAAATTATTAGCATAAATTTTGATAGCTTTTTCAAAATAAATATTGATATCTTCTTCTTCAAGAAATGTTTTATAAACTATTTTGATCTTTTGGTTTTGATAATTTGTTAATTTTTGATAAATTACCGAAGCATATTCTTCAACTTTATTAATTAACCATTTCCTTTTATTTGAAATATGAAATGATAATTCAATTAATTTAGCATCAAGAACTTCTAATAATTTTTCATCTAACTTAGGTTTTTTTAAAAGATCGTTTCTTTGTTCTAAAACATTTTTAAAAGAAATTAAATGTTTTATGTATAACGGATATAAAGATGTAAGCTCCTTATCAAGAAAATTTCTTCTAATGCTTGGAGAATCACTAAATAGCATTACATCACTATGCGCAAAACAAACAACACTACATTCAAGAATATATTCACTAAATTTAGTGACGATATTGTCATTAATAAAAGCCTGTTTGCCATCTTTTCTTAAAATTATTTTGTAATTTTTTGTTCTTTGATTACTAATAATTTCTCCAGATACTATTGCATCATTTGCATCATTAGCAATCATTTCTTTATAATAAGAGGTTCTAAATGAATTTGCATTAGCTAATAAATATATAGCTTCAACAATATTTGTTTTGCCTTGGCCATTTTCACCATATAAAATTGTTAAATTATTATCAACAACTAAGTTCAATTTTTTAATATTACGAAAATTGATCAACGAAATTTTATTTAGTTTCATCTACTGATACAATTTCAAATTCTTTGTTGGCAACTTTAACAACATCATGAGCATAAAGTTTTCTACCGCGACGTTGTTCAAGCATTGAATTAACATATATAGCAGTAGTAGCTAAATAAATTTTTGCATCACCACCATTGCTAATAATGTGCGTGAATTTTAAAAATTGCCCTAATGTAATATATTCAGTGTTAATAGCAACTTTTTGCATAAAACCTCTCCTTATTGAAACCTGATTAAATTATACCTTATTTTTTTATGTTTTTCAATCTTTCTTATTATATAATAATAAGAATTTTAAGATTTTTTAATAAAATTGATGTGATTTCATTAAAAAAAGGTTCTGTTTTTTATAAAGCCACAAAAAAAATTATAAAAGCATAAATTTATAAATCAAAATTTTGTCACAAAATATAAAAAAGAGCAACTCTCGTTGCTCAAAAATTTTTCTTATTTAGACTTATTCTCCTACATATGGAAGTAAAGCCATTTGGCGTGCTCTTTTAATAGCAACAGCCAACATTCTTTGATATTTTGCACATGTTCCTGTAACACGACGTGGAGTTATTTTGCCGTTTGCAGAAATAAACTTTTTCAATAATTCAACATCTTTATAATCGATGTAAGTAATATTATGTTGTGTAAAATAACAAACTTTTTTTCTTCTTTGTTGTTTTTTATACATAGTTAGTTATCCTTTCTTTAAAATGGCAAATCATCATCAGAATAAGGTAATTCTAATGAATCATCATTTTCATTGCCTGAATCATCGATAGAAAAACTTGAATCTAACTTTGGTTCTTGTTGAACAGGACTATTATTAACATTTGCATCAGCATTTTCTTTTGGTGATGGTGTTAAATTTTCAACACGATCAACTACTACTTCAGTTACATATGCTTTTGTGCCGTCACGACGATCATAACTTCTTGATTGAATACGACCTTCAATAGCTATTAAAGAACCCTTTTTACAATATTCGTTTAGAAAATTGGCTTGATTATTCCAAGCAACACAATTAATAAAACTTGTTTGTGTAGTAGTTGTGTTTGTTTCTTGGTTTTTTGAATAACTATCAACAGCAATTGAAAAAGATGTAACTTTATTATCAGATTGAGTTGCTCTAAGTTCGATATCTTTAGTAATTCTACCAGTTAATACTACTCTATTGATTGACATTATTTTAACCTCCTTTAGGGATTATAAACTGACAACCATTTCTCTTAATACGTTTGGTTCAATTCTACAATTACGTCTAAATTCTCTAATACCCAAATCATTTTCTGCTTCAACTGTTACAACAACATAGTAACCTTTTGTATTGAAATTAATTGGATAAGCTAATTCTCTGACGCCCCAATCCTTTTCATTAACTTCAATTTTGTCTTTGTTGTTTAATAAACAATTATGAAGTTTTTCTTGGATTGTAACTCTTTCTTCATCAGTTAAATTAGCGTTAAGAATGTACATAATTTCGTATTTTTTCATTCTTACACCTCCCTCTGGTCTTTGGCTATAGTGCAAACTATAGCAGAGATTTACAGGCGTAATTATAACAAAATTATTCAAAGAAGTAAACAATAATTTAATTATAAATAATTAAAAGCTTTGGTTGATTTTATACTCCTCTACTATTATTAATCAATTTTTTTTGAAATTTTCCCTATAAAATTAAAAAAATCCTTGCGGATTTCTTATTAAATCATTTTAACTATGAAACAAATTGCTGTTTTACTTTGATTTTCAATTGTTACTTCAGCAAAAATTGGTACACAGTTTAAATCATTTCCAGATAAAACTAGATATCCTCTAGCAATAGCTAAGGCTTTGACTGCTTGATTAATACTTCCTGCGCCAATGGCCTGGACTTTCAATTCTTGTTGTGTCTTTAAAATATTTGCTATAGCACCTGCAACAGCATTAGGATTTGAATTAGTTCTTACTTTTAATAAATCTATCATAATAAAAAGCCTCCATAGTAAAGACTATGAAAAGGCTTATTTAAATATTACAATTTTTGATTTATTCTTTCTAATTTAATAACTTTTTTATTTTCTAAAGATATTTCAGCATATAAAGCATTAATCATATATGGACCTTTTTTTGCTATTTCACTAGCACCACCATTTTTAAATTTATTGATATAACTTTGATAGTCATAACCAATAATAGAATCAACAGCTCCACACATGCCAACATCACTTATAAAGCCCGTTCCATTTGGTAAAATTCTTTCATCAGATGTTTGAACATGGGTGTGTGTACCATATACAAGTGAAGCTCTATTATCAACATAATATGCTAATAAATTTTTTTCAAGAGTATATTCAGCATGATAATCAATTATATAAATTGCATTGTGATTCAAATTATAAATATTATCAAAATAAGACAAAGGTTCATTTATATTTTCTAAAAATTTCTGACCTGCAGATACTGATAATAAATTTAAAAATATAATTTCTTTATTTTCAAATATAATTGAAAACTTCTTATGATTATTAAATATTTGATCATTATATTCTACATTTCCAGGAACGACAATATTATCAATTTTATCAATATAATCATATATTTCTACATTGTCAAGAAGGTGATTACCCATTGTCAACACATCAATATGATGTTCATGATACAATTTGTAATGTTTATAATTTAATCCTTTACCATGCGTCGTATTTTCAGCATTTATTGCAATTAAATCATAATCATATTTTTCTTTTAATTTAGGTAAATAATTAATAAAGGCGTTTCTAGCGCCTTTACCAACAATATCACCTACAACTAAAATTTTAACTTTATTTTGCAATTTCACTAGCCCTTGTTTCTCTAATAACTGTTACTTTTATTTGGCCTGGATATGTTAATTCAGTTTCAATTTTATTTTTGATATCATGTGCAATTTTAAATGCTTGAACATCATCAATTTTTTCTGGAACAACCATAACTCTTACTTCTCTTCCAGCTTGAATAGCATATGCAGTAGAAACGCCATCAAATCCTTTAGAAATAGTTTCAAGTTGTTCAATTCTTTTAATATAAGTATCTAAAGTTTCACTTCTAGCGCCAGGTCTTGCAGCAGATAAAGTATCAGCAGCTGAAACCAAATTAGAAATGATAAATTTAGCAGGAACATCACCATGATGTGATTCAATTGCATTAATAACTACTTCATTTTCATTAAATTTTTTAGCATAACGAACACCAAGTTCAACATGAGATCCTTCCATTTCAAAATCTAGAGCTTTTCCGATATCATGTAAAAGACCAGCACGTTTAGCAAGTTGTTGATCAAGTTTAAGTTCAGCAGCCATAACTCCACACAAATGAGCTACTTCAATTGAATGTGTTAAAGCATTTTGACCATAACTTGTTCTAAATTTTAATCTACCAATTAATTCAACTAATTCTTTATTCATTTTAGGTAAATTAAGTTTAAATAAAGCTTCTTCTCCAGCTTTTTTGGTAATTTCTTTAACTTCTTGTTTAGATTTTTCAATAATTTCTTCTATTTTTCCAGGTTGAATACGGCCATCTTTAATTAAAGCTTCAAGTGATCTTCTAGCAATTTCACGTCTAATAGGATCAAAACATGAAACAGTAATAACTTCAGGAGTATCATCAATAATTAAATCAACACCAGTCAATTGTTCTATTGTTTTTATATTACGTCCTTCACGGCCAATAATACGGCCTTTCATTTCATCAGATGGTAAAGCAACGACTGCAACTGTTCTTTCTGAAGTAACTTCTTGAGAATATTTATCAATAGCAAGTCCCAATATTTCTTTAGCACTTTCTTGAGCTTTTTCTTCAGCTTCTTCAGTTTTTTCTTTAATAAATGCTGCTAATTCATGATCAATTTTTTCTTCAACTCTTCTAAATAATTCTTTCTTAGCATCTTCAATTGACATTTTTGCAACATTTTGTAATTCAACAATAATTGAATCTATTTTTTCTTGTAAAACTTCTTGTTTTTTATCTAATTCACTATTTTTATTATCTAATTGTTGATTTCTTTCTTTTAGTTGTTCTTCTTTTTGTGAAAGTGTCATTTCACGAACATCAATTTGCTGTTCACGGTTAACAAGTTTCTTTTCAATTTCTAGAACTTCATCTTTTCTTTCTTTAGCTTCTTTTTCAGCAGCGACTTTTAATTCCAAAGCAGCAGATCGTCCATCAATTTGAGCAGTTTTTATAATTTGACTTCCTTTTACTTCTGCATCTTTAATAATATTTTCTGCTTTTTTCTTAGCATTATTTGGGACAAGTTTATAAGTTAAAAACCATCCCACTACGGCTCCAACAGCCAAACCAACAATAATAAATAGATAAAATAGTGGATTACTAAAAACGTTTGAATCCATAATTTTATTATTTCCTCCTATTTATTATATAAATGATACCAAATTAGTACCTAGAACATTTTAACATATTTAACATGAAAATGGAAAATATAATTTTTATATTTTTTAAAATACTAACACTATTAGTAAAATATCTTGACAGTCTTGTGCATAGTATATATAGTAGTATGTAAAATATCTAATAGTGTTAGATATTAAAGGATGTGATTTTATGGAAAATATTGAAATATATTTAAAACAATTATGTGAAGCTAATTCTTTTGCCTTTATGAATCATATTAAAAAAGATAAACAAGGTCTTAAATTTATTATTGGTTGTCTATACATAAGTAAAGACAAAAAAGTTTATGCTGGTGACTTAGCTAAAATCAGTTGTGTTTCCACGGCAAGAATTGCAGCAACAATTAATAAATTAGAAAAATTAGGATTGGTTGTGCGTCTACAATCAAAAGAAGATGCTAGAAAAACAGAAATCAAACTAACTAATTTAGGAATTCAAAAAGCTATTGAAATGAAAAAACATTTGTTAAATTTTTTACAAAAAATAGTAGATGATATTGGAATTGAAGATTTCAAACAATATGTTGAAATTTCTAAAAAAATAAATTTCAGTGCTGCAAAAATTATTAAAGAAAGTGGTGATATTAATGTTTAAATTATATAAAAATTTAAAGGTCAAAGATTGGATAGCATTAATCATCATTATTGCTTTAACCATATTACAAGTTTGGTTTACAATGTCAATTATTGATTATATTAAAAATATAATTACTTCCATTACATATGTTAATTATCATAATAATCCTGAATTATTAAATTTAGGAAATGAAAATATTGTAGAATTGATTAAAAATTTAGGTTGGGATGGATTTATTAATAACTATGGCTCAACATTGCCAGAAAACCTACTTCCAACATTAAAATCTATTGCCACAGCTTCAACATCTGACATTTGGAAAAACGCTGGTATTATGCTAGGGTTTGCCGCTTTAGTTGTTTTGACTCAATTAATTATTGCTATTTTAGCAAGTTACATATCTGCTGATTTATCAACAACTATTAGAAAAAAATTATATTCTAAAGTTGATACATATTCTAATAATGAAATGAATAAATTTGCAACATCTAGTTTAATTACAAGAACAACAAATGATATTCAAAATGTTCAAATGACTAACGTTATTATGATGCGAATGGTATTTACTGCCCCTGTTACAGCTATTTGGGCCATAATAAAAATACGTGCTAGTAGCACTGAGTTAACTATAGCAACAGCAATAGCTATAATTGCTTTGCTAATATTTATTATTACAATGATGGTAGTAGTTTTGCCAAAATTTAAAATTGTTCAAAAATTAATTGATAAAATAAATTGTATTTCTCGTGAAAATCTAACAGGTATTCGTGTTATAAGAGCCTTTAATGCTGAAAATTATCAAGAAAATAAGTTTGCTACTGCTAATGATAATTTAACAAAAACACAAATCTTTACAGGAAGAGTTATGTCTTTAATGAACCCTGGAATGATGATTATTATGAATGGAATTTCTTTAGCTATTTATTGGATTGGTGCATCTTTAATTAATAAAGGGACAATTGACTATGCTACAATAACATCATTTTCTACATTATCTAGTCAAATAATTATGGCATTCATGACATTAATGATGATGTTTATTATGTGGCCTAGAGCTTCTGTATGTGCAAATCGTATTAATGAAGTATTAGATACAAATGCTTCAATTAGTGATCCAAGCGAAGAAGCCTCTTTATTAAATCAAGGAACTTTAGAATTTAAAAATGTATCTTTTAAATATGAAGATGGCGATGAAAATGCTTTAACTAATTTAAACTTTAGCATAAATAAAGGTGAAACATTAGCCTTTATTGGTGCAACAGGAAGTGGTAAAACAACAATTGTCAATCTTATGATGCGATTTTATGAAGTAACTGATGGTGAAATTTTAATTGATGGAGTAAATGTTAAAAATATTTCATTAAAAACACTTCATTCACTTATAGGATTAGTACCACAAAAAGGATTTTTATTCAAAGGAACTATAAAAGAAAATATAGCTTTAGGTAATCCAACTATGAGTTTTGATAACATTAAAGAGGCATGCACAATTGCTAAAGCCGATGAATTTATTAATGAAAAAGAAAATCAATATGATTTTATGATTTCACAAGGTGGTAAAAATGTTTCTGGTGGTCAAAGACAGCGATTATGTATTGCCAGAGCCATTGCTATGCATCCTGAATTTTATATATTTGATGATTCTTTTTCAGCATTAGATTACAAAACAGATAAACAAGTTCGAGATAATTTAAAAAATATGCAAGATGATGCTACAAAAATAATTGTTGCTCAACGAATTGGTACTATTATGGATGCTGACAAAATAGTTGTTGTTGATGGTGGAAAAATAGTTGGAATCGGAACTCATAAAGAATTATTAAAAAATTGCAAATTATATTTAGAAATCGCCTTGTCACAACTTTCAAAGGAGGAATTAGGTTTATGCCAATGATGAATTTCAAAAACAAAAATTCTTTTCCACATCAAAAAGTTGACTTTAAAAAGAACATTCTAATTCTTATTAAATCTTTTAAAAAATATTATATAAATATTTTGATTTCTTTTATTTGCATTGCCATTTCAGTAGTTATTTCAATAATTGCCCCGCAATTTCTTAAAGATTTAACAGATGAAATAACTAATGGTGCTGTTTCAAAAAGCATAGATATGTCAAAAATTACTAGCATTGGAATTACATTGATTACTTTTTATTTATCAAACGCAATTTTATCATTTGTTTCTGGATTTATCATGAATACCTTAACCCAAAAATATTGTAAAGATGTTAGAAATGATATTACCCTTAAAATAAATAAAATGGAATTAAAATATTTTGATTCTCACACTTATGGTGACACACTTTCAATAATTACTAATGATGTAGATCAAATTGCTCAATCAATGCAACAATCAATTACAATGTTATTTCATTCAATATTAATGTTAATTGGTGTGTTAATTGCAATGTTCGCTACAAGTTGGCAAATGGCCTTAGCAGCCTTAGCTGCCATACCATTAGTTATCATAATTTTATTATTTATCATGAAAATAGCTATGCCTTTATTTGTTAGAAGGCAAAAAGAAGTAGGTGAATTAAATGGTATTATTGAAGAAAACTATACAGGTCATCTAGTTATTAAAGCATTTAATGCTGAAAATTCTAAAAAAGAAGTTTTTTCAAACTGTAATGAAAAACTTCATCAAACCATGTTTAAAGCACAAATTGCTGGTGGAATGATGCAACCTTTAATGGGCTTTTTATCATATTTTTCATATGCTGCAATTTGTTTAGTTGGTGGTTTATTATTAGCAAATAATGTTGCTGGTTTCACATTTGGAACAATAAGCGCTTTTTTAATTTATGTTAATTTATTTCAAAGTCCATTGACACAAATTGCTCAAGCAGTTAATTCTTTACAAATGGCTACTGCTAGTGCTGAAAGAGTTTTTGGTTTATTAAATGAAGTTGAACAAATTGATGAAAGTAATAAAAAGCCTCTTCTTGATATTAATCATATTAAAGGGAATGTTGAATTTCGTAATATTAAATTTGGATATGATAATGATAAAATAATTATTCCAAATTTCTCAGCAAAAATTAAATCAGGTATGAAAGTGGCAATTGTTGGCCCAACTGGTGCTGGTAAAACAACAATAGTAAATTTATTAATGCGATTTTATGAACTTAATTCAGGTGATATATTAATTGATGGTGTTTCAACTAAAGATATGTCACGAAATGAAGTTAGAGATATTTTTGGTATGGTACTACAAGATACTTGGATGTTTGAAGGCACTTTAAAAGAAAACATTATTTTTAACAAAAATAATATTAACGATAACAAATTAAAAGAAATAATCAAAGAAGCCAATCTTGAATATTATGTCTCAACATTATCACATGGTGTAAATACTATTTTATCTGAAGAAAGTTCTTTGTCTTCAGGGCAAAAACAATTAGTAACTATTGCAAGAGCCATGGCAGAAAACGCTCCTTTATTAATTCTAGATGAAGCAACATCAAATGTTGATACTCGAACAGAAATTGAAATTCAAGAAGCAATAGATAAATTAACCCATGGTCGAACAAGTTTTGTTATTGCTCATCGGCTTTCAACTATTAAGAATGCCGATTTGATTTTAGTTATGAAAGATGGCAATATTATTGAAACAGGAACACATGATGAATTATTAAATGCTAATGGTTTTTATGCTAAATTATATAATTCACAATTTGAATTGTCTTAATATTTATGAAAATAACTTAAACCAGAATAGTTTAAGTTATTTTTTGTCTAATTATTTTTTTAATGCATTAATTCGTTTTAAATGTTCTTTTGGAGTTATTCCATAACATTCTTGAATTTGAACTAATTTTTGATACATTTTATCAACAAAGTCAGAAGAATAATTTTCTTTTAAAATTTCTTCTTCGATAAAATCATGAGCAGTGGCTACATTATGAACGATTGGACTTTTAACTTCTTCGATAGAATCAGCATTAACAAAAATAACTATTGAAAACATTTTAGGTGCATTTTTTCCAATTAAATTTCTTAAATGATTAATGTGATTTTGATTTTGTATAATGGGATTTTTAAGAATTTTATTTTCTTGCCACGCCTTTTTTTGAGCAATCCATTCACTATCTTCAACATTACCATGAATAATTCCTTTATTGCCTTTAGTTTCAATAACAAACACACCACCTTGGCAAATAAAAATGTGGTCAATATCACTAGAATAACCCTTATCATCACAAAATATAAAATTATTAAATTGATGTGATTTATATTTTGCAGATAATATATTTAGCATTTTTGTTACATATTTTTCACATAATTTTCCATATTCTAGTTGTTGTTCTGGTGGTTGTTCTTTAGCTTTTTTTGAAAGATTATATGATAAAGTTAAAAGGGCTATTATTAATATTAATAAAATTATCAAAATTAAAACAATTACATATGTTTTCATTTTGTTATTCCTTTCAAATCGTTTTTAATTTAAATATTTTTAAACTTCTACACTTTCTTTGGAAGATTCATTAGCATTATTTAAAGTATCTACATTATTCATTAAATTACTTAACATAACACTTTTTACTTTATTTGATATTTCTATACAATTTAAATTTTTATAATCTTCATAGTTTAAAACTTTTAAAATTTTAAAATTAATGTAATGCCTTTTAAAAAATAAATTTTTCTTAACTTCTTCAGTTCCTGTTATTGTTGTAATAATTAAAGGTTTTTTTGATTCAGTAATTAAATGAAAACACCCTGCTTTAAAAGGCAATAAAACATCGCTTGTAAAATTTCTTGTTCCTTCTGGAGCAACACCAATTGAACATTCATCATTTTTCAAAAAATTAATTGCTTTACTAATTGCTAAAACTTCTTGACGTTTATTATCTCTATCAAGTTTTATATAACCAATTGGATGAATTAACTTACCAACAATTGGAATATTAAATAATGATTTTTTTGCAATAAATACTAATTTATATTTATGTAAACAAACATCAATCACCATAGAATCCAAATTTGATTTATGATTAAATACAATTACAAAATTAGAATCATTAGGAATTTTTTCTAAGCCATCTATATTTATTTTCATACCAAAAAGTGATAAACAAGCTTTAGTACCAAAATATAACATGTTACGATAAAATTGATTGTAGTGTAATATTTCTTTGTTTTTATTAACAGGAATTTCTATTATGATAAAAAACAATAAAAACATACCTACTTCTAAAATAATATTGATGATTGCAAAAAGAATAAAAAGAATAATTTTATAAAATAAATCTAATGGTATAAAATATGTTTCTAAACTTGCACAAAACAACGAAATTATTATAAGAATTAATTTAGACATTACTATAATGATGCTTTATATGATAAAACATCTGTAACTGTTTCACCATCTATTTGTAATGCTGTTGGACGATCAAATGTAACTTCAATTGTTTTGCCTTTGAATATCTTAACCATTTTTTCTTTTTTAATATGTTCGCCTTTAAAAATTGATGGAAATGTCATTAAAGCTTTTAATTTGCTTTTGCTTATATAAAGCACAACTGACAAAGTATCATCTTTTAATCTATTTTGATTTGGAGCAATCATCATTCCTCCACCATAAAAACGTCCTTTCATAGTAGGAGCTAACCAAACATGTTTAAATTCATATTCTTGACCATCTATTTTTATTTTAGCAGTTACTGGTTTAAAATGAAATAATAATCCTTTAATGGCAATACTTGTATAATTAACTGGTTTGTCTGATTTAGCTCTTAATTTATCGCCGACTTCACAACAATAACCATCAATACCAAATCCAATACCATTTATAAATTTTTGCTTTTTTCCTTTTACTTCAACTGTTGGTAGATTAGTTAAATATGGATTTAAAAGAATCATGTCAACATTAGGATCACTAACAACATCACGGAAAAAATCATTTCCTGTACCTGTTGGTACAAGATAAATTGGCGTTTTGATATCACAATCAATAATATTAATCATATGATTTAAAGTTCCATCGCCACCTAAAACAACGACTTCGTCATCTTCTTTTAAATTATCAATAAATGACTTGTAATCCAAAGAAATAACATCCAAAGTTTGAGTTTCTTCATTGAATTTATTTTTTAATTCTTGGATTTTTTCTTCCTTTCCTTGGTATTTGTTTAATGAATTAAATAGTATGTACTTCATTTGTTTCTTCTTTCCTTTCTGTTTTTATTTCCTTTTGCAAATTTATTTTATTAATTTCATCTTGCATTTGTTCCTTTAATAAATCTGCAAATTCTTTTTTACTTAAATTTTTATAAGTGTCATATTCAATAGGTTTTAATATATGAACTTCTGGTGAAATACTTTTTAATGATGATATAGAAAAAACTTTATATGTATCATATAAAACTATTGGAGTAACTAAACAATGACTTTGATAAGCAGAATGCAATGTTCCTTTTTTAAATTCTTGTAAATTATTGCCATTGTTACCATATGTTCCTTCAATAAAAACTAAAAAACTAGTACCATTAGATAATCTTTGACCAATATTATTAATAACTTTTACTTGTTCACGTATATTATTTTTATCAAGCCATTCACCATGTAAAAGTTCAAAAGTTTCTTTATAGAATGGATAATTAATGCGACTTTTTTCAGCTACAAATGAACAAGGATAATCTTTTAAAGCAGTTAAAACAGCAATCCCATCATAACGTCCTTGATGATTAATAACATATAAAGCGGGATTTTTAGACAAATTTTCATCCCCTACAACTTTAACGTGAATATTGCCTCCCCAATTAATTCTTTTTACTAAATTTTCTATTATGGCATAACGTTCCTCAAAAGTTCCTTGATTCTTTTTGACCATTTTTTTCATTTTGCAAAGATAATAAATTGCTAATGGGAATTGGATTGCAATAGTAAAATAAAATCGCAACATATTTCTTTTTTTCATAGCCTCTATTCTAGTATCATTAGGATCATTTTCATTAATTTTATGAACAATAAAAACTAATGAAAAAGCTATTATAAAAAGAAAAATACCAAAAACAATTTGAGAAAAAGGCAAAGTATTATTTTTAAAATAATCATTTTGAAAAATACTTTGTTTTATCAAAATTGAAGGACTTACTAAAACAAATCCCAAAATAGCAAAATCCATTTTCATTTTATGATTTACAATAATTTTTTTAATTAATTTTGCTATAAGGAAACTTCCTAATCCATATGCGACTAAATATGTTGATAAAACAATCATATTATCTATAAAAATTTTAATATCAGTAAAACTTAATAATTTAAGAAAAGATTCATAATATCCAAAAGAAAGTAAAACTATGGCAAAATCAAGGCCTGGCACGACCAATGTTCCAGAAGTTATAAAACCAACAAACATCCAAAGAATATAATCTTTTAGTGGCATATTTATGTTTAATGTTATTTGTTTTTCACTAGCCGTTAAAAAAGAAAATGCAATAACCAAAACAAAAACAGCAGCCATAATTAAAATATTTGAAAATCTTTTAAATTCACTTTTTAAACTTTTAATCATAGAAGGTAAAGTTCCTATAATAAATCCTAAAATGGTCATAACAACCACAAAAGGAAATTCATCAAAAATAAAACTAATTAAATTTGCCCCAATTAAAGAGCCAACACCATAACCCAACGCTAAAAAAATTAAGAAACTTATACTTTTCTTAAAACATTTAAAAATTGAACTAATTGCTTCAATCATAGCATAATAAGTACCAAGCAAAATAGCTATTGTACTTGCAGAAACGCCAGGAATAGCTAAACTTACAAATCCTATTATGATACCCTTTAAAAAAATAAATAATTTCTCCATAACTATTTGCAAATTATCTTCTTTGAAGATAATTTAATTCTAGCATCTTTGTCAAATTATGTCAAAAATTATCGAATCAACAATTAACAAAAATATTTTAATTTTTATTGATAGATTGGACTTTTTGTATTTTGCAAAAAAGAATCTACTTTATAAAATTATAGATTCTTAATTTATTATTGTTCGTAAACTTCGATGATTTCACCAATATAAATGTTATGTGGTTGTTCTGGTTGATAATATTTTTTTATAATCCCATTATCTAAAATATTATTTAATTTAAATTGATCTTGATAAATTTTTTTGCAAATATAGACTCTACGATAATTTTCAAAAGTAATTGCATCGTTTAAAATTATTGGTTTTAACAATGTGTTTTCTATTTTATTAACATCTTTACCTGAGTGACTACCACAATATAGTACATCTTTTTGATAACTATTAGGCATAAAAGTAACTGAAAAATATTGATCTTCATTTAAAAAAATAGATGTGTGTCGTATAGGTTTTATATAAATTGTTACTACATTTTTACTCCAAAGTTCACCAATGCTCCCCCATGCTACTGTGCAAAAATTAAAACTTCCATCTTTTTTCCTTGCTGTAACTAAAGCCAAATTATTTTTAAATTCATTAATAACATTATCTTTAACAAGTAATGGATCAATTCTTTTATTTGTTCCATTGATTTTATTATCATTTACTAAATTATTTTTCCCCATTTTTTTACCTTAGATGATATTTTATATTTTTTTAATTTCATTTTGATTTATTGAATATAAATACAAATTGACATTTTTAGTTGATTTTGAAGATATATATTCTTTATATGTTGTTAATTGCTTGATATATGCTTCATCTTCAATATGAGATAATTTATAATCAATAATATCAATTCTGTCGTCATATTCTATCATCAAATCAATAATACCATGAATTTGAGCATCATCTTTTTGATAAATAAATTCAAATTCTTTATAAATTTTACCTTTTGAAATATTTTTAACAACATCTTGTGCAAGAAATTGTTTTAACATTTTCTTTTCATTTTCTGAATAAATGCTAAAATCTTGTTTAATAAAATCAAATGATTCAAATATTTCATGGACTTTACTTCCATATTCCATATTTAAAACACTTTCTAAAGTATTTAAAGTTTTATTTTCTTTTGATGCATGTTTATTTTCTTTAATAATTGAATTATTTTTGTTTTCATAATAGCTAATTTTCTCATTAGTTTTTGAAATTACATTTTGATAATTTGTTTTATTAATTGTTTTTAAATATTCAAAATTTATATTTAAATCTTTGGCATAAAACATTTTTACATTAGGAAAAATATCATATATTGAATCATATATTGAACCAAAACTATTATATTTTAAACGTATTTCATTTAACACCAAATCATTTTCATCTTTATATGTTATCATTTCACATGGCTCATTAGTTTCTTTATCAATTTTAATTGGATTTAAAATTATCATATGTTCTCTAGCTCTTGTTAAAGCAACATATAATAATCTTATTTTTTCAGAAATCATTGATGTTTTATTGTAATTTTTCATTAAAATATAATTAATGTTACGACCTTCGCCATTTTCATAAAATGGTGTAATTATTCCATATTTATTGTCATAACTTAATTTTGATTTAAATTCTGAAATATTAAATTTTTTATAATTACTAATAAAATAAACTATAGGAAATTCTAATCCTTTAGATTTATGAATGGTCATTATATTAATTTTATTTTCCAAAGTAGTTGATTGTTGAAATTCCATTTTGTCTTCATTTTCTAAAATATCATCAAGATAATCAACAAAAGTTAATAAATTTAAATCTAAATTTTCTGCTTGTTTTATTAAATTATGAAAATATTCAATTCTAGTTAAATTGTTTTCAATGTCTCCTATTTCAACAAGTTTATTATAGATATCTAAATCATCAATTAAATCGTTAAATAAATTTTCTAACGAAAGCACATTAACTTTATTTGTATAATTAGTTATAAAACGATATAAAGCACTTTCTTTAAATGTATTATTGGCTAACAAATCAAATAAATCTTCATCAGTCATTTTAAATATAAACGAACGACCAAGTCCATAAAATAAACGTTTAAAATCATTACCATAATTTTGTTGATAATCTAAATTTATAATTTTTAAAATATTTTTTAATAATATAGTAATGATACCTTCATTAACTGAAATATTTTTTAATATTTTATTAGGTATATTATTATAAGATAACAAATCACTTATTTTAACAAACAAACTACTATCGGCAATTAAAATGGCAAAATCTTGATATTTAACTTCACGAAATTCACCACTATCTTTATCATAAACTTGGATTTTATCAGCAATTTTATCTTGAATATCTTTTAAAACATAAAACATTTCAATATCTTCATTTTTATTGTTATCATCTTTTTTTGGATAATTAATATATTGAATTTTAAGATAAGGCATACTTTTATCATATTCTTTTAAACCATAATACATATGATGTTCTTTTGCAAAATTTGCTTGACCGATATTATCATCCATAATTTGGCTAAAAATATTGTTCACAATATTTAAAACTTCATTATTACTTCGATAATTAACATTCATATCTATTTTTTTACCATTAATACCATCCCGATAACTATCATATTTTTCTTTAAATATTAAAGGATTGGCATTTCTATAACCATAAATTGATTGTTTTACATCACCAACCATGTAAACATTATTATTTGCTATTTTTTGAATAAATGTTTCTTGTAAATCACTAGTATCCTGATATTCATCAAGTAAAATTTCTTTAAATTGATTTTTTGTTTGTTCTTTGATATCTTCATAATCACTAACTAATGTGATTGCCATTTTAGCAATATCAATAAATTCAAAAGCTTCTTTTTCTCTTTTGTAACTATTTAATCTAGCAAAATAAGTTTTTAAAATTTCAATTATAATTTCTACATATTTTTGGCTAGAAAAATAAAATTTTTTAATATCATCGATATTATTAAAAATAGTTAATTCTTTCATAATATCTAAAGCATTATTGATATTTTCTTTTTGTAATTTAGCATTATCTGATAAATTTTTAAATGTAGGTAAAGAATTTTCATCTAAATAATTTTTTATTTGATTATAATTTTCACAAACAAATAATGGTTTTAAAGCAAGATGTAATTTATCATATTTATTTTCTTCTATTTCATTATTTAAAAGTTTAAGACATTGTTGAATATATTTAATTTTATCTTTTAAAATGTTAGTTAAATCATTAATATATTCATTAATTTTATTTTCATTAAAATAATTAATAATATAATTATCTAAATAAGAATCTAAATCACATCTTAAAGAAATATTTTTAGCCAAATTAAGAATTTCATTTTTTAAATTATTATCATTTTTTAAAGTAAAATTAGATATTAAACAAGCAAATTTATCATTTTTATTTATATAATATTCATGAAATATTTCATTAATGATTCTTCTTTTTTCTACATTTAATAAACTTTCATCAACAATATTTATATTATTTGTTAAATTTAATCTTTCATGATATTTCTTTACTAATGATAATGAAAAACTATCAAAAGTAGTAATATATGCATTATCAATTTCATTAATTCTATTTTTTAATTGATCATCTTTAGCCATTGCCTTGACTATTCTTTCTTTCATTTCTTTAGCAGCGGCATTAGTAAAAGTTAAAACTAAAAGTTCACTTGCTTTAGTTCCTTTTAATAATATTTGACGAATTCTTTCAGTTAAAACTGCTGTTTTACCGCTTCCGGCACCAGCACTTACAATAATGTTTTGTCCAGTAGATTCAATAGCTTGTTGTTGTATTAAAGAAAATTTAATTGCCATTTGAATCACCATCCTTTACATTATTATCTTTTAAATTTAAATATTGATAATCATTAAATGTAACAAAACAACATTCTTTAAATGGACAATATTCACAACTTATTAATTTACCATTTAGTACTTTAGGATTTATAGGAAATTGACATTCACTTATGTTTTTTATAGCTTCTTTGACTTTTTCTTCAACTTGTAATGCAATTTCATCCATTTGTTTTGATGATAATATTTTGCTATTTTTAGAAAATTCATTTTCCTTATTTAATTTTAATGATTTAACAATATTAGAATGTTCAAAACCTAAATCAAACTTTGAAATAATTGAAAATGAAGAATTGCTATAACCTTGAAGCAAAAGATTGGTATTCAAGACATCTTCATAACATTCACCATATTTTAATGTTTCTGGCAATAATTTTTGAAGATAAAAGCCACAAACTTCAACATTTGTAAATTTTTTATAATTTTTTAAAAAATATAAATAAATTGGCAATTGCATAGAAAGGCCAAATTGAATGTTTTCAAGTTTCAATTCTGCTTCACCTGTCTTATAATCAATTATAGCAACATAAGTTTTATCATCTTCATTTGTATATAAAATTTTATCTATAAAACCTTTTAATGTGATTGGCATATTGTTAATGTTATAATCGATTTTAACTTCTTGTTCTGTTAAACATTTATTTAAATTACATGAAGACATCTTTTGAGCATTAATTTTAATAATATCATTTAATAAAGGTTTTAGTTTATTTATATAAAATAATGTTTCTTCATCATTAATTTTTTGACATTCTTCATCATAAACATTATCAAAATCAAAATCATCATTATATGATAATTCTAATACTTTATGGAATAAAGTTCCAATGTCACTACTAATAGATGATGTATCAGGCGTTAATTTTAATAAATCATTAAGATAATATTTAAAAGAACAATTATAATAATTGTTTAAAGATGAATAAGATAAATTAATATGATTTTTTATTATATAATTTTTTATTTTATCATTATCAAACAAATGAAAAGTATGATCATAATTTTTATAATCAATACTATAATTACTATTTAATAAAATAGTATATGAATTATTCATGTTTTTGTAGATATTATCATACATTTTAGCTAATTTAATTTTATCATTTTTTATAGAAAAAGATAAACTTCTATCATAAATAAATTCTTTTTCATCAATACCATTTTCATTTAAAACAAACGATTTTGAAAAAGACATAAATGGAGTTTTATCTTTATATGATAAAATCATATTAGGACTTTTATTTAACATAACTTTAAATTTTTCTTTAGCTAATGAATTTAAATCTTCACTTGTGTCTAATCCAATTATTTGTTTTTCATTATCATTATAAAAATCTTCATCTTTATAAGATTTTGGATAAATTCCTTGATTAATTGATAAAACAAAAATATATTCATCATCCATGACAAAATAATTATCAATATTAATAAAACTAAGACAATTTTGTAACTTTTTAACGTTAATTTTTGTATTTTTTAACATATAAATAAAACTACTTATTGATGATTTTAAATCTAACTTCACAAAAGAATTAGCTAAATTTAACAATTGGTAATAAATATCAGTTTCATTAGGATATTTTTCTAAAAAATAATCTAATGCTTCTTGAAAATTATAATTATCTTTTAATTTTCCTAAAAAATCATTAACACATTCTAAACTATACAAAAATGAATCGTTTATATTTTCAAAGGCCAAATTATACATTTTAAAATAACGTTTCAATGTGAATAAATAATCGCTATTAGCATTAGCAATTTTAATTTTATTAATATCAATATTTTGTTTTAATAAAGTAGATATTTGATAACATACAGCATCACATTCATCTTCTAATGTTTCAAAATGATAAACATTAAATATCTTTTTAATATTATCACTATTATTAATTATTTCATATGGTTTGTTTAATTTATTTAAAAGTAATAAAAATTCTTTAGAAATAGCATCAAAACCATAAACAATAATTTTTTTATCAATAATATTCTTTTTAAAGTTTTGGTCCGTAATTAATAATTTTTTAGCTAATAAATCATTTTTAATATTAACTAATTTATTTAATCTTTCATTTTTATAATCTTTATTTTCGATAAAATATAAATTATCCATATATTCTTTGGCTATGTCTAATTTCAAATTATATTTTTTAGATAAATAATCTAATGCATTAATATCATAATCAAAACATAAAAGATGTTTTAATTCAACATCATCAACTATTTTATAACTATAAAAATTAGGTAATTTAGATATTTCTTGAATAATTTTTTCTTTTCCATTTTTAGGAACTATTAATATAAGATTATCGCTCAAAAAATCAAGTTTCATTAGACTTCCCCGCTAAAAATATATATAAATGATTATATCATAATTTTGTTTATATTGTTATTTTTTTCTGTCCATTCTTTAACTAAATCTTTAGAATTTGCAACATTTGATCCTCTAATTGCAAGTCCTTCTTTAATTGATGCTTTTTTACAAAGAGCTTTTATTTGAATAGGAACACTTCCAAGACCGCTTCCTTCATGTGTTACAAAAGGGCGAATTATTTTACCACTAAAATCAATATCATATAAAGCCGTGGCCATTTCTTCAGGCATAATATCCCAATAAATTGGTGTACCAATATAAATTATTTCATAATCACTAATATCTGGAACTTTTTGAACAATTGGTGCTTTTTGAAGTTCTTGTCTTTGTTTTGCTTCATAAAGGCATTTATTATAATCTTCAGGATAAGGAACTTTTGGTTCAACTTTGAACATATCAGCATTTGTAAATTCTTGAACATATTCTGCAATGATTTCTGTATTTCCTTTATTGATCCAACCAACGGCATAATTTTCATCAGCACGACTAAAATAAATAATAATACTTTTCTTGTTTGAATCTTTTTTCTTTTTTTTAAATAACATAAGGCCCCCTCCTTGCATTATTTTAATATGTTGAAGTGATTATTTTATTCATTTTCCAATCATCATTATTTTTGATAAAAGTTATTATCATTCTTAAATTTAAATAACTTTTATTTTGTACAAATAAAGATGATAAAACATTTGTATTGCCTATTAATGTGGCTTCGTTTTCATTAATGTTATCAATGATAATTTTATCATGACGACATTGATAATAAGCTAATGTTCCATCTTCAATAGCTTGTAAAAATTGTATTTTAGTTTGTCTAACATTAGATATATTAAGTATAGTAAACGAATCATCCATTAAATTAGATAAACGAACAATATCTTTTTCAATCAAATAACGATAAAATCTAATGTACTTACTTTGAATCAATGCACTTACATCTAATTTAGCCATTGCTAATTACTCCCTTCATTTTTAGGCTATAAAATCGTAATTGTTTTGAACTAAGTTTATTATAAATAATTTTCTAACAATTTAATTATAAAACATTATTTAACATATAGTCAATTTACAAAATGATACACATTAAAATGATTTTAAAGCATTTACAATTACTTAGTGGTATAATATGTATCAACAAAGGGAGAGGCATAAAATGACCAAAGAGCAAAAAGTAATTGAATATTATTTAATATGTAATAAATTAAAAGATGTTATTCGAACTGGTTGGTTAAATTGGAATGTACAAAAAGAAAGATTAGAAAGTGTTGCTGAACATATTTATGGTGTACAAATGCTTGCAATTGCCATTAATAGCGAATATCAATATAATCTTGATATAAGAAAAGTTATTTTTATGCTAGCAATTCATGAACTTGGTGAAACTATAATTGGTGATTTAACTTTATTCCAAATAGATAAAAAAGAAAAAGAGAAAATTGAACATGAAGCAGTTCATAAAATTTTAAACAATTTACTAAATGGAAATGAAATTGAACAATTATTTTTAGAATTTGACAAGCAAGAAACAAAAGAAGCCTTTTTTGCTTTTCAATGTGATAAACTCGAATGTGATATACAATGTAAAATATATGATGAACAAGGATATGTTTCATTAAATAGCCAAAGTAACAATGAAACAATAAATGATTCATTAGTAAAAGAATTATTAAAAAATAAAAACACCTCATGGTCAACAATGTGGTTAAAATTTAGTCAATCAAAATACCCATATGATGAAAATTTTAAGGCCATTTCAAATTATGTCTTAAATAATAAAATTACAAAATAATTCAAAAACATGAAAATAATTATAAAATGGAGGTAACAAGATGGTTGATAATGAATATATATTGGCTATTGATATTGGCGGCACAAGCATTAAAATTGGAGTTGTAAAACAAGATAATGTTATAGAAAATACTTCTACAAGAAATGTTTTTAAGGGAAAAAGCAATCAATTTATCGAAGGAATTAAAGATTTTTGCAACATATATATTAATAAATATAATATAACTAAAATTGGTATTGGTTGTCCAGGAGACATTATTAATGGTAAAGTAGAAACAGCCGCAAATTTGGGATGGAAAAATTATAATATTTTAGAAGATTTTCAAAATAATTTTCCAGATCTTGAAATAAAAATATGTAATGATGGTTTAGCAGCCTTTTATGGTGAAAAAAAATATGGCAAATTAAAAGATATAGATAATGCCATTTTTATAACTTTAGGTCGAGGTGTTGGTGGTGCCATTTTAATGAACAATCAAATTGTTATAGGAAGTCATTTAAAAGGTGGTAAAATCGGCCATATGATAATTAATAGAAATGGTCGAAGATGTAATTGTGGCCGTCGAGGATGCCTTGAAACCTATGCCTCAGTTTTAGGTTTAATAAATACAGTTAAAGAATATAATATGCATACTATTGATGAAAATTCAAAAATTAGTGATGAAAAATTATCTGGATACCAAATAGTACAATATGCTAAAGGAAACAATAAAATGGTTCTTTCTGCAATTAGAAAATGGAATTATGACATTGCCGAAGGAATCTTAAATTTATGCAATTTGTTTGATCCTCAAAGAATAGTTATTGCTGGGGGTATTACTGAAAGTGATTTAATTGATTTAGAATTAATCAAAACATTTATAAATAATAGAGGATATGAACAATGTGAAGTTTATTTAACATCATTTAAAGGTAAAACTGGTTTAATTGGTGCTGCAGCTAATTTTGATTTTAAATTAAATTAATATAAAAAAAATCTAGAAATTTCAAAAAGAAATTAATCTAGATTTTTTATTTTAAATATATTCTTGAATAAAATGAATAGCGTTAGATACCCATTGAGTATTATATTTCATTTTATTCAAATCTTCTTTTGATAAAAAGTTTTCATAATAAACAGATTTATCTGCTAAAGATTGTCCATGATCAAGCATTGGATAAATATGTAATTCCATAAATATTTTATTTTCATGAAGGGCTTTAGCTAACAATAGTGAATTATCTAAGTCAACACAAGAATCAAATGTTGTATGCCAAATAAATGTTTTAGGAAATTGTTTTGTTACCTGTTTATCAATTGATAATTTTTCCAACAATTTTGGATCATTTTTAGTAATATTTTGTATTGTTTCTTGATGACCAACTTTTGATGAAATCACAGGATATCCTAAAATACAGCCATTAATTTTAATATCATTATTACTAACATTCAAAAATGTTGCCATTTCTTTTTCTTGCCAAAAAGCACTACTTGATGCTGCTAAATGACCACCAGCCGAAAAGCCAACAACTGAAATAGCATTAACATCAATATGATAATAATCATAATGTTTTCTTATATAAGCAATAGCAGCATATACTTCATATATTACATCTGGATATTTGATTTTAGGAGCAGTTGTATATTTTAAGACAAAGCTTGCAATATCATGACCTGCAAATCTTAATGCAACTGGTTCTGCTTCGCGATCACTTAACCATGAATAACCACCACCTGGTAAAACAATTACACATTTTCTTAATGTTTTTGGGGAAAATTCTTTATAATTATCTTGGCAATATGATGTTAAAAAAACATCATTTGTAAGCATTGGATAAAATTCTTTAAGATTAATTTTTTCGTAAATCATATAACTTTAATAAAATTTTCCTTTCTTGGTTTTATACTTAGTTTACTTTCATCAGCACAATAACCTAAAATACATGTACCAACAACCATTACATTATCATCTAATCCTAAAAATTTTTTAACTTTTTTACCTTTTGGATCATTCAACAATTTATCAACTTGATTAATCCAACAAGAATTAATTTTTAAAGACGATGCAGCAATAAACATATTTTCTAAAATGCAAGAACAATCTTGCAAAGTAAATGGATTATCTTTTGGACCATAAACTATAATCATATTATTGGCACCATAAAAACAATCATTACCTAAAACATCTAATGATAATTTTCTTAATTTTTCAATAACATTTTTACTTTTTAATACTAAAATGTTTGCAATTTGTTTATTCATAGCACTTGGTGCCATCATGCCACATTCAGCAATTGTTTTTAATTTGTTTAGTGGTACTTTTTTTGAACTGTAATTTCGACAACTAACTCTATTTTTTATTGTTGAAACGACTTTATTATCCATATAATTTTCACCTCTAAAAATACTATATATTAATTTAAAAAATCATGCAATATATTATTATATTTCTTCAATTTTAAGCCATTTTTTTGTTAAATTAGACACTTCATTTTTAACATAATTTTCAGCAAGTTTATTTGAAAGAACACCATCTATTAATTTGGCAATAATTTTAGCGTCATTTTGATTGCATCCTCTAGTGGTAATAGCTGCAAATCCTATACGAAGTCCACTTGTTTCTTTAGGAGTTAAAGTGTCGTTTGGTAACATGTTTTTATTAGTGGTAATACCGACATTTTCAAGCTTTTTTTGAGCTTCTAATCCTGTTAAATTATAACTGTCTAAAGTATTTAATAAAAATAAATGATTATCTGTTCCACTAACTTTTATTTTTAAAGATTCTAATTCATCTTTACATGTTTTTGTATTGATTATGACATTATTTGCATATGTTTGAAATTGTTTTGTCGATGCTTCTTTAAAACATATAGCTTTTCCAGCAATAATGTGTTCTAATGGTCCACCTTGATAATATGGAAAAATAGCACTATTTACTTTTTTAATAATATTTTCATTATTAGTTAAAATAATACCACCTCTTGGCCCTCTTAATGTTTTATGTGTTGTTGAAGTAACAATATCAGCATAATCACAAGGATTTTCATGTAATTTGGCCGCAATTAAGCCTGCAATATGAGCCATATCTACCATAAATAAACAAGAAACTTCATTACATATTTCTTTAAATTTTTTAAAATCAATAGCATAAGGATAAGCACTATACCCTGCTAAAATCAAATCTGGTTTTTCAAGTTTAGCAATTTCTAATATTTTATTATAATCAAGTTTACCATCTCTTCCTAAAGGATAATGAACAAATTGATATAAATGGGATGAAAAACTTACTGGACTTCCATGAGTTAAATGACCCCCATCATTTAATACCAAACTTAATATTTTCCCACCATTTGGAAGTAAAGCACGATATGCAGCAGCATTTGCTTGTGAACCACTGTGAGGTTGAACATTTGCATATTTTACATTAAATAATTTACAAACTCTTTCAATTGCAATTTTTTCAATTTGATCGACATATTCACAACCGCCATAATATCTCGCATTAGGATAACCTTCAGCATATTTATTTGTCAAAATTGAGCCGCAAGCCATGCGGACTTCTTGGCTTGCATAATTTTCAGATGCAATTAATTCAATACCATTATTTTGTCTTTTTGTTTCTAAAGCAATTAAATTTCTTATTTCTTGATCCATTAATATAGTCACCATCCTTTCTCATATTGTATGTTATTTACATTTAAAAGAAAAGATAAAAATTTTAAATATATAAAAGACTATTTTTTTAAAATATCATCTGAAATTACTTTAATCTTTCTATAAAAAACATTCAAAAAAACGATTTTAAAATTGAACACAAAATTAACATCGATAAAAAAATAGTGTTCAATAACAGAAAAATATGCTATAATGTTTTTTTGGAAAAATAAGGGAGGAAAAATGATGCATACAATAGTTAAACATCCATTAATTGACGTAAAACTTTCTATTATGAGAGATGAATCAACAAAATCAAAGGAGTTTCGTGAAAACCTTAATGAAATTGCTTCTTTTATGTGTTTTGAAGTATTTAAAGATTTAGAAACATATGATGCTAATGAAACTTATAAAACACCAACTGGTGTAGAATTACATAGAAAAAAATTAAAACAAAAAATCATAATTGCTCCAATCTTAAGGGCAGGAATTGGTCTTTGTGATGGTATTAAAAATATGGTACCAACTGCAAGAATTGGTCATATTGGTATGTATCGTGATGAAACTACTCTTAAACCAATTGAATATTATTTTAAATTACCAAAAGTTGAAAACCCATTAGTAGTAATTGTTGACCCAATGCTTGCTACTGGTGGAAGTGCTATTGCTGCTATCGATGCTTGTAAAAAAAGAGGCTACAACAATGTTAGACTTATGTGTTTAGTAGGCGTACCTGAAGGGCTTAAGGCTGTAGAAGATGCTCATCCAGATGTTCATGTTTATCTTGCGGCTTTAGATGAAAAATTAAATGATGTTGGCTATATTATTCCAGGCCTTGGTGATGCAGGAGATAGAATTTTCGGTACAAAATAAAAATTTACAGGAGATTTTCTCCTCCTTTTTTATCTTTGGGAAAGAGAGGACCATTTCCCATTTAAAAAAAATAACTTGATATTTACATATAAATATGTATAATATTTTATATGTAGGCTTTGAAATAGAGGTGAATTAGATTGTTTAAAAAATTAAAGTTTTATATCTTTGGTGTACTATTCTCATTGCTACTAACAAGTTGTGGACTTAATACAGCTTACGTTGCTAATAATTGTACTCAAAAAGTTATTTACGATTTTATGGGTGGCTATTGTAAACTTGGTGATAGAAATCCTGAAAAACTTGAAATCATGTATCAACCAGGTTCTCCAATTTCTGATTTACAAAACAATTTGGATAGCCAAACAAAATTTACATTTATTAAAGATGCAGACAAAGAAAAAGATATCGAATATTTATTTGAAGGTTGGTATTTTGATAAAGATTTTAAAGACAAAGTTGACTTTGAAACATATCGATTACCAGGCAAAAAAAGCGACGATATAACGATTTATGCAAATTGGAATGAAATTTATGGTAAATATTTTGATTTGTATTATGTTGATGTTGAAAAAGAAAATCAAGAGCCAACATTACTTGCATCAATTAGATGGGCTATGGATTCAGAATTTAATATCGATAGAGTATCTCAAGCAAGTATTTCTGATGAAACTCAATATAATAATTTCACAGAAATATATGGTAATGGAAATGGTAGTTATACTTTGATTGACATGTACAAAGATAAAGAAATGCAAGAAAAAATATCATCTAGTTATGTATTAACATTACAAGATTCTCATTTACCAATTTATGCTAAAATGATTGCTGGAAAATACAAAGTAATTAATACAACAAGTGATTTCAATTCATACATAAATTCTTATTCAGCACTATATAACATGTATTTAAATAATGATCTTGATTTTGCAAATGAAGGTTATATGAGACCTGCAACTATCTTTGGTAAAACTATTTTAGGAAACAATCATACTATTTCTAATTGGCATTCAATAACTGAAAAATCAAGAGTTTCTGGTAATACATATTCATATGGTGGTATATTTAAAGAACTTGAAGATTGTAACATTAAAGATTTAATAATTAAAGATGCTGAATTTACTTTAGATTACACTATGAGTAATTGTAGATATGCAAATTTTGGAGCATTGGCTGAAAAAATCAAAAATACCAAAATTGATAATGTACAACTTACTGGAAAAATTAACTATTCAAATAAAACATTAGAAGGATTACAAAACGGCAATATAGAATATGTTAATTTTCAAAACGATTATGCTATTGCTACAAAATATGATACTGATTCAGCAATTACTAATTCAAAATTTGAACTAACAGGAATTTTAACAGAATATTTGTCAAAGAATTAAATGGAGGAAATTATATGAAAAAACATTTTACAAAATTATTAACATTGTGTTTGTTAATGAGCACACTTATGGTAGTAACATCTTGTGGTGAAAAAGGCAATTCAAATTCAGCAAATTCTGCCAACTCAACAAATTCATCACAACCTCATAAAACTTATGATAATGAAACTACACCTCTTGTTTTTGCAACAACTGATTTAGATGGTGTTTTCAATCCATTCTACTATACAACTGGTACTGATGGTACAATTGTTGGTATGACTCAACTTTCAATGCTTTCTACAACACCTCAAGCAGATGTAGCTTATGGTGAAGATGAACCTGCATTAGTTTTAGATTATGAACAAAAATATGATAAGGGAACAGATAAAACAACTTATACTTTTGTTTTGAAAAACCCATCATATGGTGCAAGATTTTCTAATGGAACATATGTAACTTTAAGAGATGTATTATTTAATATTTATGAATATTTGGATCCTCAATATATGGGTTCTTCGACAATGTATTCTACTGATATTGTTGGTTTAAAAGAATATCGTACTCAAGAAGATTCAGAAGCCGGCCAAGAAGCTTTTGAAAACAAATTCCGTCAAGAAGCTGATGAACGTGTAAATACATTAATTAATGTAATTGATGAAATTAAAAGAGACAATAAAAATATTTATACTTCAGAACAATATATTGCTGAACTTACAAAAAAACAAGCAACATATTCTGGTAATACTAGTATGAAATATGCAAACAAATTTGTTGATGATTTTAACACAGTTTCAAAAGAATTCCATAAAGAATTAGAAAATGATTATAAATCAAACAAAGATACATATGATGATGTTTTCTATCCAACTGAAGAACAAAAAGCTGCTAACCTTGAAATTTGTGGTAGCAAAGAAAGATATGAACTATTTTGTAATATTCAAACATTCTTTAGCGCTGAAGGTTTAATTGCTATTGACCTTGATAAAGATAGAAACGATCCAAAAAGAATTGATTATCAAGGATTTTCTATGTCTGAATTAAAAGAGATGTTTAGCGAAAGTGCTAAAGATGACGAAATCGTTACTGAAGCAGTTAATATTGTTTATGAAGCTAATTTCCCTGACAATTTTGCTGAAATTGCAAATTATTGGCAAACAGCTACAACAATTAGAGATCAATTTGTTTCAGAAGCAAAAGAAAAATATTTTTCTGAAAATACAGATAGACGTTACAAAGATATTTCTGGAATCAAAGTTATCACAAGTGATACTAAAGTAAATGATACAACTTACCCATACGCTTTATATGATTCAAATGGTGATAAAATTGAAGGTTCTGATAATGGCTATGAAATGTTTTCAATAACAATTAATGGTGTTGACCCTAAGGCTATTTGGAATTTTGGATTCTCAGTTGCTCCAATGTATTATTATTCAAACGAAGAACAAATCAAGAAATTTAATTATGGTTTAAATACTGATGATCCATGTTTTGGTGTAGAATATGGAAAAATAAGTTTCCAAGAAGAAACAATTAAAGGCGGAACAAAAGTTGGCTTACCTATGGGTGCTGGTGCTTATAAAGCTGCAACAAGAGATGATGGCCAACAATTGACTGAAGATAATTTCTTTGATAGTAACGTTGTTTATTTTGAAAGAAATGATTATTTCTTAATGGGTAAACCAAAAATCAAAAAAATTAGATATCAAGTTACATCAACAAACCAAATGTTAAATGCTTTAACAACTGGTTTAGTTCAATATTGTGAACCAAGTGCTAAAAAAGAAATTATTGATGAATTAAATGTTTTATCATCACAAGGTTATGATTATTCAAGTCCAAGAACATTAGGTTATGGTTATATTGGAATTAACGCTAAAGATGTTCCAGATCATAACGCACGTATTGCTTTAATGACAACATTTAATGCCCAATATTCAAAAGATTATTATGGTGGTGAAGCTGAAATTTTATATCGTCCAATGTCAAGTGAATCATGGGCTTATCCAAAAAATGTTACAGCTTATTATCCATATGATTCAACAGGTGAAAGTGCCAAAAGTTATTTAAGATCTGCTGGTTATTCACAAAATCAAAAAGGTATGATGGTTGATCAAAAAACTGGTAAACAATTTAAATTAACATTTACAATTGCCGGTGATGATCCAGACCACCCTGCTGCACAAGTTTTCTATCAATCAGAAAAGATTTTGGAAAGTATTGGTTGCGATATTACTGTTAAAACTAATGTTGATGCTTTAACAAAATTAAATACTGGTGATTTAGCATGTTGGGCTGCTGCATGGTCAACAACTATTGATCCTGATATGTATCAAACTTATCATATTGATTCTACTGCAACTTCTACTTTAAACTGGGGTTATAGTGCAATTAAAAACGATACTGCTGGAACAAAATATGGATATGAAAAAGATTTAATTGCAGAATTGAGTCAAAGGATTGAAGATGGCCGTAAAACATTAGATCGTGAATTAAGAAAAACAATTTATGCTGACTGTCTTGATATGGTTATGAGATTAGCTGTTGAATTCCCACTTTATCAAAGAAATGATTTATTTGCATATAATTCTGCAATCATTGATACTTCAACAATGACTCCAAAAAATGAAGTAACTGCTTATAATGGACCTATTAATAAAATTTGGGAATTAAGTTTAATTACAAAATAAATCGAAAGGAGTAATTTTATATGTTTAAATATATTATTAAACGATTGCTCCTTTCCATTCTAATTTTACTTGGTGTTTCAATTATTATTTATTTCTTAATAAGATTGATGCCTGCTGATTTCCTTGAAAAGACTTTTTCATCGCAATTAGCTCAAGGTACAATGAAACCAGAAGATTTAGAAAAAATGAAACAACTCTATGGCCTAGATGATAATTCTTTTTTGGGAATTGTCAGAGGTTATTGGGATTGGCTAACTAAAGCCGTTCGCGGAAATTTAGGTGAATCTTTCGTTTATAAAAAACCTGTTGCAGAAGTTATTGCTGATAAAATGTGGATATCTTTTGCAATTTCTGGTATTGCTTTAATTTTTGAATTTGTTATTGCAATTCCTTTAGGTGTTTCAAGTGCTGTTAAACAATATTCATTTCAAGATTATTTAGTAACTATCTTGGCTATGATTGGTATCTCATTCCCTTCATTTTTCTTCGCAGATGTTTTAATTAAAATATTTGCTGTTGAATTAGGATGGTTACCAGCAACAGGTCAAACTGATGCAACTTTATCTAATTTATCTCATTTTGAATATTTAATTTCTAACATGAGATTTTTGATTTTACCAATGATTACACTTGTTGTTTTATCAATTGGTGGTATGATGAGATATACTAGAACTAATACTTTGGAAGTTTTAAATGCCGATTATATTAGAACAGCAAGAGCCAAAGGACTAAGTGAAAGAAAAGTTATTTATAAACATGCATTTAGAAATACTATGATTCCATTAGTTACAACTTTTGCAGGAATATTGCCATCGCTATTTGGTGGTGCAATGATAGTTGAACAAGTATTTGGAATTGAAGGTATTGGTAATATTGCTTACAAAGCTTTAAATCAAGGTGATATTCCATTTATTATGGGATATAATATGTTTTTAGCTATTTTAACAATTCTAGGTACATTGTTCTCAGATATTATGTATGCAATTGTTGACCCTAGAATCAAACTTGGAAAGTAGGTGAATATCATGGATGAATTAGAGAATTCTACTCTTCAAGAGGAAAACAATGTGACTCATATTCCTGAAAATGAGCCACTAGAACAAGATGTAGATGAAATTTCTAATGTTAAACAAATGTCACCTACAAGACTTGTATTAAGACGTTTTTTCCGTTCAAAACTTTCAATGGTTGGATTAATTATAATCATTGGATTATTTGTGTTTTCATTTTTAGGACCAATTATTTTTAGATTACTAGATAAAATTGATTTTTTAAATGTAATACCTGTTTGGGGTGAAATTGAAGCCGATGAAACAGGTTCAAGCATTTTGCGTGAAATACCAATTGAATTTACTGTAAATGGCCAAAAATATTTAGGATATGAAATTTCAACATATAATAGACTTAACAATCTTTATGCTGGTATTTCGAAAACTCATTGGCTTGGTACTGATGAAAAAGGATATGATATTTTTACTCGTTTAATGTATGGAGGAAGAATTTCATTATTAATTGGATTTATAGTTGTTTTCATGGAAATGTTTATTGGTATTATTTTAGGCGGTATTTCAGGATATTTTGGTAAATGGGTTGATCAAATTATCATGAGAATTGTTGATATTTTTAATTGTATTCCTACATTACCAATTTTATTAATAGCAGCTTCACTTCTGAACGCTTGGGAAATACCTGAAGATCAAAAAATTTATTATTTGATGTTTATACTGACATTGTTTGGATGGTCCGGTACTGCAAGACTAGTTCGTGGTCAAATCTTATTTTTACGTGAACAAGAATATATGGTTGCTTGTGAAGTTATGGGATATCCAACTTACAAAAAAATATTTGGTCAATTAATTCCTAATGTTTTACCTCAATTAATTGTTAGTGCTACATTAGGATTTGGTAGTGTTATTTTATATGAATCAACGTTATCATATTTAGGACTTGGAGTACAGATCCCATATGCTGCGTGGGGTACAATGATTAAATCAGCTAACACTTATGAAATTATGCAATATTATCCATTATTATGGGTGCCAGCTGGTATTTGTATTGTTTTAGCAGTTTTAGGATTTAACTTTGTTGGAGATGGCCTAAGAGATGCCTTCGATCCAAAAGGAAAGAGGTAATCATTATGGCATATATAAGTAATAAAGAAATCAAAAAAATTATTAAAAGCAATAATGAAACTATTGCAAAATTAAATAAAAGAAATAAATCTTATACTAAAGATGATTATATCGTTAGTATGAAAGATCCAAACAATCTTGTTGAATTTGATAACTTACAAACTCATTTCTTTACTGATAATGGTGTTGTTAAAGCTGTTAATGGTGTTTCATTTGAAATACCATATGATAGTATTGTAGGAATAGTAGGCGAATCTGGTTGTGGTAAATCTGTTACTTCTTTATCACTAATGCGTTTATTACAAGGACCTTCAGGACAAATTGTTGATGGTTCAATACGTTTTAAAGCAAGTGATGATAATGTTTATGATATCGCCAAAGTTCCTATGAAATTAATGAGTCAAATTCGTGGAAAAGATATCACTATGATTTTCCAAGAACCAATGACTTCATTAAATCCAGTTTTCACTGTTGGAAATCAATTAGATGAAGTATCACTTTTGCATAATCATTTCAATAAATTACAATCTAAAAACCAATCTATTGAAATGTTACGTCTAGTTGGAATTCCAGATCCTGAAATGGTTTATAAAAAATATCCTCATGAATTATCAGGAGGTATGCGTCAAAGAGTAATGATTGCTATGGCATTAGCTGCTAATCCAAAATTAATTATTGCTGATGAACCTACAACAGCTCTTGATGTTACAATACAAGCACAAATTCTTGATTTGTTAAGACAAATAAAGAAAGAAACACATGCTTCAATTATGTTAATTACACATGATTTAGGTGTAATTGCTGAGATGGCAGATTATGTCATTGTTATGTATGCTGGTAGAATTATTGAAAAAGGAACTGCTTTAGAAATTTTTGAAAATCCATTGCATCCATATACAATTGGTTTGCAAAAATCAAAACCTAGAGTTGATGGGAATTCAAACGAACCATTGTTTTCAATTCCAGGTAATGTTCCAAATCCAATTAATATGCCAACATTTTGCTACTTCAAAAATAGATGTGATAAATGCATTGAAAAATGTAATGGAGATTATCCTGAAATGGTGCAGGTATCACCAACGCATTTTGTATCTTGTTATTATGCAATGGAAAAATTAAATGCGGATAATAAAGGAGACAAGTAGTATGAAAAAAGTTATTTATAAAAAAGAAGAACATAATGAAGTTGTTGATACTGATCATCTACTTGTTGTTTCACATTTAAAAAAATATTTCCCAATTGCTACTAATTTTTTTGGAAAACCAATTAAATTTTTACATGCTGTCGAAAATGTTTCTTTCACTCTTGATAAAGGGAAAACATTAGGTATCGTTGGAGAATCAGGATGTGGGAAAACAACTTTAGGTCGTTCAATTTTAAGACTTTATGATATTCAAGGTGGACATATTTATTTTAATGGTCAAGATATTACTAACTTAAGTCCAAACGAAATGTTAAAATATCGTACTAAAATTCAATATGTTTTCCAAGATCCATATTCATCATTACCCCCAAGGCTTCCTATTGGTGAAATAATTGCTCAACCTGTAAGAATTCATCATATTGTTCCTAAAAACGAAGTTAAAGATTATGTTTTAAAAGTTATGAAAGATTGTGGACTTCAAGCACATTTTTATGATCGTTATCCACATGAATTTTCTGGCGGACAAAGACAAAGAATAGGCATTGCAAGATCTTTAGCTGTTAAACCAGAACTTGTTGTTCTTGATGAACCTGTTAGTGCCTTAGATGTTTCTATTCAAGCACAAATCATCAATTTATTAAAAAAATTACAACAAAAAGAAGGTTTTACATATTTATTTATCACTCATGATATTTCAGTTGTTAAATATGTTTCTGATGAAATTGGCGTTATGTATTTAGGTTCTATGGTGGAAAAAGGCAGTAAAGACTCAATTTTTGCAGAACCTTTACATCCTTATACTGTTGCTTTGTTTTCTGCTGTTCCAGTAGCAGATCCTAAAGTTAAAATGAATCGTATTATTTTACAAGGTGATATACCATCTCCTTCTAATCCACCAAAAGGATGTAAATTTCATACAAGATGTAATAAATGCATGGAGATTTGCTCGCAAGTTGAACCTGCATGGAAAGAAGTTCGTCCAGGGCATTTTGTAGCTTGTCATCTATACGACAATGAAAAAAAATAAAAAAAAAGATGAATTTATTGATGATGGGCATACTATAGTCAACATGGATGTTGATGGCATGCCTCATCGTAGAGATAGTTCAAAAAGAAAAGCTCAATATGACATTAGTAAAGAAGAAAAACGCCATTTAATTTTGGCTGGTTATAAGGCTTATTTACCAATGTTAATTTGTGGAATAATTGGTATGGCGCTTGCTATATTAGTTATTGTACTTTGGCTTCATCAATTTTAAATTATGTCACTTAAATGTGACATTTTTTAATTTTATTGTTAAATATTGTCAATTTGGTCCCTATATAAAAAAATAAAAAAAATTATATCATTTTATATCATATTATGATATAATGTCATAAATATTGGAAGGAGTCAAGAATATGAATAATATTGATTTTGGAAAATTTAATAAGAAAATTAAAATTGAAAACATTATTAAATCAATAATTTGCGGACTATCATCTGGAATTATTGTTGACGCTTTACTTGTTATTTTATTTAAATTACTAGCACTTTCTAATTTTATTTGGTTACATATAATCATTACTTTATTATTAGGAACTGGATTTACATTTTTGTTTTTAAAATATGTATTTATTCCAAAAGATAAAGCAATTGCAAAAAGATTGGATAAAGACGCTGCATTAGAAGAAAGAGTAAAAACAATGGTTGAATTTAAAAATGATGAATCATTGCTTGCTAATTTGCAAAGACAAGATGCACAACAAAAATTAGAAGAAACTCCTATTGAAAAATTTAAAATGAGATTTTCTTTTTCTAATTTTATTTTATCTATTTTAGCTTTAATTGCTTTGCCTATTGCAATACTTGTTCCTTCAAGAAAAATAAATCCTGCAGCTACTGTTACTGATAGTTCATCTAGTGAAAGTAATCCAGAATCAGAATCTCCAAGCGAAGAAAGTAGTCCTTCTGAAAACCCAAGTGATGGTGGTAGTGAAGGTCAAGATGGTGATGGCTCAGGTGAACAAAATGATGAAGAAAGAGATCAACAAATTCAAGATGCTATTGATGATATGAAGCAAGATGTTGATAATACTCAAAAGCCAGATGAGCAAACTAAAGAAGATTTAAAAGATAAACTTGATGATTTAAAAGACAATTTGCAAAATGCCAATGATCAAGAAGAAACAGATCAAGCAATTGATCAAAGTAAAGAAGACATTGATCAAACAATTGATGATCAAATTACTAAAGATGAAATTGGCGAAGCATTACAAAAACATGACCCAACAAGTCAAGTTGGTGAAGATGTTGCTGCTGGCGATTCTGAACAAACAAAAGACAGCCTAGATGAAATGCGTGATAGTCTTAAAGACAAAACTGGTGATGAACTTCAAGATGCAATGGATTCTATTTCAGATTCTATCAATGATGCTTTAGAAGAATCTGGAGTTAATCCTGAAGATTCATTATATCAAGCATTCAAAAATTTAGCTGATAATTTAGATAAAATAGATCCAAATTCTGATAGTGCTCAACAAGAAATTGATGATGCATTTGAACAAGCAAAAGAAGAAATTTCTGATGCTTTAGATAAACAACAAGAATTAGAAGATTTAAAAGATACATTAGATCAAAAACTTGACGATTTAAAAGAACAACTTGATAATCAAGATGGTCAAGAAGGTGAAGACCAGGATGGCGATGGCCAAGAAGGCGATGGTCAAGAAGGTGATGGTCAAGAAGGCGAAGATAACCAAGATGATTCTGATTCTTCTTCATCAGGCGAGGGATCTGGTAGTGGTAGTGGCGATATACAATATGCTTCTGATGATTTAATTTATGACCCTGCTACTGGTAATTATGTTACTTATGGAGAATTATTAAATTATTATTATTCGCAAGCTTTAGATGGCATTGAAAATGGTAATATACCTGATGATTTAGCCACTTTAATTGAACAATATTTTAATTCATTATATTATGATGATGGGAATGAAAATAATTAATATTTAGGGAGCTTTATAATGGAAAACGAAAAACAAATAGCTTTATTTAGTGAAGCAATTCAAAAAATCGAATTAGAAATCAAAAAAGATGTTGTAGGTCAAGAAGAAGTTGTTGAAAATATTTTAATTGCAATTATATCTGGTGGTAATGTTTTACTTGAAGGTATTCCAGGAGTTGGTAAAACTCGTTTAGTAAGATCTTTAGGAAAAGTATTAAATTTACCTTTTTCACGTATTCAATTTACACCAGATTTAATGCCAAGTGATGTTACTGGTACTAATATTATTGAAAAAGATGAAACAGGCAAAATGAAATTATCATTTCAAAAAGGCCCTATCTTTTCAAATATTATTTTAGCTGATGAAATTAACCGTGCTACTCCAAAAACTCAATCTGCGATGCTTGAAGCAATGCAAGAACATAAAGTTACAGTAGCAAACGTTTCGCATCAAATGGCTGAACCATTCTTTGTATTAGCAACTGAAAACCCTATTGAACAAGATGGAACATATCCTCTTCCTGAAGCTCAACTTGATAGATTTATGTTTAAATTAATTATGACTTTCCCAAGTACTGATGAATTAAAAAGCATTGTTAATATGACACAAATCACTTTAGATGAAACAGCTACTGCTGTTATTGATGGCGATACATTATTACAAATGAGAGAAATAACTAAAAAAATTCCAGTTATTGAAGATATTTTAGATTATACAATGAATTTAGTTGCTTCTACTCATCCTGAAATAGATGGTAATGCCACTGCTAAAAAATATTTGCGTTTTGGTGCTTCTCCAAGAGCTGCTCAAGCATTAATTACAGGAGCTAAAGTTCGCGCATTGATGCATGGTAAATATAACGTATCATATGATGACATCAATGCTTTAGCATATCCATCATTAAGACATAGAATTAGAATTAATTATGATGCAATCAGTGATCATTTAGACACTGATAAAGTTATAGATTTATTAATTAAGGAAAATCAAAAAAATAAAAAATAATTGATTTAAGAAGTGCATTATTATGAAATTAAAAATACTTGATGAGGCTTTTTTCCAAAGCTTGGAACTTTTAGATATATACTTAAAAGATAATGTGGCTGGGGCATTTGGTGGTAACCATAGAAGTAAAAAAATTGGTTCATCAAGTGAATTTGCTGATTATCGAGAATATATTCCAGGAGATGACATTCGACGTATTGATTGGAATGTTTTTTCACGTTTTGAAAAATTGTATCTAAAACTATTTTTAGATGAAAGACAAATGCATCATAGAATATATATAGATGCATCATTGTCAATGGAAAACAAAAAAATTCATGCTTTAAAATTAGCTGTAGCTTTTGCTTATTTAGCTATTAAAGCTATGGATAAGGTTTCAATTTATGTTATTTATGGTCATAAGACAACTAAAATTATAAATAAAATCGTTGGTAAAGAATCTTTTCTTAATGCAATTGCTGCAATTGATGATGTTGAATTTTCTGGCGAAAGTTTTATTTCTGATGCAATTATGTATTCATCTGTTGGTTATGGTAATGGTATGAGTATTATTATATCTGATTTTTTAACTAATAATGATTATAAAACTGCCATTGCATATTTAAGAAGCAAACATCGAGATGTTACTTGTGTACAATTATTAAGTGAAGAAGAAATAAATCCTTTTTATCAAGGAAAAACTATTTTTTACGATTCTGAAGAAAATACTAGATTTTACAAGAAAAACATTAGAAGAGATAATATTAAAGCTTATGAACAAGCACTTGAATATATTAAAAATGATATTAGTTCTTTTTGTGCCTCGCGTGAGGCAAATTATATGTTTGTTTCTACAAAAACAAGCATAGATCACATTATTTTGCATGAAGCTATCAAAAAGGAAATTTTAAAATGAACTTTCTAAGCCCCCTTGGTTTATTAGGATTAATTGGTATTCCAATTTTAATCATAATATATATCATTAAATCAAAATATAAAGAATATACTATTTCATCCACTTATATTTGGGAATTAAGTGAAAGATTTTTAACTAAAAAATCTAAACTTTCAAAAATAAGCGGCATTTTAAGTTTGATTTTGCAAATATTAACTATTCTTATATTATCACTTGCCTTAGCTCATCCTATTTTAAAAATTCCTAATAAAGCTAATAACTATATGTTTATTATTGATAATTCAGCAAGTATGAATATCAATGATCGTTTTGATAAAGCAATAGAAAATATAAATACAATTGTTGATGATGCAGCCGATGATAGTACATTTACAATTGTCATTGCTGGTAAAGATCCAATATCACCAATTTATCATCAAACTGACAAAGCAAAAGTAAAACAAGCATTAACAAATTTAAAACCATCATATATTTCTAGTGCTTTAACAAATGGAATGTCTTTAGCACAAGAATATTTTGATAATGATAATAGTTTAAAAATATATTTATTTACTGATATAAATTATCAATATTCTAATAATGTTGAACTTGTTAATTTAGCTTTAAATGAAGATTATAATTATGTAATTAGTTCATTAGAATATGAAATTTCTGAATCAGGAACCACTTTTTCAGGTGAAGTTATTTCTTATAATATGGATGCAACTATAAATCTAGATTTATATTTAGATGACAATTTTATTCAAACAGAAGAAATAACATTAACTAAAGATGAAAATACAACATTTACAATTACAACTGATTATCTTGAATTTTCAAATGCAAAAGTAGTAATTAATCAACAAGATAATCTTATTTTAGATAATGAATATCTTATTTATGCTGATAGTCAATTTGATACTCATAAAATTTTACTTGTAAGTGCTAAGCCTTTTTATTTTCAAACAGCATTTGCACAACTTGGTGAAAATCAAATAATAGTAAAATCATCTTATAGTGAAAAAGATACTGGCTATGATTTATATATATTTGATAGCATAAATCCAACTACATTACCATTAGATGGTGCTATTTGGTTATTTAATATTAATAATAATATTTCAGATTCAGGTTTTGCAGTTCAAGGTGAATTAAGCCCAAATAATGGTGCCACATTAACTCCAACAAATCAATCAAATAATGCTATTTATCAACAATTAACTAAAAATTTAATGGGAAGTAGATGTGCTGTTGGTACTTTTATGCATTATTCTATATATTCTTCATTTACAACAATTATGGAATATAATCAATATCCAATGATTTTTGCTGGTGTAAACGGAAATAATAATCGAGAAGTAGTTTTTTCTTTTGATTTACATAAATCAAATTTACCAATAAGCCTTGATTATCTTATTTTAATAAGAAATATGCTTAACTATTCTTTACCACAAATTTGCGAACAAAAAACATTTATGTGCGGTGATGATTTAATTGTTAATGTGTTGCCAAATTGTAGTAGTATTAGAATAAATACTCCATCTAGTTATTCTACTTATTTATCAGTTGAAGCTGATACTGCAAGTTATACATTAAATGAATTAGGAACTTACACGTTAGAAGCTACCATAAATGATGTCGTTAAAATTTATAAAATTTATGTTGTTTTCCCTGAAGGAGAACAAAATCCTATAAATAATGTTGAAGAAGGTATTGAAATAAATGGTGAACGAAACAATAAATCTTTTGATTCTACATATGATTTTCAATGGATAATGTTTATTATTTTGTTAATTATTTGTTTATTAGAATGGGAGGTATACATTTATGACCAACGTCAAATTCGATAACGTTTATTTGTTGTATATCTTTATACCTTTAATATTATTAGTAATCATTCCTTTTTTCATTACTATTAGAAAAAAAAGATTGAATTTTCATAATATCTTTTCTTTATTATTACATGTGATAATTTGTGCTTTGATTTCATTATCTTTATCAGGATTTAATATAAGCAAAGTTATGGATTCTTCTATAGTTTATATTGTTGCTGATGCTTCAGATACTACTAAAGATATTACTGATTCAATAGATCAATATATAAACGAATATCATGATAAACTACCTGATAATGCTAAACTTGGTGTTGTTGCTTTTGCCAAAGATGCTCAAGAACTAGTTAAACCAGGCTCATCATTAAAAAGTATAAATGAGGCAAGTGTTGATAGATCGGCCACAAATATACAAGAAGCTCTATCTTATACTGCAAAATTATTTGATGATGATAAAAATAAAAAAATGATTTTATTAACTGATGGTAAAGAAACTGATGGAAATGCATTATCATCTTTAAGTGAATTATCTCTTTCAAATATTAGTTTAGATGCTGTTTATTTTGATAGTGATTTAAAAGATGAAGATAAAGAAATGCAAATTCAAAATATTACTGGTAATCCAGCAACATTTAAAGATAAAAATGATCAATTTCAAATTAATATTATTAGTAATTATGCTACAACAGCTAATTTAACTATTACTAATAATGATCAAGAATTTTATAATGAAGAAATCAATTTAAATGTGGGTGTTAATGAATTTTCAATTAAATCAGACACTTCAGTTATTGGGTCTCACATTTATAAAGCAACTATAACAAGTGAACTTGATAAAGAAATTATCAATAATACATATTATTTTAATCAAGATATTCATGAAAAATGTAACATTTTAGTTATAACTTCAACTAATAAAGATTATTTACATATCAAAGATTTAATTGGTGAAGATGATGCTCAATTTGATGTTAAACTAACTTATAATTCAGGTTCTGTTTCACCAATTAGTAATAAAATTGAAGACTATATTATATATGACCAAATAATCTTATCAAATCTAAATTTACAAAGAGTTCCTAATTATAATGATTTTGTTAATACATTAGAATTACTTGTTGCCAATTATGGCAAAAGCGTTATTACATTAGGAGGCAGTGAAACTTATTTTGATGGTAGTTTCTTTAGTACAAAATTGAAAGATATGTTACCTGTTGATATCAATCCTGAAGATACAAAACAAAGAACTTCATTAATATTATTAATTGATAATTCAGGAAGTATGGATGATAAATTAGAAATGGCAAAAGAAGGCGCTAAAGCCGTATTAGATGTATTAACAGATAAAGATTTATTAGGTATTATTACTTTTGCTGGAAGTCAAACAGTTTTAAAACCATTAGCAGAAGTAAGAAGTGAATCTAATCGTGCTGCAATCAAAAAGACAATTGATCGTATTTCTGTACCTTGGGATAGTGGTACTATAATGACACCTTCATTAGAAGAAGCTTTAGATCAAATGCGAAAAAACGCAACTGAAGCTACTAATCGTGAAGTTATAGTAATATCTGATGGGCAACCTAGCGATGGTGGTCAAGAACCTGTTATTAGTGAAATGGCTAGTGAAGGCATTAGAGTTTCGACAATTAGTATTGGTTCATTTTATGAAAATAATTTAATGGCTTCTATGGCTAAACTTGGTAATGGTGAATATTACAAAGTTGATAGTGCTGTTAAATTACCTTCTACAATGCTTAGTGAAGTTACTAAATTAATAATGGATACTAATGTCCTTGAAGAATTAAAATTAAATATTAAAGATAATTCTAGTCCTATAGTTGATGGAATAAATGCTAATAGTTTGCCAACAATAAGTGGTATTAATTTTTCAAAAGCAAAATATAATGCTACAACTATTTTGGCCACAGATCTTACATTAGAAAATGGCACAACAATCCTTGATGTTCCTATTTTTACTTATTGGAATTATGGTAAAGGAAAAGTATCATCATTTATGAGTGATGATGGAGTTGATGGAAATGATAAATGGGCACTTGATTTATTTAATAGCAATGTAGGTAAAAAATTATTTAAACAAATTATCAAAAGTAATTATCCTGATTCATCACAATCTGATATTTTCCAACTTGAGGCTTTAGGAAATGGTTATACATCTAATTTACAAGTTAGTGTTCCATCAATTCGTCGTAACTTTGAACTAAGTGCAACCATTACTGATCCAAATGGTAATAAAAATGATTACACTTTTACCATCAATAATGGCAAATATACACAAACAATAAATACCGATGTTGCTGGATCTTATTCTGTTTATTTTAAATATAGTGATGGTCTTAGTATTATTGAAGGCAATTCAACATTTACATATTCATATTCAAAAGAATATGATAAATTTATTGCTTCAGATAATATATTATTATGGCAATTAACAGAATCAATTGGAACAGTTGGTAGTAAAGATAATGTTGATGAATTAATTAATTTCGATATCGAAGATGATACATACAACATATATTTTAATAAACAATTTTTAATAATTGCATTAATATTATTTATAATTGATGTAGGTATTAGAATGTTACGTTGGAAAGATATTAAATCTTTATTTAAAAGAAATTCAAAAGAAACATTAACAAATTAAAAGAAGTCTGCACGACTTCTTTTTAATTTGGATAAGTAAAATTTTTATTTTCTATTAAATCATTTTTATATTTTTTTATATAATATTGAGCCATATTAAGATTTTGCTCTAAATAATTGCCACATTCTTCAGGTTTTGCTCCAGGAATATCCCCTTTAAAATTTAAAATAAAATCGCACATATTTAAAATCAAATCATAAACATCATTTGAATTCAAATCGCCAAACATTACAAGATAGCAACCACTACGACATCCCATTGGCCCAAAATAGATAATTTCATCTTTTCTAGCACTATTTCTAAGATAAGTAGCTGCAAGATGTTCAATTGTATGTAAAGCAGCTACATCAACTACAGGTTCACGATTCGGTGCTGTTAAACGCAAATCAAATGTTGTAACTATACAATTATCATGATAATCTTTTCTTGAAACATATAAACCTGGTAATAATAAAAGATGATTTATTTTAAAACTTTGAATTTTTTCCATGTTACCTCCAATATTTAATTGAACATATAAATTAATTCTTTAATATAATATCATATTAATTTGATTATACACAAAATTTCTATTATTTTTTATACTTTAAATATTATAAAAAGACACCCTTAAGCATAAAATAAAAAAATGTATTGAAAACGCCTTAAAATAGAGTTATAATTATTGCATACATTTTTAAGGAAAGGAGACACAAATATATGAAAATCTTTAAAAAAGTATTAATTACTAGTGTATCTGCATTATTTGGATTTTCATTATTTGCGTGTGGACAAGTTCAAAATAGCGAAGACTCAAATTCGACCTCGACGCCTGCAAGTGATACGTCTACACCAAGTAATTCATCAACTCCAAGTAGTGCATCTACACCAAGTAGTAGTGTTCACACACATTCATATCAAGTAGATACAACTACTTATGAAGATGGCTTTGAATGGTCAACAGATCATACAACAGCTACTCTACATGTTGTTTGTTCAGAAGATGCAACACACACAGACACAATAACAGCTACAGTTAGTCATACTGTTGCTCACGAAGGTGCAACATGTACTGATGATGAAGTTACAACTTATACTGCAACTGCTAAATTAAATGGTGCAGATGTTACTTCTACTCCAGTTGATGTTACAACTAAACAAGCTTTAGGCCATAGTTATGTTGTTGATACATCAACTTATTCTGATGGCTGGGAATGGGCTGCTGATGCTAGTAGTGCCAAATTACATTTAGTATGTGAACGTGATGCAACACATACACACGTTGTAGATGCTGATGTAACAAGTGCTGTTACTACATCACAAAGTTGTACTGATGGTGAAGTTACAACTTATACTGCAACTGCAAGCTTTGAAGAATACAATTCTGGTACTGCAGTAACAAGTACAAAACTTGTTACAACTAAACAAGCTTTAGGCCATAGTTATGTTGTTGATACAACAACTTATGAAGATGGTTGGGAATGGGCTGCTGATGCTAGTAGTGCCAAATTACATTTAGTATGTGAACATGATGGAGCACATACACACGTTGTAGATGCTGATGTAACAAGTGCTGTTACTACATCACAAAGTTGTACTGATGATGAAGTTACAACTTATACTGCAACTGCAAGTTGGTCAGAATACAATTCTGGTAATGATGTAACAAGTACAAAACTTGTTACAACAAAAACAGCTTTAGGACATTCTGTTATATTTGATACTATCGTATCAGTAAATATTGCAGGTGATGCAACTATTCAAGGAACATGTTCAACTTGCTCACAACCTGTAACAAAAACTGTTCCTGCACCTACTTATGCACCTCTTCCATTAGATTGGGAAGATGCTGAAACTTATTTTACAGTTGATTCAACAAGTGCTAAATATACATTTGTTTATGATGCTGAATCAAAAACATTAAAAAATAATAACCAAAAAAAAGGTGGCTCAGCAAATAATGCTGTTCTAAAATTAACTGCATTAAGTGATTTTGATTTCGTTTTTGATTATTATCAATTTAGTGAAGCAAGATATGATTATTTTTATTGCGAAGTTAACGATACTAAACAATTTGATTCATATGGATTGGGCACTAATACAAAACCATGTGAGGGTACTGTTACACTTACTTTACATACAAATGATGTATTAGAAATTATTTATACAAAAGATGGTTCTGGAGATCAAGGTGATGATACTGCAACATTATCTAATTTTAGAATATCAATAGATGGTCTAACTGCAGAAGATTATGCTCAATATGAATTTGATTGTGAAATCGTAAATGTTGTTTCTACTGATTTAGAGGGAAATAATGTTTATGATCAATTAGTTGTTTTAAGTGGAACAAAATTAGAAACTATTGATGAACTTGAAAAAGACGGTTTAGCTTTTAGAGGCTATTTCGAAGAAGCAACTTATGAAACTGAAATTGATGGTTCTACAAAAGTTGAAGATACAACAACTTTATATGCAAAAATGCGTAAAAAATTAACTGTTACATTACATTATAGTGATGGAGCAGAAGACACTGTTCTTGATGAATATGCTGAAGGTGATACATTTGCCGTTCCTGAAAATCCAGAACATCGTGATGGTACAATTTTTGCTGGTTGGTTTACTACAGATGGTTATGATACTGTTTATGAAGAATCAACTCTAGAAGATGATTTACATTTATATGCAAAATTTACAGAAGCTCCATGGTATGTAAAATCATTTGCTAAAACTGTTGAAGTTTATGGTAGTTCTGTTGGCCATGGTTTTAAAGGTAGTGCAAGTGCTACAACAATTGATGATACATTAACATTAAAACAAGGTTCATCTGTAAAAGGTGTCGTTGTAGCAAGTTCATTTGATGAAAATGGCTTTGGTTATATGACAAATAATTCTAAAGAATATGGTGTATTCTTATTTGAAGATGAAAACATGGTTATTTATAACTATAGTACAACTAAAAATATTGGTACTGATTATTATATTGCTATTGATACTGAAGAAGAAGTCACAGTTGATACAAATGATAATTTACATTGGGATGGTGGAAATTCTAAATTAGTAACTGTTCATATTGGTGATACAGATAAAATTATCTATTCTAATAGTAATACAAATGAAATTTACACAAATGTTTCTGTAACAACACTTTCTGGTGATCCTATTACAATTGCAGAATTATATGTAGATAGTAAATTAACTCAAGACATTACTATTAAGGATGCTGATGGTTCAGCAATTGCTTCATTCGTTATTTTAAATAACAATTATGTTGAACTTGATGGCATGCAAGGAACTTACACTGGTGAATTAGGTGAAATAACTTTAGATGGCATTGGAAACGTTACTATTGGAGAAGCTGAAACTACTTATAGTTTTGTTGATGACCATGTTGAATTTGAAGTTGAAGGACGTACAAGAGCTGTTATTTTAGGTGAAGGCACTTATACAACTACAACAGATGGTTCAGAAGGAACTTACATTGGTGATTATGGTACAGTTGTTTCAAATGGTGATGGTACAGCTACAATCGATGGTGCTGCTGCAACATATACTAAAAATGGAATGCAACTTGCAATTACTATAACTGATTCAGGTGAAGAAAAGAAAGTATTATTAGTTGAAGGTGGTACATATTTAACAAGTAGTATTTTTGCTAACCATACATTTACTGGATCATTCTATGATGGATGGATGGAATCAACTTCATCATTAAAAATAATCTTTGATGATTCTACAGGAATTAGTGGTGTATTATATGCAGGATATGGAACTTCTTATTATTTCAATTTTACTGGTGAATTTGATGAAGCAACTGCTGTATTGACACTTACAATTACAAGTGCAATTGATAGTTCTGCAGTAGGTAAAAAGATTACTATTCACATTGAAGGTAACACTATGACTATTACTGATTGTGAAATTTCAAATCAAGCATATAAATTTGACAATCAAGGTACATTAACTAGCGATACTTTCACTTTATAATTTAGTTTAAAAAAAGGTGGCGTGAACATAATCACGCCTCCTTTTTAAAGTTATATTTACATTTTTAAATTTTATAAAGGAGGAAACTCTAAATAATGAAAATTCATAAAAAATTAATTGCTACAAGTGTAGCAATGTCATTAGGATTTCTATTATTTTCTTGTAATGAGAAGATAAATAGCGATTCTAGCAATTCAACAACATCAATTCCAGCTCATGATGAACATATTTATGATGATGGTGTAGTGACTAAAGAAGCTACTTGTACTGAAGATGGTGTTAAGACTTTTACTTGTATATATGGTGATGATTTTTATACAGAAACAATTCCTTCTACAGGGCATTTAAAAATACCAGTAATTCAAGAAGAAGCCACTTGTACTAAAGATGGAGTAATGTCACATTACATGTGTATGAATTGTGGTTTATTATTTACATCTTTAGATAGTGATATTCCAGTTGAAGAAAGTGACTTAATCGTCAAAGCTAGTCATAAATATCAAGAACATTCTGCTATTGACGCAACTTGTGAAACTGATGGTAATATAAAATATTATACTTGTGAAAATTGTGATAAATATTTTAAAGATGGCGATAATGATACAAAAGTGGAAGTTAATGAAACGGAAATAAAAACAAAAGCTGCTGGTCATCAATATCAAGAACATTCTGCAACTGATGCAACTTGTGAAACTGGCGGTAATATAAAATATTATACTTGTGAAAATTGTGATAAATATTTTAAAGATGGCACTGATGGCACAAAAGTGGAAGTTAATGAAACGGAAGTAAAAACAAAAGCTGCAGGTCATAAATATCAAGAGCATCCTGCTATTGAAGCAACTTGCGAAACTGGTGGTAATATAAAATATTATACATGTGAAAATTGTGAAAAATATTTTAAAGATGGCACTGATGGCCAAAAGGTCGAAATTGCTGAAACTGAAATAAATGTTAGTGCTAAAAATCATAACATTGAATTTGTAGAAGAAGTACCTTCAACATGCGAAAATTCAGGAATTTATGAACATTTTGAATGTTTAAATTGCCATAAATATTTTAATGATTTACAAGGTAGTGAAGAAATAGATCCAAAAACAAAAATAATTCCAATAGGTGATCATTCTTTATCAGAAAGAAATTATGCAATTATTTACAAATTTAATGATAAAGCAACAGTTGGAAAAGTTTGTACGACATGTGGACAATTAATTGGTGATTCTTCAATATATAATACATTAGGTGATGCAATTATTTATGTTGACTCAAATTATCAAGAACTAACATCTTTATTTGAAATTGAATCTGAAAACATAGAATATCCATTTAGAGTTGATGAAAATGGTGTTTGGACAAATTCAAATCAAAATATAAATGGATCATCTTCATATTTCCGTTTCCATTCATATGTGGCTGGAACATTAGAATTTGATTTAGAATATGATACTGAAAGTGGTTCTGATATATTTCATATTAATAATTATTCTGAAGCATTTTCTGGTAAAAGTAATGGCCCAGTTCATATTGTACTTGAAATTTTAGCTGATGGTTCTTATCCTATGTATTATTCAAAAGATAGTAGCAGAACTGATGGAACAGATACAATTAAAATTTATAATATGAAATTTACAATTTCAGAAATTCCTGAAGGTTTTTCTAACAATATACCTGTTTCAATCGTTTCTTTTAAAGATAATAATTCAAAGGCATTAGATGATATAGTAATGATTTATAATAGTACATCTACAAATTTACCAATTATTTCAAAAGATGAAAAAGTTTTCTATAGTTGGAAAACAATAAATGATGATAGTGGCGCTATAGTCGATAATAATTATATTTTCACAAATGATATTACTCTATATGCTGAATTTAGAGATGCTATTACCATAACATATTATGAACTTGGTGAAGATAATAATCCTCAAACTTTAGTTATTGCTAAAGATACTGTTCCTAATTTACCAACACCACATAAAGATGGTTTTATGTTTATGGGTTGGTATACTACAAATACATTTGCATCAGAAAGCAAATATGAAAATACTCCATTATCTGAAAACATAACATTGTATGCTAAATTTGATAAATTACCTGATTATATTGGCAGATATTATGGTATACAAGTAAATGGTACTACTGGTAAAGGTGATATTTATTTTAGAGCTGACACTTCAAAAAGACTTGGCGAAATATATGAAGATTTTAGTTTCTATAGTGATATCGGAGACAACTTTGATAATCCATTAGAAGATGAAAGAGGCGTTATTGATAATTCATCATATAATCCTGAAACTCATATCTTTGAAATGACATATAATGGCCAACTAACATATGGTTTCTTATTTGAAGAAGAAGGAATTATTGTTGTTAATAGTAGAGAAGAAACTGTTGGACAATTTAAAGATGATGTTATGATTTATGTTAAAGAAGATATAAATGTATCATTTAATGACAAAGATAATAATTGTGCAACATGGGATAGAGGATATAAAAAATTAGTTGAATTTACATATGGTGATAAAACAACATTAATGTATATTGATGCAAGAGAATTTAGAGTATATTTAAATGTTACATTAACTGATTTTGCTGGTAACAACGTTAATGTTAGCGATGTTTATAATGGTAAATCATATATTAATCAATTAGTTATTTCTTGTGATGGTCAAGAAATTGATTCATTTGGTTTAAATGATGATCAATTTGTTGAAAGAGATGGAAAACAAGGAACTTACTCTGGAGAATTAGGAAACATCAATATTAATGGTATTGGCAAATTAACAATTGATGGCGATGATGATATTTCTTATACTATTTTAGAAGAAGGCAATATTATCTTTACATTTAATAAATCAACTAAGATTATCAAATTAAATAAAGATGATTTAAATTATGAAATAGTACTAGATCAAACATTTGGTTTATTTACAGGTGAAAAAGGTAATTTTGAATCTAATGGAGATGGTACAGGCACTTTAGATGGTAAAGATGTTGTTTATTCTTACAATATTGATGATCCGTTTGTTCTTACTGTAACAAAAGATGATTCATCAATTGAAAAAATAACATTAAATATTGATGAAAATACTTATAGTCTAATTAGTTTGTTTGGCGGTCATACATTTACTGGAACATTCTATAGTGTTTGGGATGAAGGTTTTTCTTCAATAAAAATAATATTTGATGATTCTGATGGAATTAGTGGTGTACTATATTCAGGATATGGAACTACTTATTATTTCTACTTTACTGGTGAATTCGATAATGAGACTTCAACATTAACATTAACTATTACTCGAGCAATTGATAGTAGTGCGCCAAATAAAGTTATTACCATTCAAATTGAAGGTAATACTATGACTATTACTAGTTGTACTATTGCAAATTCTGCATATAGTTTTGCAAATCAAGGTACATTAACTAGTGATACTTTCACTTTATAATTTAGTTTATTTAAGGGCCTAGTTTAAAATATGGCTAGGCCTTTAAAGAAAACTATTTATCAAACTCTTAAAGTGATGAAAAAAATAAATATTGTATATTTATTTATGTTTTGCTATAATTAGTTGAACTATTTTTTGAAGGAGGTAACTCAATGAGAACGCAAAAAATATTATTAGTTATGGCATTGCTCAGTGCTGGAATTGGTATCCAAAACAAACATGTAGTGAATGCCGCTAGTAATAATGATACTTCAGTGAATAATGTTTCTGAGGCTATTGGTAAATTGATCACAGCTCATAATTATACAATTGAAGTATCAACAAAAATCGGTCCAATAGATGTAAAATATAATATTTTTTATACCGAAAATGGTTTTTATGATAACTTTATAGGTGACGAATATGGTTATGTAGAAGTAGATGATACTGTTTTCTCATTTGATTTATATAATCGTACTTTCACTGCTTCAAACCCATTAATGGATGAAAAAGGAAATAAAGTTACAAGTTTATGGGATGATTATGCATTTGGCTTTAATCAATTACGTACAAATGAATTTACTGAAGCCACAGGAAAAACATTTACATCTAATTCTAAAAGAGTTAAAACATTTTTCATGGATTTATTCCACATTAGCCTTGATAAATATGTAAATGTTGAACCAGTTGAGTTTAGTGTTGGTAATGATGTTAATTCTTTAGAATTTGTTTTTTCAATAAGTACTGGAGAACAATATAATGGAAAAGTATTTAATTTTGGAACAACAAAAATTGATGTAATTGATGAATATTTAAATAGTGGTTTATCATATCATACCAATGATGAAACATTAAATAAAATAATTAATTTATTTTCTAATTATAACTATACAAGATTAATTTATGATAGCGAAGAAGAAGGCTATAATAAAATTATCGGTCAAGAAAAATATAATGAAAATTATTTTTATACTTTCTTTGACCACGATTATTTAGTATCAGGTGCTGCTTTTGAAATTGGTGTAGTAGGAATTGATAAAGTATATCCAGCAAGAGAAGCAAATGGTCAAACATATGGACCATATGAATTCCATGGTAGTTATTATTGTTTTATTAGTGAAGATAGTGAAACACATCAACAAAATTTAGATATAATGACTTCTATACCAATTAATACTGATCCATTTGTACCAAATGTTTATGTTTATCCAACATTTTTACAAATATTTAGTGACACACAATATTTAGAACCATCTGGTGGTAGTGAAAATGAATATTATAGTTCTAAATTATCTTGTATTCGTGATTTTATTACTAATTTCCAATTAACTGAATCTTTAAGTGAAATTGGTGCAGTTCCTACTGGTGTATTTGTTAAATATTACCCTACGGGTTCTATAAACCATGCTGGAACAGAAAATAAAGAAACTGTTATTTTCACTTTAGAATTAAATTATTATGGTCTATCAACTACTGTCGATTATGTCTATACAGATTTTAATACAACATCTATTGATGTAATCACACAAGAAAATATTGATAAAGTAATTGAAAATGCAATACAAAGTATGATTGATAGAGATGCAGCTTCAAATGAAGAAGGAGGAGATTAAATGAAAAAATTATATAGTTTATTGCTTCTTGCAGCTAGTTTAGTTTCTATTGCTTCATGTAATAATAACATTCAATCAGATTCTATGGATTCAAGTTCAACAGATACTACATTAACTGATAGTTCATCAAATAGTTCTTCTGATGTAGAAGTTGTTGATGAATATAATGTTTTACCTGATTGGGAAGAAACAAAAATGTTTTTTGATGATAAAAGCTTTGCCTTTAGTGATATTTCTGTTGATAGAGCATTTCAAACAGGGCAAGATTATTCATTAACATATGAAATGGAAGACCCATGGCGAAGTGTTCATGCAAATGAACAAGCAATATCAAGTAATGAATTAGTATTTACAACAGAAATGACAAGTGATGGTTTTGTAGTTCACTGCCTTCATGCAGGAAAAGCTTATATAAGAATTTTAGATGATGCTGGAAGAATTAGATATTGTGCCTTAATTAGAGTTACAGATAAAATTTCTGTTGAAGACATGGAAGAATATTTATATGATTGTGAATATTTTGTAGATGTATTTGCAGGACTATATGGTGGCGATTATTATATCTTAACTTTCTTCTTAGGAGGCAAATATACATTATCTGGTGCAATTAGTAATGTGCCAATTGAAACAATTAATGGAACATATGAATTTCAAGAAGAATTAAATGGTGGTTTAGAATATCGTTACATATTTACTGATAATGATTGTAAAGCATATGATTTTACAGGATTTGATATAGCATGTAATGGTGAAATGATTTATTTACAATGTACTTTTGGAACAGATACAATTATGATTCCAAAAGATAAAGCTGACAAATACTTTAATAATTAAAAATAGGAGGAATGAATAAAATGAATAAAAAAATATTAAAAATATTTATGTCTATTTCTTTACTATCTTTAATAATGACTGGATGTGGTCAAGTTAAAAATAGTGATTCAAGTGGACAAACAAGCACAAGTGGAAGTGTTAGTGGCAGTGTAACTCCATCAAATCCATCTAATAGTAACAATCCAACTCCATCCACATCTAATTCTGCTGATGCTAATGTTGAATACAATATTTCAATTTTACCAGTATCAAACGCAACAGTTACTACAGATAAACAAAAAGCTAAAAAAGGTGAAGTTGTTACTATCACAATTGATGTAAATGATGGTTATATCATTAATAGCGTTAAAGTTAATAATTCTGAAATATCACCAACAGGAAATAAATATGTATTTGCTATGCCTGCAACTGATGCTTATATTTCAGTAACAATAGAACTATTTGATAAAGATGGTTTAACAATCGGTGGTGATATTGCAGCTAAACTAGAAGAAGTTGGTAATGGAATTTATGTTGCAAGAAATGTAGCTGTACCACAAGATTCTCATGTTTACTATTCAACTGATGGTGTAAATCAACTTTCTTGTACACAAGTTAACCGTCAAAAATCTTTTGCAGATTTAGAAGTTACACAAGGCAATGGATTTAAAATTGCAGGAAATGCAATTTATGATTTTTATTATGATGAAAAAGATAAAGGAACACCATGTTATGTTATAAGAACAGGCCTTATTAATCTTCCAAATAGTGAAGCTTCATTAGCTGCTTTATTTAGTGTTGGAGGTCTTGTCGGTGAAGATACTTTAAATCCAACAGATATTAATAAAGTTGAATATACTTCAACAACACGTGATGAAAATTATACTTGGGAATTATATGAAAACGGTTCTTTAGCAACAATTACTAATACAAGAGATACATCAACTGTTAAATCTTTCGTTTATAAAAATAGAGATTTGGATAATAATGTTTATACTTTAGTTGATACTTTCGGCGGCTATCAAGATGGTGCTGAAAGACATTGTTTAGATGATCATTATGATCAAAAAAGAATTTCTGCACATTATGATATAGCTTATTCTGGTAAAAATAGTTTTACTTCTGAAGAAGTTGATAAGGATATTAGCGTATACTATGCTCATAATATGTATGACTTAGATCGTGAAATGAAAGATGCTTATAGAAATAGTTATGTTGGCAATGATGGCGTAAAACATACTTCATCAGTTACATCAACTGTTATTGATGAAAATAGTAAAGATTTTAAAACTACATTATTCTCAACCATTGAATTGGAAGATAGTACATCTCCTACTCATATTGAATATGAATTAGAAGTTACGTTTGATAAAGCAGGAAAATTAAAAGAAGGTTCGTATACTGAAACATTGTATGATGAAACATCTTATAATTTTAAAACAGGTCAAAAGATAGATCCAAATGTTACTCCAACAAAAGATACAACATTTAAATATTCATATGGAAATAAGAAAACTGGATCTCCAACTTATGATGTATCACCTTATTTTGTTTCTGAAATTAGTAATATTACTATAGTAAAAAGACACGAAGAAGATAAAGTTCTTGCTGATAACAAGCTATTAATTGGTAGCGAATTATCTTGTGGAAGTAGTAGTTCAACATATTTAGTTAAATTTGATTATTTACCTGCAACTGCATTAGATGTATGGCAATATAGCCTAACTTCTTCTTCTAATCCACTTGTAGTTGGACCTAGAAATTCTTCATATCCAACAGAATTTAGAGCTTTTGATGATGGGACTGCTGAAATTACTATTTCAAATAACACTTTAAATTCATCAAATGTTAAAGAAAAATTTAATGTTACAGTTGTTGATGATGGTTGGGTTAAAAGTTTATGGATGAATACTGTTTATCCATATTCGGGCTATGATGATACATTTTTCTCAAATTATGGTTATGTGACTTGTGGTCGTTCATATACATTACAACTTTGTGCAACATCTGTTGCTAATACAACTGTGTATAACCACTTAGGATTAAGTGATGATACTATTACAGTATCACCTAATATAATAGATGTTCATTATGATGATGAAACTGGACAAATTACTTTTGATGCTACAAATTCAAATGTTGATGCCCAAACTACAGTAACTGTAACACTTAATTCTATTTACCAATCAAGTGAACATACTAGTGCCCAAAAAATTTCTTTATATGTTTTACCAAGAGAAGAATTTGAAGATGGAATAGTTGGTAATACTTATGAAGAAAGTGGTGGTCGAAGCACAATAGTATTTGTCGATGAATCACATGGAGTTATTCATTATATTGGCTCATTAGGAACTATGGATTTTAATTTTGATTATGCATATGATAATGCCACAGGAAACATTACTATTTCAAGCATTGATAAACATGATTATATATCTTTAACTTGTAAAATGTTTTTTGATCCTGATAGTCAAGAATTATTAGTTTATTTAGTTGGAGAAAATGTCGGCACAGGTGGTTGGGAAGATAAAATCGTTGATGAATTTCTTGGTGCTGTATATTCTGATGACGAGGGTTTCGAAGAATTATATTACCAACCATTCACTAAAAAATCATAAGTTTTATAACATTTAAATTTTTTAAAAAGGTCAAATATCAAATTGATAAATGACCTTTTTATTATCAAAATTTTTATCTTATACAATAAACAAATTATTGCTTAACAAAATTAAATTATATAACTCAAATAAATTTTTTAAGATTTTAATACCATGATCAAATAATAATATTCTATCTTAATTATTAATCATAATAAGACAACCCATATGTGGCAAAAGCAGAAATAATTGCACTTGCCACTATTTTAATTGTTCCATTAATCATAAGTTTTCTTATAGTTGGGGCAATTGCATTATGCACAGAATTTAGAGCTATATTTCCCCATAATCTAATAGTTGCTTGATATCCTTTCAATGAAATTTCACCAGTTAAATATCTATTAGAAGCAGTCGTAATAGCTTTAATGGCACTAGCACCTTTACCTGTTAGTTCCATATTTGAAGCAATGTTAGCACTATTTCTCGCACCAGCGCCACTAATTGCTCCACTAATAAAACCTAAACCAGCAGAACCTAAAGAACCTAATAATGTTATATCTTCTTCATGAAAAGCAGAGTCGATTGCATATTGTGACCATCCTGAGATTGCTCCTATTCCTGCTGAAGCTAACGCTCCAATTCCAGTCATTGCTAATGCAGTAGAGCCTAAAGTAAATAATCCATCTACCATAGTTTGCCAATAATTTATTTCATCACAACCATAAGTAAATCCTTGACTTATCGCACTAATTCCTACGCCAACAATAAATGAACCAATTAATAATCCAATTGTCAAAATAACTGAATGCCCACTAGGGTCTGCATAAATTATAGGATTATTATAACAATAACAATATAAATTTAAACCATTAATAGATTCTGGATTCAAATAATTGATTGAATCTGGTGCTAACCATCTACAAAGTTCAGGTGAATAATATCTAGAATTACAATAGAAAAAACCTGTTTCAACATCGTAAAAATAGCCTTTATATCTAAATGGATTTAAATTACAAAGTGCCATTGGCTCATTATTTTCTTTGCCATTTTCATCAAAGACCTTATGGTTTCCCCAAGCATCATAAATATATTGGGCTACAACTTTACCAGCACAATCTATAATATGAGTAATATTTCCTAATATATCTCTTTTATAAAAATATTCATTATTATTGTAATTAAAACCTATTAGTTTATTAGAAAAGTACCTAAATATAAATATTTCTTTATCATTTAACGACATTGCTAATATTTTAGAATTTTCAACTGAAAAACTATATGTTCCAATTTCAGTTTCTTTGCTTATTCTAATGTTAAATTCATTATAAAAATATTGATTATTTCCAAAACTTTCTAATGTTCCTTCCGCATTCCAAGATAGTGCTATGCCATCATATGTCACTGGTCGGCCAATAGCATCATAAGTTATTTCTTTATCATCAAAATATATTACTTGATCAGTCCAACCATTTGGTGAATATAAATAACTATGTTCTAATTCTAATTTATATAAATCGTCATCATTAATATTAAAACTTTTTCTTTTTATGCATAAAATATTGCCACATGAATCATATGTTATTAAAGTTGTTGTGTCCAATGCCAAATTGTCTTCTCTAATCAATCTATTCAATTCATCATATTTGTAGTAAATTGTATTTTGTTTTGATGATATAAAAATAATATTTCCATTTTTATCATATTTACAAGTTATAATATCATCATATTTTTCGTTTATTTTTATTATTTGCCTCGTTATTAGATTAGTAATTTTGCTTTCTTGTTGTAAATAAAAATATTCATTGCTTAATATATTAATTGAATGTCCGCTGGTTGTTAAAACTTCTTGTGTTATTTGCTGTAATGCATTATATTGTCGTGCACATTTAACATTATTATCAATAATAACTGATTTCAATATATCAGTAAAACTATTAACATAGTTATAAATTAAGTTTGAACGGCCAAATTTAAACATAAATTCCTTTTGCTTTAATCTCCTAAAATTGTCATAGTAATAAAATACTAATTTATCATCAGAAGATTCAGAATATAATTGATTATATTGATTGTACAAATATGACCTGCACACTCCATATTTACGAATTGAAACAAGTTGATTATCTTCATTGTATTCATATAATAAAGAGCCTTTTGCATATTCTATTGTATAAATTTTCCCATCTCTATCATATGTTATTTCTGTCTTATTATCATTTGCATCAGTAATAACAAATTGATTAAAATCATCATGTTTTTCTTCGCCAATATTATATCTTACATTTTCTTTATATTCAAAAGAATATAATTCTTTTGTTGTTCCTGTTATTTTAATAGCAATAATTCTTGACAAACTATCATATGAAAATTCATATGCCATTTTATTATTTCTTAACTTTGTTAATAATCCAATATTATATCTATAATTAACAAAATTAGTTACTCCATTTGCTACACAAGAAATTTCTGTTAATTGATTCGTAAAGTAATCATATCCATAAGTAACTAGATTATCTCTTTGTATTAATGATGTATTAGGAACCATTTCTTCATCATATAATTGATTGCCTTTTTCATCGTATTTATATTTTTCAATATTCACTAATGTTGGATTCCCTCTAGGATATGACAATTCTTCGATTAATGCATTTTTTTCATTATAAAAATATCTTTTACAAAAGCCAAACCAATCACAAGTAAAAACAACATTTCCGTTTATATCATAATTAATATAAGATTTTGTTGTTCTTTCAAATTCATCTTCTTTAATTATGATTGTTGGTTTCCCATTTACAAATTCAGTATAATTTATTTTATTGTAGCCATCTTCTGTTAATATAAGTCTTTTTTGATCATCATATGTATAAAATGTATTTGATATTTTTAGAATTTTTATTACAATTTCTTTAGCACTAAGATCATCAGATGATATTGTCACTTTAAGAAAATTCATTTTTTCAGTAGGTAAAATAAAAGGAACAACTATATATGGTAAAGTAGTATTACTATATTGATGTAATTTTATAACATTAGAATTATTGCATTCTGCACTAACTTCAACTGTTAATGAAATGCTATCTTGTGTATTTCTTTTGATTAATATTCCTATTACTTTAGTATTTGTTAATAAAATTGAGTTTAAATCAAAGTTTGAATCACTGCCAACACTAAATACAATTTCTTGATTAAGCGTTGAATTCTTTTCAATATATGGTGGAAAATTAGAATCTACATAACTTTGATATTCTAACAAACCATTTTCATTATAATTATTAAATAAAATATCTCCATCAGCGTTGAAATATGTTACAAAATAATTATCATTATTTTTATTATCAGCATTTAAATAAATTATTAAATCATTATTTTCATTAAAAAAATAAACTTCATGCAATTTAATATAATCTCTGTAATTTTGATTAGCTTCATTATAATCATTTTCAATTATTGTTGTCGATTGTAAATATTGATATATATGATTGCATAATTTTTTTCTTTCACCAAAGTTAATTAATGAACCGTTAAAATTTAAAATTTTATGTGATTGTTCTAAAATTACTCTTTCAATAACATTATTAAACCTGACAGATAACAAATTAGAAAAACTATCGCTAATAGTGAAATATTTTATTGAATCGGAATAAGATAAATTTATTGTCTGTTCATTTCTTGAAATCATTACTTTATAATTTGATTTATTATTATACTTAATAACATTTCCTGTAGGCATTATAATTGTTTCTAATAAATCATTAGTTTTATTATATTCAAAAACTATTTTTTCATTTTCAGAATAAATTGAAATAATTTTATCACTTTGAACTTTATTTTCATATTCAATATTTATAGAATTTTCATATATGTCTTGAATAAGAATTAACCTACCATAATAATCAAAATATAAAACATTTTTATTTGTATCCATTATAATAGTGCCAATTTCATTTTTTTGTTCAGTAATTAAACTATTTTTATAAGAAACTAAACTATCTTTCAAATCATTAAATTCATTTAATTGATCTACTAATTTATAATATTCTTCAACAAGTGAATCTCTTTGTAAACTTATTGATGATAGTGATGAAAATGTTTGCAAATCGTCATATTTATCTAATTGTAAATAATATTGATCCTTGTCACTAGATGATGTTGTTGAATTAATAGTAACATTTGTTTTGGAAACATTTTGAATTTGTTCCATACTATTTCTATATTCTTTTGATAATTCTTTAAATTTTAACGAATAATTTTGGAAAAGTTGATTACTTAAACAATTATTAATTTGTTGTTTGTAATTTTTAATATATTCTTTAATTTGTTTTATTTGCTCTTCTACTTGATTAATTTGAGCATTTAAATTGTTTATATTTTCATTTAAATAAATATTTTCACTATTTTCATTAGAAGCACATGTTTCCTCGATATAAACATATTCTCTTGTTACGATTCCACTTGTACTAATTTTTCTTTCAAATGAATATTTATTATTTTCTTCTTTAGTTAAGGAATTTAAATTTTGTTCTATATAATCTATATTAAAAACATATTGTCCATTAAATTTTAATTCATTTTGTGCATTTACTGTTACATTTTCATATTTTAAAAAATCTTTTTGTGAGAAATCTTTTACATCTTGTTCAATTTTTGGACAATAAAAATAATTTGGAAAATGCAGATTTTTATTTTCATCAAGAAATATATATTTTTTATATCCATTATTTAGTAAAATATAATATCTTTTTTGTTTTGTAGGATTGTAAATTTTAGGATAATTATATGTATTTTCTATATTAATCAATATCAAATTATCACATTTTCCTTCTTCATATTTTACTTCATAAATTTTATTATTTTTACTAAATTTTAATTTTTTATCATTGTCAATGTAAACATCATCTTTTTTAATATATTTTTTTATACCATCTTCTTCATAATACCATTTTTCTTTAAAAATATGATAATTGCCTTTTCCATCTATATATGTTGTATCTAAACTATTTGTTTCTTCATTAAATGTATTTGATTTTACTACGTGTTGATGAAAATTAAATTTTAATCCTTTCATCAAAAATTTTTCGTTATTTTCCAAACTGACTTTATTAAAAAGTTTCATATCAAATACTTGATTTATATCTAATTTTAATGCATTGCTCCTTATTGTACATAAATTAAATTCATGATAAAAGGTACCATCAAGCAGATTAACATAACATTGTCCTGCATTGCCAAAATTATATTGTTTAATTAAAGGTTTATTTATTTTATTATCAGTATTTTCACCAAGATTTTTTTCATTATTGTATAACATTTCTTTAACTTGTCTAACTCTTTGTTCCATTATTAATATTTTCCTTTCTTTTTTTTACATAAATATAATTTTCATACAAGAATATTTTATCATAATGAAACAAATTATATATATTTTAAATTATTATTTATATGATTAAAATTTTATTGTTTTTTTAATCTTTGAAAGTTTTAATAAACAAATAATTAAAATAAAAATTAAAACAAGTATACATTTGAAAGATATTTAATATATGTTAAAAAATTTCAATTTACCTATTAAACATGTTTTTTTCTAGGATATTGAATTTAAAAAAATCACAATTTTTTTATTTTTATAATCGATAAACTAAATTTTTAGTTATCAATTTTCTTAAATCGTTTAAATTAAAAACAAATAAAAAAGCAACACTTAATAAAAATGAAAAAATAACATTTCTTCCAACAAAAAAGTTATCACTTAATAAATTAGAAAAATAATTTAAAAACATATTAGAATAAGTTATATCTAAATAATTTGCACCATAAAAAATTGAGCCAGCAAAAACAGATAAAATAATAGCAATCAGTGAAAAAGAAAGATTAATGATTATTTGAACTTTTCCATATGGAATACGAAATCTCATCATTGCTATTCTAGCTATAAAATAACTTATAAATCCAGTCATTATAGAAAATAATAAATATTTACTAAAGAAAATTATTAATGTTATTAAAGATGAAGCAAGTAACATAGATAAAACTATGAATATAATAGATTTTCCTAAATGTTTTTTACTTTGTTTTTCTAAAGAATTATTCATAGCATTAGTTGAATTGATCAATTGATTAATACAATTTTCATGAGCTTGAATAGCAGAATTTTTAATGCGAGCAAAAGGTGCATCAGTTGGTAAATTTAAACCACATAAAGGACAAATATCACAAGTTACAACACCACTACCATTTAATATATCTATGACTTTATCTAAAATTGGAATTAATTCTTCATTTATAGAAGCAGAATTATAAATAATTAATTCTTGGAATATATTTGTCGTAATAGCATTTTGTAAAGCCCTATTTGAATTTTTCAATTCTCTCATTTTTAATGAAATATTGGCTCCCTGTTCACGAGTTATTTGTTTATTAAAATTAATAGTTACATGAATATAATTTCCTGTTGGTAAAATAGATACTAAATACATATGATATACACCATAAGCCATCTTTTTATCAAACTTAAAATTATTATCTTGATAAAATTTATTTAAATTCAACATTGTTTTTAAAATCCTTTCACATATATTTTACTTTAAAAAGTGATTTCTAACAACTAAATAATATTATTTAATTACCTTTAAAAATGATGTATAATTAAAGACGAGGTGTTTAACAATGGGAATGTTTATTACTTTAGAAGGCCCTGAAGGTAGTGGCAAAACAACAGTAGCTAAAAAAGTTGTCAAAGAATTAAAACAAGAAGGCTACAAAGTTTTGTATACAAGAGAGCCAGGAGGCGTAGCAATAGCAGAAAAAATTAGAGATATAATTTTAGATGTCAATAATACTAATTTAGATGCCAGATGTGAAGCATTACTTTATGCAGCAAGTCGACGTCAACATTTAGTAGAAAAAGTTATTCCAGCATTAGAAAAAGATTATATTGTCATTTGTGATCGTTTTATTGATTCTTCTTTAGCTTATCAAGGTTATGCAAGAGATATAGGTATTGAAGAAGTTTATGATATAAATATGTTTGCTATTAATAATTGCTGGCCTGATATAACTATATTATTAGATATAGATCCTGAAATTGGCCTTAAAAGAATCAAAAACAATCGTCAAGATGAAGTCAATAGACTAGATCTTGAAAATATTAATTTTCATAATAAAGTTCATCAAGGATATCAATTAATTAAAGAAAAATATGCTAATCGTTTTACTTTAATTGATGGAAATAAATCAGAAGATGAAGTTTTTAATGATGTTATGAAAATAATAAAAAATAAATTAGATGAACATTAAAGAATATTTAAAAAATTCACAGCCCATTGTATATCAAATTTTAAAAAATTCTTTTACTGAAAAAAAGACATCTCATGCTTATATCATAAATGGTAATAAAGGCACTCCATTAACTGAAATTGCTATTTTAATAGCCCAAAGTTTGGTATGTCAAAATAAAGATGAAGATAATCTTGCTTGTGAAAATTGTTTAATATGTAAAAAAATACAAAATCAAACTTATGCTGATTTTAAAATGCTTAATGGTGAAGATTTAAAAACAGATGTAATATTATCATTACAAGAAGATTTTAACAAATCAGCTATGGAAAATGAAAATGTGCAAATTTACATTATTAATTTAATTGAAAAAGCACCAATTCCTTCATTAAATAAATTATTAAAATTTATTGAAGAACCAACAAGTAATATTGTAGCTATATTTACTAGTAATTCAGTTGATTCAATTTTGCCTACAATTATTTCACGTTGCCAAGTTATTTCATTAAAACAATTTATGATAAATGATTTAGTTAATGCTTTAAAAGAAAATAATATTCCTTTAGAAGATGCTTATTTAATTTCTAAAATATCAAATAATATTGAAAACAATTTACAACTTGCTCAATCTGATAATTATCAATTAGTTAAAAATGTTTTAATAGAATCATTAAATTATTTAGAAGTTAAAGATAATTATTTTATTGTTTATATGCAAACTAAAGGTTTAAATTCTTTAAATAACAATAATTTACTTGATCTATATCTTGATATGCTAGAATCGTGTATACTTGAAGCAATAATTGCTAAAGAAGATAATGATTATCAACCTAAATTTTTAAAAGAACACATATTAGAAATAAAAGAAAATTATAAACATTTAGAAAAAATGATTACTGATATAACTAATGCTAAAGTAGCATTATTATCAAATGCTAACAAAAACTTAGTTTTTGATAAATTATTGATTAATTTGATTGATAGATAATTCAACGAAAGGAGACTTTCTTATGCCAAATGAAAATGAAAAAGTAATAGAAAATAACGAAGAAACAACTAATGATATTGAAGTTAAAGATTATAAATACATTTATGGTGTTAGCTTTAAAAATGTTTTGCTTACTTATTATTTTGGTAGCGATACTAATAAATATGAAAAAGATGATAAAGTTGTTGTTGAAACAGCTAGAGGTTTAGAACTTGGTTATATTGTTAATGAATATAAAGAAAAAGACGATATCAAATTAGAAACATCTTTAAAGCCAATTGTTCGTTTAGCAACACAAGAAGATTTAACAAATTATGAAAAAAATAATGAAAATGCTAAAAAAGCCAATGAAATTTTTATTCAAGGTGTAATGGATCAAAAATTAGATATGCATCTTATTTCTTCTGAATATACCTTAGATGCTACAAAAATAATCTTTACATATATTGCTGATGAAAGAGTTGATTTTCGTGAATTATTAAAAATATTAGCAGCCAAACTTCATTGTCGTATTGAATTACATCAAATTGGAGCTAGAGATCGTGCTAAAGCAATTGGAGGAATTGGCCCGTGTGGTTTACCTTTATGTTGTTCAACATTTTTATCAGATTTTGAAGGAATAAGCATTAATATGGCTAAGAACCAATTACTTGCTTTAAACATTTCTAAATTGTCTGGTCAATGTGGAAAATTAATTTGTTGTTTAAAATATGAAGATAGTTTATATAGTGATTTAAAAGTTGGTTTACCAAAACTTGGACAAAAATGTAAATATAAAGATGAAGAATTTAAAATAACTTCTATGAATGTCTTATCAAAAACAATGAAACTTGAAAATAGCGATAATTCACTTTTTGTTACTTTTGATGAGTATTTTAAGGAGGCTAAAAATGATACGCCAACAAAGTTATCAAAACAATAAAGCAACTTTATATTTAATTGCCACACCAATTGGTAATTTAAAAGAAGTAACTATTAGAATGCAAGAAATTTTGCCAAAAATAGAAGCCGTTTTTTGTGAAGACACTAGAATTACAGGAAAATTATTAAATAATCTTAACATTAAAAAAATTTTAATTAGTTGTCCTGATTATACTGAAAAATCTAATTGTGAAAAATTATTATCTTATTTAAATAATAATCAAGATGTGGCCTATATGTCAGATGCAGGTTATCCTTGTATTAGTGATCCTGGAAACATTTTAGTAAATTGTGCAATAGAAAACAATTACAATGTCGTAGTTATAAATGGCCCTTCAGCTATGCTTACAGCATTATTATCTAGTGGATTAGATACAAAACATTTTTATTTTTATGGTTTTTTAGATGCAAATGATTCAAAAAGAAAAAAAGAATTAGAAAAATTAAAAGATTTCCAAGATACCATAATATTTTATCAATCGCCACACAAAATCTTAAAAGTATTACAAGATATGTTATTAATATTTGGTGATCGAAAAATATGTTTAGCTCGTGAAATGACTAAAATGTATGAAGAATATATACGCGGGACAATTAGTGAAATAATACCAATTTGTGAAACCTTAAAAGGAGAAATGGTTTTAGTTTGTAATGGAAATACAAATTTAAAAAATAAAGAAAATATATCTTTAGATGACGCATGCAAACTGGTTGATAATCTAATTAATAATGGTTTATATACCAATGATGCTATTAAAAAAATATCATCTTCGTATAATATAGTTAAAAAAGAATTATATAATTATTATATTAATAAAAAAAATAAGGATGACTAACTATGAAATTAGAAGAATATAAATCTGGAAATTATAAACAAGGGATTGGATACAAAGCATTTTTACCAAGCAATATTAATTATAATTGGAGTTGGGAAGATACAAAATTAGATTCTTTACTTGCCGAAGCAAATAGGCAAATAGGAGAATTAAACGCATATTCATTGCTTCTTCCTAATGTTGATTTATATATAAAAATGCATGTAAAAATTGAAGCAAACAAATCTAGTAAAATAGAAGGAACAAAAACAACTATTGAAGAAGATTTATCTGATTTGCAAGATATAAATCCGGAGAAAAAAGATGATTGGGTAGAAGTTCAAAATTATGTCAAAGCAACAAATTATGGTATTGCTAGAATTAATGATGGATTTCCAATATGCAATAGATTAATTAGAGAAATACATAAAATATTATTAAGTGGTGTTAGAGGAGAAAAAAAGACACCAGGAGAATTTAGAATTTCACAAAATTGGATTGGTGGAACAATGCCATCAACTGCTGCATATGTTCCTCCATTAGTAGAAGATGTTGCTGATTGTTTGAAAGACTTAGAACTATTTATCAATAATGAAGAAATTGATACTCCAGATTTAATAAAAATTGCTATAATTCATTATCAATTTGAATCAATACATCCATTTTTAGATGGAAATGGAAGAATTGGGAGACTATTAATTCCTTTATATTTACAAAGCAAAAAATATTTAGATAATCCATGTTTATACATATCGTTCTTTTTTGAAAAAAATAGAGACATATATTATCAAAAATTAAATGATGTTAGAGTTAAAAATGATATTATTGGATGGATAAAGTTTTTCTTAGAAGGAGTAATTGAAACTGCCAAAATTGCAAAAGTAAAATTTAAAAAAGTTGTTGAGCTCACTAAAAAAGTAGATAATCAAATTTCAAATTTAAAAGTTAAATATGATAATGCTAAAAAAATTATAGATTTCTTTTATAATGAGCCTTATTCATCAAGAAAAAAAATATCTGAAACATTAGGAATGCCTGAATCTACTGTTAATGGTGTAATAAATGAATTGAAGTCAATTAATATAATAAAAGAAACTACTGGATATAGTAGAAATCAAATATTTGTATTTTCTGAATATGTAGAAATATTTTTAACAGAATAATTTATAAAAAAGAAAATAAAAAAATGTTTTTAAAAAGTTATAGAACGAAAAATGACAAAAATTCGTTCTATAAAATTCCATGGAACGAAAAAATCAAAAATTTCGTTCTATAAAATTCCATGGAACGAAAAAATCAAAAATTTCGTTCTATAAATTTCCATGGAACGAAAAATAGCAAAAATTCGTTCTATAAAATTCCATGGAACGAAAAAACCAAAAATTTCGTTCTATAAATTTCCATGGAACGAAAAATGACAAAAATTCGTTCTATAAAATTATAAAAATTAAGAGGTGAAAAAAATAATGGCTATAAATAAAAATAAATTTTATATATCAACACCAATTTATTATCCAAGTGGCAATTTACATATTGGACATGTTTATACAACTTTTATGTGTGATGCAATTGCAAGATATAAAAGAGCTTGTGGTTATGATGTTTTCTTTTTAACAGGCACAGATGAACATGGGCAAAAAATTCAAGATGTAGCTAAAAATAATAATATCACTCCAATTGAATATGTTGATAATATGGCAAATTCAATTACCAATTTATGGAAAGATTTTGCTATTACAAATGATGATTTTATTCGAACAACTCAACCAAGACATGAAAAAGTGGTACAAGAAGTTTTTTCATATTTTTTACAAAATGGTGATATTTATTTGGGCGAATATGAAGGTTGGTATTGTAAACCTTGTGAATCATTTTTTACAACAAGTCAATTAGTTGATGGTAAATGCCCAGACTGTGGCCGTGAAGTAACAAAAGAAAAAGAAGAAGCTTACTTCTTTAAAATGTCAAAATATACAGATAAATTATTAGATTTTTATAAAAGACATGAAAATATAGTAATGCCAAGTAGTCGATTAAAAGAAGTCGTTAATAGTTTTATTGAACCTGGTCTTGAAGATTTATGTGTTTCAAGAACATCTTTCGATTGGGGTGTGAAAGTTAAAGAAAATCCTAAACATGTTGTTTATGTTTGGCTTGATGCTTTATTAAATTATTTAAGTGCTTTAAATTATAGGAATAATGATGAAACTAAATTTTTAAAATATTGGAATGAAGATTGTGAAAAAGTTCATGTTTTAGGTAAAGAAATAACAAGATTCCATTTAATATATTGGCCTGTTTTCTTAATGGCTTTAAATTTACCTTTACCAGATAAATTTTTAGTACATGGTTGGATTGTTATGAAAGATGGTAAAATGTCAAAATCAAAAGGCAATGTTGTTTATCCTGAACCATTAAAAGAAATGTATGGTATTGATATGCTAAGATATTATCTTTTAAGAGAAATTCCATTTTGTGAAGATGGCATATTCACACCAGAACAATTCGTTGAAAGATGCAATGCTGATTTAGCAAATACATATGGTAATTTAGTTCATAGAAGCTTATCTATGATTAAAAAATATTTTAATGGTCTTATTCCAAATTATGAAAAAGCTTTTAATGATCTTGATTATGATTTAGAAATAACATGCAAAAATTCCATTAATAATTTCTTTATGAAAATGGACAATTTTGATGTAACTAATGCCATCAGTACAATTTTTGATACTATAACTAAAGCAAATAAATATATTGAAGATAGTAAACCATGGGCTTTAGCTAAAGATGAAACAAAACAAAAAGAATTGGCTTCTGTTATGTCACATTTAGCCAATGTTATTTATATCACATCAACTTTGTTGACTCCTTTTTTAATAGAAGGAAGTAATAAAGTATTAGATATGCTAAACGTCCCTGAAAATCTAAGAAATTATCAAGCATTAAATTTACCTTTTGGCCAATTATCTAATATACACATATCTGAAAATATAACACCAGTTTATGCTCGTTTAGATATGGAAGTTGAAGTACAACGCATGAAAGAAAAAATTTATAGTAAGTAGGTGTCAAATAATGAAAGCAAGTAAAATGTTATTATCAACCTTAAAAGAAGCACCACAAGAAGCACAAATTGCTTCTCATATTTTGCTTATTCGTGCTGGAATGATAAGAAAATTAGTAGCTGGTGTTTATAATTATTTGCCTTTAGGATTAAAAGTTTTAAATAAAATTGAAAAAATTATTCGTGAAGAAATGGATAATAGTGGTGCTTTAGAAATATTATCTAGTGCCATTCAACCAAAAGAATTATGGGAAGAATCAGGCAGATGGAACAAATATGGACCAGAATTATTTCGTTTTAAAGATCGTCATGAAAGAGAATTTTGTTTAGGTCCAACTCATGAAGAAATTTTTACTAATTTAGTAAGAAATGAAATAAAATCATACAAATCTTTACCTTTGAATATTTATCAAATTCAAACTAAATATCGTGATGAGGTTCGTCCAAGATTTGGTCTTATTAGAGGCCGTGAATTTATTATGAAAGATGCATATTCTTTTGATCTAGATGAAAAAGGATTAGATGAATCTTATCAAAATATGTACCACACATATAGTAAAATATTTGATCGTTTACATTTAAATTATAAAGTTGTTTTAGCAGATACTGGTGCTATAGGTGGCAGTGAATCACATCAATTTATGGCTTTATCAGATATAGGGGAATCAAACATCATTTATTGTAATTGTGGCTATGCTGCTGATGAAGAAAAAGCTACATGTTTAGATGATATTTATAAAAATGATGCACAAGTTGAAAACATAGAAGAAGTCTATACACCAAATGTCAAAACCATTAGTGAAGTGGCTTCTTATTTAAATGTTTTAGAAAAAGATATTGCTAAAGCCGTTTTATATTCATATAATGGTAAACCTTCTATGTTTTTAGTTCGTGGTGATCGAGATGTTAATGTTGTCAAAGTATGTAATGCTTTAAATGCTGCTGAACATGAAGTTTATTTAACTACTAGCGATGAACTTAATAAATATCATTTAGTTGAAGGTTTTATCGGTCCAATTGATTGTAATATAGATATCTATGTTGATAGCGAACTTGCTAATATGAAAAATGTTATAGTAGGTGGTAATAAAATAGATACTCACATTAAAAATGTTTATTTAAAACGTGATGTTAAAAATTATACTGTTATTGATTTAAAAGATGTTAAAGATGGTTGTTTATGTCCTTTATGTGGAAAACCTTTAAAATCAGAAAGAGGTATTGAAGTTGGTCAATTATTTAAATTGAAAACCAAATATTCAAAAGCCATGAAAGCTACAATTTTAAATGAAAAAGGAATAGAAGTACCATTAGTTATGGGTTGTTATGGTATTGGCGTTACTCGTACCATGTCTGCTATAATAGAACAAAATCATGATGAAAACGGCATTATTTGGCCATTAAATGTTGCTCCATATCATGTTGTTTTAATTGTTATTAATTATGATGATGAAGATCAAAAATCTTTAGCAGATAAAATGTATGAAACTTTAAAAGAAAATAAAGTTGAAGTAATCCTAGATGAAAGAGATGCTAAACCTGGTTTTAAATTTAAAGATTGGGATTTAATAGGCATTCCTTTAATTGTAACTATCGGCAGAAAAGCTAATGAAAATATAGTTGAATTTAAAGAGAGAAGAAATAATCTTAAAGAAGAAAAAAATGTTGATGAAGTTATCGACATTATTTTACAAAAAATAAAAGATGAAGCCTAAGAAAGCGTGATTAGATGAATTTTGATGTTATTGTTGTTGGTGGTGGACATGCTGGAATTGAAGCCTGTTTAGCTGCTGCTAGAATAGGTTTTAAAGTATGCTTATTAACATTAGATATTAATAATATTGGACAAACTCCTTGTAATCCATCAATTGGTGGACCTGCAAAAGGAGTTGTTGTGCGTGAAATAGATGCATTAGGCGGTCAAATGGGTATAACAACAGACCATACATATTTGCAAATGAAAATGTTAAATACTGCTAAAGGGCCTGGTGTTCAATGTCTTAGAGCTCAAATTGATAAATTAAAATATCCAAAATATATGCAAGATGTCTTACTTAATGAACCAAATGTGACAATAATAGAAACAATGGTTCAAAAATTAATTATTGAAGATCATAAATGTTTAGGAGTTATAACTGAAGACAATAAAGAAATTTATAGTAAAACAACCATTTTAACAACAGGAACATATTTACAAGCGACTATTTTAGTCGGTCATGAATCAAAAATATCAGGCCCATTTGGTCAAAGATCTGCTTTAGGTTTATCACCATATTTGGCAAGTTTAGGATTTAAAATTTTACGTTTAAAAACAGGCACACCACCAAGAATTTATGGTAGTAGTATAGATTATTCTAAAGCTGAATTACAACTTGGAACTAATGAAGATTTGTCTTTTTCTTATCAAACTAAAGATTTTATACCTTTTGATAAACAATTACCATGTTATTTGATTCATACAACTTTAGAAACAAAAAAAATCATTGAAGATAATTTGCTTGAATCAGCCATGTATTCTGGTAATGTTAAAGGAAGAGGCCCTAGATATTGTCCATCAATTGAAGATAAAATTGTTCGTTTTAATGACAAAGAACGCCATCAACTATTTCTTGAACCAGAATCTGCAAATAATGATTCTGTTTATATTCAAGGTTTTTCAACATCAATGCCACCTAAAATTCAAGAAATAATGGTTTATTCTTTACCAGGTCTTGAAAATGCCAAATTTATTCATTATGCTTATGCTATTGAATATGATGCTATTTATCCAACACAACTTAAATTATCATTAGAAACAAAACTAATTGAAAATTTATTTACTGCAGGTCAAATCAATGGCACTTCAGGTTATGAAGAAGCAGCAGGGCAAGGAATCATAGCTGGAATTAATGCAACTCGTAAAATATTAAATAAAGAACCATTAATTTTAAAAAGAAATGAATCTTATATTGGCCTTATGATTGATGATTTAGTTACTAAAGGTACAAATGAGCCATATAGATTATTAACATCAAGATCGGAATATCGTTTGCTTTTAAGACACGATAATGCTGATTTGCGTTTATGTAAATATGGTTATGATGTGGGCTTGGTTAAAAAAGAAAGATATGATAATTTTGTTTTAAAAGAAAATGATATTGCTATTTTAATAAAAGAACTTGAACAAACTAAAGTCATTAAAGATGATAATCAAACTGACTATATAATTAAAAAAGGTTACAATGATAATATCACTGGTATGACTTTAAAAGATCTTGTTAAAAGACCTAATATTAATTTAATTGATTTAGTTCCTTTTTATGAAAAACTAAATCGTTACACAAAAGATGTTATAAACGAAGTTGAAATTCAAATAAAATATGAAGGATATCTAAAAAAGCAAGAAAAAGAAGCCAAAGAACAAAATAGACTTGAACAACATAAAATACCTAATGATATCAATTATGATGAAATTCCCCACTTAGCTACAGAAGCTCGACAAAAGCTTAAAGAAATAAGACCTGAAACAATTGGTCAAGCATCTAGAATATCAGGTGTTAATCCAGCTGATATTAGTGTATTAATGATATATTTAAAACTAAGATAATTATGGATAAATTCACATTTAAAGAACAATTAGAAAAAAAAGGAATATTATTAACAAATAATATGTTAAATCAATTTCAAACATATTATGATTTAATAGTGGAATATAATAAAGTAATTGATTTAACAGCAACACCCAATGAACAAATTTATGAACGCCATTTTTATGATTCATTGCTTTTAGCTTTTAATCATAATTTTGATGATATTAATTTTTGTGATGTTGGTGCTGGAGCTGGTTTTCCATCAATACCTTTAAAAATTGTTTTTCCTAAAATGAAATTAACTATTATTGATCCTTTAAATAAAAGAATGAATTTTTTAAAAATTGTTATTGAAAAATTATCTTTAACTGATGTTACTTTAATAACCAAAAGAGTAGAAGATGTTCCTAAAGAATATCAAGAAAAATTTGATGTTGTAAGTGCTAGAGCTGTAGCAAAATTAAATATATTAATTGAATTAGTTTGTCAAATTGTTAAAGTAAATGGTCATTTTATTGCTATGAAGGGCAATAAAGCCAATGAAGAATTAAATCAAGCTCAAAATGCTTTAAAAGAATGTAATTTTGTTTTAAATTATCAAGATGAATATTCAAATCTTGATTTTATAAAAATATCTAAAACTAATAAAAAATACCCAAGAATGTATAGCCAAATTAAACATAACCCATTGTAATTATAAGGAGACTATGAGCAATGAAAAATCGTCCTTTAAAAATATTAGCATTGATTTTTATTGTCGATATTATTATGATTTTTATCATATCAAAATTAAATATTGATGCCCTAACACAAAAAATATTAATATTATGTGGTGCAGCCATTATTTTAGTTATTTTTATAATTACTTTAACAATAACTTTTATTTGTATTAGAGAAAATAAAATAATTGATTCATTACTTGATAATGAACAATATGACCAATTATTAGAAAAAATAAAAAACTTAAAAACTAAAAAAAGATTATTCTTAAAAGAAAGAAAATATTATTATGAATATCTTGAAATGTTATGTTATGTAAGAAAAGATAAACATGAAATAATGGAACAATATTTTGCTAATTTTACTAAATATGATTATTATCCAACAGCAAATTATTGGAAAGCATGTTATGAATTCTCTTTAGGAAAATATGAAAATATCGAAAAATATTATAATTATTTTCAAGCCATTGACTATGTAAGGAAAAAAGCAAATACAACATTTTTTAATATAATAAATTTATTTTATAGTATGGTTTTGTTTGTAAATGGTAATTATAATAAAGCAAAGGAAAATTTAAAAAAAGTAGATGAAAATCAAATAAAAATGCCTTGTGCTATCAAATCATTAGAAATAATTAAATTTTCCAAAACTAATAATGAGGATGAACAATCACAATGAAAATATTATTTTATGGCACTAAACAATATGATAAAGAATCATTTGAAGAACAATTAAATAATTACCCTACAATAGAAATAACTTTTACTGAAAGTGAATTGGATACACAAACAGCTTATTTAGCTAATGGATATGATGCAATTTGTGTTTTTGTTAATTGTAATGTAACAAATGAAATCATTACAAATTTAGCAAGTTGTGGTATCAAATTAATTTTACTTCGTTGTGCTGGTTATAATAATGTTGATTTAAAGGCTTGTGCTAAATTTAATATTTTAGTTATGAGAGTCCCAAGTTATTCTCCTGAAGCAGTCGCTGAAATGGCAATGACATTAGCTTTATCAATTAATCGAAGAATTCATAAAGCATATATTAAAGTTAGAGAAAACAATTTTTCCTTAAATGGTTTAATGGGTATAGATTTATATAAAAAAAAAGCTGGCATTATTGGAGTTGGTAAAATAGGCCAAGCTATGGCTAGAATTTGCCATGGCTTTGGAATGAATGTTTTAGCATATGATAAATATCCTCAAAAAGATTTGTCTTTCGTAAAATATGTTTCTTTAGAAGAATTATTGAAAACATCTGATTTAATATCATTGCATTGTCCATTAACTACTGAAACTTACCACATGATAAATGAAAAAACAATTTCTATCATGAAAAATGGTGTTATCCTTGTTAATACATCAAGAGGTGGACTAATTAAAACAGATGATTTGATAAAAGGCATTCGCGATAAAAAATTCTTTGGTGTTGCTTTAGATGTTTATGAAGAAGAAGGCGATTATGTTTTTGAAAATCTTGAAGATGATATTTTAGAACATTCAACTGCTGCTAGATTATTATCTTTTCCAAATGTAATTGTAACATCACATCAAGGCTTTTTAACAAAAGAAGCTTTAGAAGCCATTTCAAAAACAACTTTAGATAATGCATTAAGTTATCAAAATAATCAAATAATTACTGAAAATGTCGTAAAATAAAAGTTGGCACATTGCCAACCTTTTTATTATTTATAAAACTAATTATTCAAATATATTATCTGTATAAAATGTTGATTCTGAAAAATCATCAGCAACAAAAGTAATATAGGTTTCATCAGGGTTAGAACTTAATACAAATTCAGATAATTCCAAAGTTGTATCCATTTCATCTACATCATGATAACTTGAAATAATAAGTTCTCGATCTTGTACAACCCACTCAAATGTAAATGAATACCAATATACAGTTACTTCTGCAGTTCCATTTTCATTAAAGATTAATGTTCCACCACTATAATCATCCCAAATTGATGAAACTAAATAATCAATAATCTTTTTATCTTCAGGATTTATTTCTTCATCAGAACCACCACTAGTGTTTCCTTCAAAAGGTGTTTCTGTAATATATTCTAAAGTGCTAGTTTCATCTGAAGAATATGAATTTACTATATTAACGCGAATAATATTGTTATCTACTAATTCCATAGACGTAATGTCATTAGTATAATAAGAATTATAATTATCTTCAACATCAGATATTTGAATTTCTCCGCCTAATACATCCCAATTAAAACTTAAATCAACATCATCAAAATATTCAATAAGAAATCCTGTTCCATCATCATTAAATGATAACATTCCATAATCATAAGAAACATCAGTATTTAATGTGAAATCTGAAGCCACTAACCATTCTTTTAATGCAGCATCAAGAGTTGAATCAACTACAGGAACATTAATTGTATATGTAAATGATTGAGTAAATGGCTCATTATTACTATTTAATGCTACTGTTGTAAACTTAACAGTAACTGTTGCTTTATCAACTGCATTATCTTTAATATGCAATGTGTAATCATCTTGATTTGTTTCATTATTACATGTTAATTCGGCATATTCAATACCATCAGTAATTGTGGCTGTTACTTTACCTGTTTCAATGCCTTTAGTTGGATAAACATTAGCTTTAAAATTAACATTTTGTCCTGGTTTTAATGTTGTTGAAGTTGTGCTAGGATTAACTTCTAAACTTGTTATTGCTTTATATTGTGTAGTTATTTCTATTGGTAAAGTGAAATTTTTAGAAGCTATTGTTATTGTTGCTTTACCTTTAGCGTTTACTTTAAAACCATCTGCTGAATTATTAATTTGTAAAACATTTTCTCCTTCAACATCTGCAACACTAACAATTTTAATTGTGTCAACTTTATTTGAAGCTGTATTTGGTGTAGATGATGTTATAGTAAAACTATAAGAATCACCTACATAAAAACTTTCACTATTAAATGAAACAGAAAATGATGAATAATATAATGAAGAAATATCTAATGAATTACTAACATTTGTTTTAGTACCTAATGTCATTTTTGCTTCATATTGATTTTCATTTGCTGGTGTAATATCAACATTTTCAGGATCTGATGGATCATCATAATATTGTTTTGTTACTAATTTAGCACTTACAATAACATTATTATCAACTGTTAAAGTAATTACATTTGCATAATAGTTATCAAAATAATCACTACTTTCACAATAATTTGAAGTTAATGTATAAACATTACTATCTTTAGTAACTGTTAGATTTTGATTAGATAAATATTTTGTTAAAAATCCATTATTTGCATCAAAAAGAATATTATAAAAACCATATACGCTATTTAAATATACGCCATTAGTAGCTATTTCATATTCGTTACGATTATCATTTGTTAAATTAACTGATGTAAAATCTGTAACATTTGTTTTGTCTTTATCATATTTAACTTGATAATAAACATCATTTTCAATTTTTCTAACTCGATAATAATCAGATGATGATGATGGTTCATTTATTTGTGTTTCATGCAATTCATCTAGATAAATTTCTGCTGTAGTTGTTCTTACACTACCTGATTTACTTGTATAAATTGCTTCTTCTTTAACAGCGCTTTGCTCAGAAGCATTTTTTGTATTTTCTTCAAATGATAATACTTCTTGATAATAATAAGCACTATCATCTAATATTTCAAAATAAATATCTTTAGATAAATCTAAATCTTTAACTGATACAGTAACTTTAACTCTAAGATATGATTTGTCTAATGAACTGACAACACCTTCATTTGTTACTTCAAGATATTTTTCTTTTCCTGCTTCAACTGTATATTCAACAACACCAACACTATCAACTGGTAACAAATTAACTTCTAAAGTTGTTTGACTATTTGTTTTTAAAATATATTTTGTTATTGAAACTGTTTCACCAGCAACATCTACTTCATCATCAGTTGATAACAAATTTGAATCAACAATGATTTCAATGTCATTTGGAGTGATTTCAGGCGTTTCAGATGAACTTGGTGTACTTGTACTACTTGGTGTACTGCTACTTGTTGATGTACTTGTACTGCTTGGTGTACTGCTACTTGTTGATGTACTTGTACTGCTTGGTGTGCTGCTACTTGTTGGTGTACTTGTACTACTTGGCGTACTGCTACTTGTTTGCAAACTATTGCTAGATTGTGATGAAAGACTTTCTGATGTCAATTCATTATTACATGCAAATAATCCTAAACTCAAAATTGCAAAAGTACTAAACAATTTAAATTTCTTTAACATATTTTGTTTCCTTTCTTTTAAATTTATTCTAATGGTTCTAAATTATTAATAGCTGTTGTCATCGCATTTGTTAATTTAGCAGTATTATATTGATCAATATCAATAAATGAAGTACCGTTAATCGTTTGCCCATTAATAAGTTCAACCTCATAACGATAAACCATTCTTGTAATATATCCATTATCATTAACAATCATTGAAAGTGAATCAGGAATCATTCCTTCTTTATATGGACTTTCAAAAATATAATTTTCTATTCCTATCAAATTGGCTTTAGGAACATAACGTAAATCATCGCCTTGTTTTATTGTAAATATTTCAGGTGATAATTTAAAATCAATATGATTATCTAATGTATCACCTTCAACACAAGGTCCAATAACAGATAATGTATTATTTCTTTCAACTCTAAATGGAATAACTTTTCCATTTTTTTCTACCCAGCCATAAGATACTGTTCCAGCATCTGTTGTTTCTTCAACAAATATAATATTATCTACAACTGTTGTAACATATTTTGATTGTGTATAATAATCAAAATCATAAGATGTTACACGAAATCTATTACCAGCTGTTAAATGATCAAAGCTTGCTTTTATTTGATTATTTTCATTAGTATCAACTGAATGTGGTGCTGGTTCAGTAACTGTTCTAATATTTTCAAAACTTGTAACCATAGAATAATGATAAACTGTATTAGTATCTTCATCTAAAGTTTCAGAAAATTCTACATACATTTTACTTAATTTATTATTTTCAACTTCAAAATCTATCGATTTAACTGTATCTAAACTTAAATATGTAAGTGAATAGCTTAATGCATCAGCATATAATCCAAAATAATGATACATATTGTTATCAGTTTTACGAATTGCATTTACATCAATATTTTCTTTTGGCCAATTTAATTCGTCCCAATTTATATCATCATAACTTATTGTTGTTGGTTTATTGAAAGCATCAAGGCCACATAAAACTGCTTTACCATTATCTTCTTTATAAATAGATGTCGAAGTAGCATTGTTTTGTAAATCAGTTGAAGATACTTTTAAATATTTATTGTTGATATCTACATCACTAGTACCTATGATTGTTGGTTCATCATCACCATAATAAAGTGTAACTTCAGAATGAGTTGATACAACATTATTTAATAAATCTGATATCATTTGATCTTGTATTTTAACTTCAGGTAATTTGTATGATTTATAAAATTCTTCCATAATGGCAATTTTTGAAGTACCAACATTACTAAAAGTACCTGAATCAACATCTTCTAAAACTAAATTTCCATCTGTTGAATACATTTGCAAAGTGAAAGTTAAATCGCCATTATCAGCAATATCAAAAATCACTCTATCAAATAAATCATAAACGGCATATTCATAATAGCCAAGCACTGTTGCTAAAACCAAAATTAAGTTTTTATCATCACTATAAAACATGCCATTGCCATCATCAACAATATCATCTTGATTTATATCATATCTTTCATCATTGATTAGCATCATAAAATCAAATATTTCTGTATTATCTACAGGTTTTGATTCATCATCTAATAAGGCACTTAAGAAATGAACTACATTTTGATCATCAATTTCATATTGATATAACAATTTCCCAGGATATTCTTCTTGATTATAACTATCAACTAAGATACCACCATTTTTGCCATATCCATAATAAACATAATTTTCATTGTAAATATCTTGATATGTTTGATCATTTAATTTATAAGTCAAAGTATAATTTGATAATTCGCCAATAGAAACTAAAGTGTTATATATATAAGAAACATCTTTAGTAACAGGAACAAGTGAAGGTGTCGATTCACTTGTTGGAGTAGAAACATTAGAATCTGATGAAGAAATATTTGCATTATTACAACCACTTAGAAAAGATAATACAACTGTTAAAGCTAAAAATAAATTATTCTTTTTCATTTTTATTTTCTCCCTCAACTTTTTTATTTTGGAACAGATATGTAAATACCATTATTTGGTGAATATCCTACTTTAATTTGTAATATATCACCATAAACAAATATTGTATTTCCAAAAGCATCTATATCTTCAATAAAGCCATTAGAATTTCTTAATAATTCTATATATCTTTCAATATAATTAGTTGGATCTTCTTTTAAGCCTAATTCTTCAACATTAATACAAAACATCGTTGATGTATAAAAAGCACTCCATTTTAAAGCTAATGTTTCGTCATATAAATATGGAACTAATCTTGCAACATCTTCGCCAAATGCTTCTACAAGTACATCCCAAACATTGGTTTCACTTTCCCATGTTTGTGGTAATGCAAAATCAGCTAAAGTAGCAAATTGTTCAACAATTTCGTCTTCAATTGTTGTATTATTATAGTCATAAATTTCAACTTGTTCAGTTCCAGTAATTAAACCATTATTTATAGAATATCCATATTTAATAGTTCTAATGAAGCCTTCATCATCATAATTCATAACTAAAGTATCATATTTATAATTACTTAAATTATTGCCACCAAAAATATGTTTATCTAAATCATAAATTTCTCTTCCTAATGAAAAATATTTTTCATCTTTATGATTAATAAATAGTTCTGGTGCAACATCAAAACCAATAAGTTCAGCTATAGTTTTATCAATAGCAGCACCAGTTACTCTAACTTCATTATTAGATGATACAACAAATGGTAACACTTTATTTGAATTTGTTAATGCATATCCTGTTCTTTTAACATTAATTTCTTCTAATGAGCCTGGTTTAGGACTATATTCTTCTTTTAAAATTGCATTATTAGTAATTTTTGTTATTGTATATATATCTGTTTGCCTTATATCATAAGATTTTATAGTAAAACTTGTTTGACCATTTAATTTATCAAAACTTTCTTTAATAATTGGTGTATCTTCATTAGCTTTAGCAAGTTCTGGTAATGATGGAGCAACATATTTTTCAATACTTGTACTTACTCGATAATAAAATGAAGCACCCATTAAATCTTGTGATGGTTTAAATGTAAATGTTATTTTACTTGCAACATTTTTATTAAGTGTTATATCAATTGATTCAATTTCATTTAATATAACATAAGTTGTAGCATCAAATAATTCGTTTGGATTATTACCAAAATAACGATAAGTATTACTACTTATCAAACAAAATTCATTAGCTAAAAAGAATTTGTTTGGAAAAGCAACATCTTGCCATTTTGTATTAGTTTTTTCATACGATAATTCATTTTTACCATTTACATATACTTTTGAAGCCATTTCATCTTCTGGTACTAAATACAAACTTGAAGTTGAAGAATCGCCAAAATCATTGATTTCTACACTAAGGCATTTTGAAGAAACATCAACTAAACTTGTTCCAATAATATCAAAATCTGATTCACCATAATAATGAGTTTCTATTTTACTTGAAAAAGAAACGCCATCATTAGTTAAAGGAGCTATCATTTCATCACTTAAAAAATATTTAAAAGAAAAATCTTGAATATATTGTTCAAGCAAAGGACTTGAAGCATTATTGATATCTACAAATGTGCCACTAGCAAAATCTTCTAAAACCATATAATCTGGTGTAGTTTGTAAAGTAAATTTCAAATTGCCATCTTCAATTTCTAATCTTGCACTAGGAAAATCTACTTGATCAGCATAATCTTCATATCCTAAAACCTTAGCAAGACACATAATAATATTTTGATTAGACGTAAAATATCCGTCTGTATTTTGTTCAATCATTGCTGATGTAATTGTACTTTTACTTAATAGTGAAAATGGTGCTAAATCATCCATAGAATCAACTATTTTCTTTGTGTTTTCTGAATATTCAATAACAGCATGCTTTAAATTAACTACATTATCAACAATATCAAATTTGTATATTTGTTGATTGCTTTTTGAATTTAAAGCTTTTAATTTAACATATCCTTCTTGACTTGAATTTTTTACAATATAATCTTTTGTAAAAATATCAATATCATCATCAACCATAACTGCATAACTATCACTATCAATTAATTGATTTAAAGTATTAATTATTTGTTGTCTTTTTGATACTGTTTGTGATGATGTTGACGAATTTCCACTTGAAGGATTACTACTTGTTGAAGTACTTGAACTGCTTGGTGTACTACTATTTGCTGGCGATGAATTTAAATTTCCGTTCGTAGATTCGTTATTACTTAATGAATTACTAACATTATTACACCCGGCCAAAAGGAGTAATAAAGAAAGCATTATTATTTTCTTTTGCATGCAATACCTCCTAACGCTATCAGAACAATTCTACCATAAATTCTTTTATTATGCCACACATATTTTTATTTATTGAGCAATGGGGCTATGATAGAATTATAAATAAGCGATTACACTAATTATAAGCATTTAAAAAGCATTATTTGTCTTTAAACATTTAATGCTTTTTTAATATTTAATCTAATATGCTATTACGATCTTTCATAGCTTTAAAATTTAATGGGATTGTTGTTTTATTATAATTAACAAAATCCATAGTAACTTCTCCTGTTGTAAAACCACCAAGCAAACTATAATAATAAGTTATTTTAGATATTTTTTGTTCACTTAATTGAATACTTAATTCATTTGCTGCTTTAGAAAAAATCGTTTCTTCACTATTTTCAGCAATATATTTGCCAATAATAGAGGCATTATCTGAATCATAATTTACAAAATTATTTTCATCTATTGGTTTAACAATAGTGCTATTAAAATTTTTAAATTTTGGATAAAAATCAAATATTGATTCGCCAACTTTATATTCTTTCACTAATCCTTCAGCTTTAGTATTTGAAAATTTATAAACACCATCTGCTAAAGCTACATAACCAAATGGGTATGTTTCATCACCAATTTCAGGTCTATCACAATATATAGCACTTTCTGTAAAATAATATCTATATATTGTATCTCCATATATTTCGTGATGATCTTTATGTATGATAGTAAATGTACAATTTAATGTATTATCGAATGCTTCATCTAATTTATCATGCATAGGCGTTCTTGTATATGTTTCTGGTTTTGGATTTATTTTATTTAAATCTTTTATTTCAAAAACAAAATTCATATTTAAATCAACAAAATAACTATCTTGTCCTTGACCCGAAATAATTATTTGTTTTATTTTTGAATCATCAAGAAGGATTTTAAAAGTTTTAAAAGTAATAGGATAACCTGAAATAACTTTAGCAACATCATTTGTCGTTTTTGAATTTTTTATCATATATTCGTTATCATTATTTGTTTTAACAAAATTATCCACTGTTAGTTTCTTGAAAGGATTAGAAAAATCATCCCAACTTGCTTGTTTGGAAGCATTTTCAGCTCTTAAATAAGAAATTTCATTATTTTCATTGATAAAATAAGTATATGGTTGGTTGTTTCTTTTTATTATTTTTGAACTATAAATAACATTATTGCTAGTTTTTTCATTACTTATAAAACTATCATCATTAAAACAAACCTGAATATCACTAGTATAATTATCATCTTGATAATCTAAAGATACATATTCAAAACTACCATGTCCTTCTAAATAAAGATTATTTTGTAATTCTTGGATCATTGCATTTGTTAATTCGATATTACTATTACTAGTATTAGAAAAAGTAGAGTCTAAAACACTATTACTTGTTTGGTTATTTTGACAAGCTGATAAAAATAATATACTTAAGATAAGATACTTTATTTTCATAAACTAATCTCCATTATGATTCTACGATGATTACTGTAATTTCAATTACAAATGTTGGTGCTTCTAATGGTGTAACTTTAATTTTAGCACTTCCTACTTTTAAACATTCAAAATCAAAAACAATATAAACAAAACCATTTCTTTCTACTTCTCTTTGTGGTGATAATTTTACATAATCTTTTGTACTATTATCTACTTTACATTCAACATCATGGGCTGCACCTTCTGGAGAAAAAGCTACTTCAACATAATCACTTTCACCAATTTTTTTAACAATAGTAGTTGTGTGATTACTTGTATAAGCATTAAAACCCACCAAATCAGGATGAACAACAGTTATTTCCGAAGTAAAACTAACATCATTATAAACATTGCCAATAGTTATTTTTGTTTTTCCTACTTTTTTAGCAACATAATGATTATTTTCATAAGCGATAATTGTTGGATCTTCCACATTTTTAATATAATAATTCAATTGATCTAAAGCAGAAGTTGTTTCATAATCTAATATATCAAACATAACTATTTCTCTTAAACAAACTTGATTAACTTTAGATGAAGTATCTGATCTAAATGCAACATCTTTAATATTAGATATAAAATATTGTTGATAATCAAAATCAAAATCTGTTTTATCATTATAACTTAAATTAACTTCGGCAATATATGAATAATATGGTTCTTTATTTTCGTTTTGATAATAATCATTATAATTATATTGATAATTTTCGAACACTCCATGCTTTAAAGCACCATTTTTATCTAATTCTAACGTAGCTAAATATGTATATACAAATCCTTCATCACCAACTATTTCATAACTTGCTTCACCATAAATAGTTTTATTATCATTATTGCTTTCTTCACGATAATTTGATTTTAATTGAAAATCTAAATAAAAGGTTTTACATTGTCCAGCAAACCAATTTAAAGTAAATGGAAAATAACTTTTATTATTTAAAAGTTCTTTGGCTTCTAAAGTAGTTAAAGTATTACCATCTTCTGTATCATTATCATTAATTTGATAACCAATACTATTACTTGCTTCTATATTATTTTCAAGATAATTAACATAAAAAGCTTTATCATTTTCTATACCAGCATAGACAACTTTATTGTAATCTTTAACAATTAAATTACCATCTTCATCAATATCTTCGCTTTCTTCTTGATATTTAGCTTTTAATAATGTTTCGTTTGCACCAAAAGTTAAATTTCCTTTTTGACTTAAACCATTATTATTAATACTAAAAATAACTTCATTTACTTTATCATCATAACTTATTATTTTATCTAAGTAATCTCGATAATTTTGTTCTACTATATCGTGACTTGATAATTCATCATTTGAAGCACTTGTTTTATTTTGACATGCAGCAAAAGTCAAAATCATAATTAATAAAAGGAATACATTTTTAATTTTTTTCATTAGTTTGTTTCTCCCTTGTAAACATATTAATTTAATTATTACTTGAATATAAACTAATTTCAAGTTATTTTTTTAAAATAAAAATTATATTAATATGAAATAAAATGGTTTATTTATAATCTATTTAATATTTTTATTTTGAATAGTTTAAAATTTTATAAATTATTTTCTAAAAAATTTTTCTAAAAAACACTATTTTTTTAATTATTAACATATTTTTTTAAAAAAAGTTATCAATAAAATACTGATAACTCTTAAATCAATTTTCTAATCAGGATCATTTTGATCAATCCATCTAAATTTAGGATCTTTTTTTCTTTTTTCTTTAAACCATGCAACTGTTTCGTTAAATGACATCATATAATCGTTTGGCTTTTCATCAGGTATTTCTTCATAACCAATATCTTCCCAGCCACAAACAGGACATATATCAGATGACAATATGTTTGGAAATTCATATTCACCACAAACAGGACATTTGTGTGGAACTGGCGCGGGTCTATGTTCATCTGAATAATCATAATCTGGATTTTCTTTAAGTTTATTTCCAAACCATTTCTTATATTCATTTACAGACATTTCATTATATCCTTCTTTAGAATCAGGATGTTCTGCTTGATATAAATCATAAATCCAACCACAATGGTCACATCTTACATCACCATTTAAATAGTCAACTATATCCTCATCATACGTATCACGATGCGGCCCTGAAAAATACATTTCATCACAAACAGGACAACTCATAGGTTTAAATTTTTTTTCTATTTTAGCCATTGTTTCACTCCTTTTTTACCAGTAACACACTTTTAAACTTCATTTTATCAATGATAATTACAAATCTATAATAATTTAACAAATCAATTTTCTAATCAGGATCATTTTGATCAATCCATCTAAATTTAGGATCTTTTTTTCTTTTTTCTTTAAACCATGCAACTGTTTCGTTAAATGACATCATATAATCGTTTGGCTTTTCATCAGGTATTTCTTCATAACCAATATCTTCCCAGCCACAAACAGGACATATATCAGATGACAATATGTTTGGAAATTCATATTCACCACAAACAGGACATTTGTGTGGAACTGGCGCGGGTCTATGTTCATCTGAATAATCATAATCTGGATTTTCTTTAAGTTTATTTCCAAACCATTTCTTATATTCATTTACAGACATTTCATTATATCCTTCTTTAGAATCAGGATGTTCTGCTTGATATAAATCATAAATCCAACCACAATGACGACATTGAACATCTCCATTTAAATATTCTTGCAATTCTTCTTCATACGTATCACGATGTGGTTTAGAAAAATACATTTCATCACAAACAGGACAACTCATAGGTTTAAATTTTTTTTCTATTTTATCCATCTTTTCACTCCTTTTTTATCTATATACCAGTCGGTTTTTCGATAATGTCGATAAGAAATAATATATCCATCTTTTGTTACTTCAACCAACTCTCTAGTTTTAGGATTATATTTATATGTTGTATCATTTATATCAACAACACTTTTGAAATTTACTCTATCGATGGTATTTGCAAATCTTAATGCTTTGGCCACATATTCTCCTTTTGTACAACATCTGAATTCCTTAGCATGTTTTGCAAAATGGCGATTTAATCCACCCTTATTAAAATCTTTTGCCCAAGCATAATTTATATCCTTTGTCGCTTCTCCACGATGATTTGCACCTCTTGTATTACCATATCTAAAACTTGCACCTTTAGTTGCCATTTGAATCACCTTCTCTTTTCTTACGATCAGAATAGATCCAAGGTTCATAATAATAAAATTTACATTTTTGTTCAAAATCTTTAAACAAACTACCATTAAGATTACCATAAACAACTATTCCTAATGGTTCTAATGTATCAATTATTTTTTCCAAAAAGCAATACCATTCAGCCTTTTTATATTTTTCTTTAATAAATCCATGTGTTCCTATAGCAATTAATTTATGTTTTGGTATGGCACTTAAAAATTCATCTGCTGATTCATCATTGCCATATCTAATATTAGGAATAAGTTTATTACCTTGTTTCCCAAAATAATATGATAACGATAAATTATCATTCATTTGAGCCTTTTGCTTTACAATAGGCATATCAGAATGAATACTATAATCAAATCCTATTAACCCAGCAGATTTTTTAAAAAAACTTAAATACCTTTTTGGGTTTCTTCTAATTCTTTCAAAAGTGCGATCAGCAGAATATGTGCAAATATATATTTCACTTAAATCGCCTTGATAATTTAATGCTTTATCAAAAGGCATTATTTTTTTGGGTGGGGTGTCAGGAATCATCCAACTTTCAATAATTGGATATTCTTCATTTTCTGTAAAATTTGCATCTTCCACCAAAAATGCTTGAAAAGAATCTTCAACATCATCGAAATAATTTTTTTTCATTTAATCACTTCCTGTCTTTATTTTTTTTAGCATCAAATTTTAAAAATGTTGATTTTTTAAAGACAGTTATGTTACCTGAATTTAGGAAATCGGGTTAATTTGGGGTGTTAAAACTCTGTTTGTAGAAGGGCATTAACATCCTTTATAGAAAGATATGTATTGCCTAAATTAGCAAGCCCTAATTGGGCTTTTATTTTTTGAAAAGTATCACTATTAATTGAAGTGTTTATAAA
>CANQTM010000001.1 GCA_947626825.1 uncultured Bacilli bacterium | reverse complement strand
GATCATGAACATCACCACCACGATGATGATGATGAATGTTGTTGCAATCACGATCATGAACATCACCACCACGATGATGATGATGAATGTTGTTGCAATCACGATCATGAACATCACCACCACGATGAAGATGATGACGATGATGAATGTTGTTGCAATCACGATCATGAGCATCACCGCCATCACCATGCAGATGAAGTCTTTACAAGTTGGGGACAAGAAACTCCTAAATCTTTTTCAAAAGCTGAACTTGATAATTTTTTACACACATTAGCTACAGATGAATCTTTAGGATTAATCATTCGTTCTAAAGGTGTCTTAAAAGCTAGTGATAATGATAAATGGTACTATTTTGATTATGTTTCAGGAGATTATGAAATAAGACTTGGTGAACCAGAATATACTGGAAAAATAGTTGTTATTGGTTCAAAAATTGATGAGGAAAAAATTGCAAAATTATTTTTTAATAAATAAGGAGATTTTTTAAAATGTTACAAACTATACCTACATATATTATTGATGGTATGCTTGAATCTGGTAAAACAACTTTTATTAAAGACACCATTTCTTCTGATGATTTTTTTAAACAAGGAACTACTTTAATTATTGCTTGTGAAGAAGGTATTGTTGAATATGAAGATGATTTTCTTGAACAATATCATTGTGTTGTAAAATATTTTGACAATCAAAATGATTTTACAGCTCTTAATCTTCAAAAAATAGTAAATGAAACTAGACCTAAAAGAATCGTTTTAGAATTAAATGGCATGTGGGATTTAAATTTAATTGAATTTCCAACAAGCTTTAAAATCTACCAATTTATTGATTTTATCGATTTTCAAACATTTCCAATATATTTTCTCAATATGAGACAAAAATATTTGGATATAGTTAAACAATCAGATGTCGTTGTTTTCATCAATGTGCTAAATGATGATGAAAAGGCTAAACTTGAAACTTATTCATCTAGTTTTAAATTAACAAATTCAAAAGCTCAATATATGGTAATGAATAAACAAATGCAATTATTTAATGCTTTTAAAAATGAATTACCATATGATATCAAATCTGATGTGATTAAACTAAAAGATGAAGAATTTGGTATTTGGTATATTGATACTTTTGAAAATAGAAATGATTATTATAATAAAATTATAGATTTAAATGTCATGGCATTTATAAGTAGTGAATTACCTAAACCATATTTTGTAGCAGGTAGATTGGTTATGACATGTTGTAGTAATGATGTTCAATTATATGGTTATATTTGCTCAAATACATTAAATATGAAAATAAAAGATCGAAGTTGGTGGCATATCAAAGCAAAAATGATTTTTGATAAAGATAATCCAAATAAAGAAATCGTTTTAGAACCAATTTTAATGGAAAAAGCAAAACCTGCAAAAGAAGAAATATTAGATTTAACAAAATAAATAAAAAAAGTAGATATGATTAACCAAATCTACTTTTTATTTTCCTATAAACAAACTACTTGAACCACATGGAAGAACAATATTTTCTTTTGTTAGTAAACCAACTTCATATGATTCATAAACTCCACTTTTATTAATTAGACAAAGTTTCATGATATTTTCAACAACAATTTTTGACAAACCAGTAGTATAACTATTGATCAAAACAAATAATGGCTTTTCAACTAATATTTCGTTACATAATTTTACAAAATCAAATAAATCATTTTCAAGTTTCCAAGTTGAATTACCACTTTTTCCATAACTTGGAGGATCCATAATAATTGCATCATATTTGTTACCTCTTCTTATTTCTCTTTCTACAAATTTTTTGCAATCATCTACAATATAACGAACATTGGCATCTTTCAAGCCACTAAGTTCCATATTAATTTTAGCTCTTTCAACAATTTGCTTCACACAATCAACGTGTGTAACATTAGCTCCTACACTACAACAAGCAACAGTAGCACCACCAGTATAAGCAAATAAATTTAAAATCTTTATTGGTCTATTTACTTTTTTAATTAAATTCATCATAATTTCCCAATTGACTGCTTGTTCTGGAAATAAGCCTGTATGTTTAAAGCCCATTGGCTTTATAGCAAAAGTCAAGTTTTTATATTTAATATTCCATTCATCTGGAATGTTATTTTTATTTATCCAATGGCCACCTCCAGCCGCACTACGAATATAATGGGCATCTAAATCAGAAAAATTTTCTAAATTTTCTTTATTTTTCCAAATAATTTGAGGATCAGGTCTTAAAAGATAATAAGGCCCCCATTTTTCTAATTTTTCGCCATTACCTGTTGCAATTATTTTATAATCTTCCCATTGTGTTGCTATTTTCATTTTTCTAACCTCGAACATATTATACATTTTATAAACATTATGTGAAACAAAAAACGTCCATTATTTTAAAAAAATAAATCTCATTTAAAAAAATAACAATTTATTATTTTACAAAAAAGCCTTTAAGATCTTTATAATTTTAAAACCTTAAAGACTTTTAAATTTATTCAATAGTAGTAAAACCATCAGTCATGCCAGTATTAGCACCCATTATGCCTTCATAAGAACTAGCTTTACTAACGACAACTTTAGCAACGCAATTATATTCACCACTACTACTTTTTTCTGATATATCAATTTTGTAAGCTTTAGCACTACTATTTTTAATTAATGATGTGTTTTCACCAACTAAACTACCAGCGCAAAGATTAATAGTAGCATATGATGCATCAGCTCCATATTTTTGACTTGCTGTAGCTTTTGCAGTAATGTTATGATCACAATCTACAACTGTATCAGAAATAGTGCCATTATTTTTTGCAGCAACATTACCATAATGAATATTGCACGTTATTCTAACTTCGTAATTTGGATTAATTTGCAAAAAACCCGTTTTTGAATTACAAGAATTAATGAAAGAATTATTTATTGTTCCTTCTACTTTACATCCTATGATATTGCCTTTATTATTTTCAGCACATATTGCCCCAACAGTTGAAGTTGATATTACATGTTTTCCTTTTAGATCAACATTATTCATTTCTCTTTCTATTTTTATTATTACTGTAGTTGTACCAATTATTTTGCAATTTTTAATTGTTCCAGAATTATAACATGCTATTCCTGCTGCAATATTATTTCCTTCAATAGATCTGCCATTATTTTCTTCTAAATCAATTCTTAAATTTTCAATTGTTAATCCATCAATTAAACCTTTATTATTAACAATTAATGCATGATCTGTACTTAAAATTGTTAAACCTGAAATAGAATGATTATTTCCATAAAGTTTGCCAGTAAATGCTTTATCTTTATTACCAATACCTGCCCATTCACCATCAAGAGTAATATTAGCTTTTAAAACATAAGCTCCTGATAAATTATTATTTATTTCAATTAATTGGTTTTTATTATTAATTTCTTTAATTTCTTCAATAAATAAAGAGCAGCTATCACATGTACCATCATAATTATTATCATCATGAGGGAACAATTGTTTACACATATCACATTGATGATTTACTTTATCATCAACATTAGAAACAAAATGATGTGGAACTATTTCCAAGTCAACTATTTTAATATCTGTATAGGTATTTTGTTCGAAAATAACACTAGCAGTATATGTTATTGTACCTCTTTGTGCGCATGTTGAATTGACTTTAACTTGTTCAATAACACCATTTATTGTTTGAGTATGTCTTGAATCATTATTACAAACAAGAGTTGCTGTTGCTTTTGAATAATCTTTGTCCCATTTCCATGTAGCAACATAATCATGTCCCATTGCTGGTATATTATCTTGAGTTGTTAAAACTTCATTACATACATCACAATGTGAACCATTAGATAGTCCAGGTGTTGTACATGTTGCAGGATATCCTAAATCAACAATAACATGGTGATTTAAATTATAATTGGCAACAACAGTCACATTATGAGTAGTTCCCTTTGGAATGATAGTTATAGTTTTATCATTTTCTGTCCACCCAATAAATTCATGACAAATTATAGAAATATTTGGTGGCAAAGTAATATCTTCACTTTCAATATTAAAAGTTTTCGGAAAATTACTAATATCAGCTGATAAAGTATTTTCATATGAAATAGTATATTGTATAAGTGACCATTTTGCTGTTAGAGTAATTTCTCCATGACTTTTTGCAGGAATAGTACTTATTTTATCATTTCCTTGATACCAACCTTCAAAGTTATAACCTTCTTTTGAAATGTCTTGTAAAACAATTTCTCCACTATCAATGGAATATGATGCAGGATTTGGATTAGTAGCACCATTAACCATTTCATAATTAATTTTATAATCAATAGCTTTAAATTTAGCTTTTAAAACAATATCGCCATAACTTCCTAATGTTATTTCGTTTACTTTTTGATCATTTAAATACCATCCTTCAAAATCATAATAATCAATTGAAATATCTGGAATACTAAATGTTTCACTTTCGATAGTATAATCCTTTGGAAAATTTGCAATATTGGCATCTTGATAATCTTCATAAGTGATTGTATAAGTTATTGGTGATATTTTAGCATATACATCTACTTGAGTAACTCCATTCATAATTTGATCATTTAAATTGTCTCTAGTAAATTCTATTTGCCAATCATCTTTATCAAAATACCATCCTTCATAATAATATCCATTATCACAATCAACATCTGGAAGTTTTATTTTTTCATTATATCGCATAATTTTTGTAGCGACACGTTCTTCATTTAAAAAAAATCTTACTGTTATAGATGGTTCTTCAATTGGTTCATCACAAGCATTTAAAATTATCAAGCCACAACCAAATAATATAGAAAATAAAGTTAAAAATATAAATTTATTTGTTTTTTTCATAATATTTTTTTCCCTTTTTATTATTCATTATATCCATCATAATTCCAATGGACATTAGCATTTCCAGACCATTCTTGTCCCCAAATTCCACCAGTAAAAAATCCAGGTTTATCACGTCCTACATAAATATCTAAATTAGGACAACCTTTAAAAGCAAAAGCTCCCATAAGTGAAACAGTATCAGGAATGTAAGCTGCAAGTAAACCAGAACAATTTTTGAAAGCCTCATTTTCAACAGTTGTAAGACCTTTAGGTAATCTTACTTCAATAAGTGAAGAACAAGCTTCAAAGGCCGAATCATTTATTACAGTCAATTTAGTTGGTAAATTTAATGTTTCAATCCCAACACAGCCCTTAAAAGCATTTTTTCCAATTTCAACTATTGATTCAGGAAAATATATTTCTTCTAAAATGTTATTAGCATTGCTTGATTTTTTTGGTGCTTTAATGGAACTAACACGAAATCCATCAATAGAATCTGGAATGACAAGCTCAGTCATATTGTATTCATTAACATAAACAGTAATCGTGTTATCTTTATTTAAAGAATAATAAAATCCACCAGCATATTTATCATTACATGATGACAGAGAAAACGAACTTGCAATCATAAATATTAAAGATAATGTTATTGCTATTGTTTTTTTCATAAATTGCTACTTCCTTTCAAAAAAATATTTTACAAAAATATTTTATCATTTTAAAACAAGCATATGCAATATTTTTTATGCAGAAAACTATTGACAAACATATATTTTAGCAATACATATGTAATTTTTTTGATTGAATTTAACAAAAATAAATTATATTTGACATTTGATTTTTTTGATATTCTAATCTTTTTGTATAGAATTAAATTTTTTTTCTTATACAAATAAATAATAATGATAGAAATATTGACAATAAAATATTATAAACAATATATTTTTGCCGCAAAAAGTGTTATAATTTGTTTAAATTTATGGAGGAATAAAATTTATGGATTTAGTAATATTAGCCGCAGGAATGGGAAGCCGTTTTGGTGGCCTAAAGCAAATCGAACCAATTGATGATTATAATAATTTTATAATTGATTATTCAATTTATGATGCAATAGAAGCTGGATTTGATAAAGTCGTTTTTATTATAAAAAAAGAAAATTACGAAATTTTTAAAAACACTATTGGAAAAAGAATTTCATCTAAAATTAAAACAGAATATGTTTTTCAAGATCTATACGATGTTCCAAATGAAATAAAAGTACCTAAAAATAGAACAAAACCTTGGGGAACAGCACATGCTATATTGGCAGCTAAAAATGTAGTAAATAGCAATTTTGTTATTATAAATGCTGATGATTATTATGGTAAAGATGCTTTTAAAGTTGCATCTGAATATATAAAATCTTTAAGTCCTAATGCAAAAGGACAATATGCCAATGTTGCTTTTGAAGCAAGCAAAACTTTAACTGAAAATGGTTCTGTTAAGCGCGGAGTTTGTAAAACAGATAAAAATGGGCATTTAACTCAAATTATTGAATCAAGTCTTGAAAAAAATGGTGATTTAATAGAAGCAAAGCCATTAGATGAAAACATTGAATCTTTTAAAATTGCTCTAAATCATCTTGTTTCAATGAATATGTTTATATTTACATTAGACATTTTTGCACATTTAAAAGATAAATTTGTTACTCATTATCAAAATAGTAATGATTCTTTATCTTTTGAATATTTAATTCCAACAGTTGTTTCTGAATTAATTGAAGAAAATAAAGCCACTGTAAAGGTATTAAGGACTTCTGCAACTTGGCTTGGTGTTACTTATCGTGAAGATAAAGAAAATGTTTGTAAATCTTTAAAAGAATTAGTAGATTCAGGACAATATAAAAAAGGTCTTTGGTAGCAAAAAAAGACATAATATGATTGTATAAGTGGGTATAATAAGTATAACAGAAAGGTGGTTTATAATGATCGATTTTTCTTATGCACAAGAAAATATCCACAAATACAAATTTGATTATCATGGTTATCTTGTTATTGTTGATCAAATAAGAACAACTGAAATATTAAGTTCTTGTAATTATCTAGCAATGAAAAATCATTTAAATGATTTAAAAAAGAAATATAGAAATGAATTATCCTACATTGCAAAATTTGAAAAACAAGATAATACTATCTTTAAAAATCATAAAAATAAAATAGTAAACGAATTGAAATATATTTCAAAATGCTTACCAGTTATTGGCTTTATGATTTTAGGCAAAGGGAAAGAAATTGGTATTGATTACCAAATGATTTCTACTAAAATTTAACATTCTAAAAAAAATACTAAAAGGCTATTTAATAACAAACTGCCTTTAAAAGTGGTTTTAATAAAACCATTTTTTTTATTTATTAAATGATATTTATAGCCATTTAATAAAGCATTTCTATATTTTTCTTTAAATATAAAATGGTATTTTTTTTCAAGTTTTTTTATATTTATTCCTTCATCTAATCTAAGTCCTAACATAATTTCTTCAAACAATTTATCATCTAAAGTTAAATCTACTGTGCTAGAATTTGAAAAATCATGTTTTAAATATTTTGTTAAATTAATTGTATTAGTATATCGCTGATTATCAATATATCCTGAAGCGCCTAAGCCAATAGCATCATAATGCTTATTTTGCCAATAAGTTTTATTGTGTTTTGATTCATATTTTTTATATTTAGCAAAATTAGATATTTCATAACGATGAAAACCATTATTTTTTAATGTTTTATATATTCTTTTATACATTTTAGTTTGCACATCATCAGATACATTTTGATAACCATTATTTTTTAATATAGTATTATCTTCAATTAATAAAGAATAATATGAAATATGAACAATTGGTAAGGTCATTGCAATTTTTAAATCATCTGCTAATTCATTAATTGTTTGAGTAGGAAAAGCATAAATTAAATCAATAGAAACATTTTTAAAATATTTAGATGCTAAATTGATATTATCAATTGCCATTTTTTTATTATGCTTTCTATTACAAAATTTTATGAATTTTTCATTAAAAGTTTGCACACCAATTGACAAACGATTTATAGAATATTTCCTAAAAAGAATTAATAAATCCTCATTTACATCTTCAACATTACATTCAATAGTAAATTCAAAATTTTTATTATTTAAATGATTTTGGCAAAAAGTTAATAATGATTCTAAATTATGTCTATCTATGCTTGATGGCGTTCCACCACCAATATAAATAGTATGATATTTTTTATTATTTAATTTATTTGCTTCTAAAAAAAGCGATTCAAAATATTCATCAACCATTTTTTGGTTGTAAATGAATTTTTTAAAATCGCAATAAGTACAAATATTATGACAAAAGGGAATATGAATATATAAAGCTGATGATTTAGACATCATCTCTATAATCCTTTCCTTCTTCTTTGTCTTCTTCTTTTAATAATAAGTCTAAGTTAGATTTCATATTTTTTTCTTCATCTTTAGTATATGTTCCAATTTTGAAATGTCTACGAATTAACCAACAAACTAATATAAAAGTAAGAACAATAACAACAACAATAATGTATCCATATACAGTATTAAAGCCGCTAGCTAAAAAATAATCCATATTTTATTCTCCATTCAATTATATTTTTTAATTATCATCATCAACAGATAAAATTGTCATAAAAGCATCTTGAGGAATATCAACATTACCAACTTTTTTCATTCGTTTCTTTCCTTCTTTTTGCTTCTCTAATAGTTTCTTTTTTCTAGTTATATCGCCACCATAACATTTTGCCAAAACATCTTTTCGATAAGCAGCTATAGTTTCACGAGCAATAACTTTAGAATTAACAGCAGCTTGAATTGGAACTTCAAACATTTGACGAGGAATAATCTTTCTTAATTTTTCAACTATGACTTTTCCTCTTGAATAAGCAAAATCTCTATGTACAATACTAGATAAAGCATCAATTACATTGCCATTTAATAGTATGTCCATTTTTACAAGTTTGGTAGCAATATATTCAGAAAGTTCATAATCAAATGATGCATAACCTCTAGAACAACTTTTCAATTTATCATAAAAATTATAAACTATTTCGGCTAAAGGCAATTTATAAACTAAATCCATTCGATTGTCATCAATATATTTCAAATCAACATAAATACCTCTTCTATTTTGACACAACTCCATCAAAGGGCCAATATAATCTTTAGGAGTCATTATAGATGCTAAAACAAATGGTTCTTCTATGCGTTCAATTTCTTGAGGTTCAGGAAGTTTAGATGGATTATCAAGTTCAATCATTGTACCATCAGTTAAATAAACATGAAAAATAACAGAAGGAGCAGTTGCAACTAATGATAAATTAAATTCTCTTTCCAATCTTTCTTGAATAACATCCATATGCAATAATCCTAAAAATCCACATCTAAAACCAAACCCTAATGCTTGTGATGTTTCGCTTTCAAAATGCAAAGACGCATCATTTAATTGCAATTTTTCTAAAGCATCTCTTAATAAATCATAATCACTAGCAACGCTAGGATAAAGGCCACAAAACACCATAGATTTAAGTTCTCTATAACCAGGTAATGGTTCTAAAGCAGGATTACTTGCAATAGTTATAGTATCACCAACTCTAACATCTTTTACAAGTTTAATACCAGCTGCAATATAACCAACTTCACCAGCTGACAATTCATTTTGTTTTACCTCTTTTGGATTTCTAATTCCTAGTTCTAAAATTTCATAAATTGCTCCAGTTGACATAATTTTAATTTTATCGCCAATTTTTATAGTTCCATCCATTACTCTAACTATGGCAACAACACCACGATAAGCATCATAAAAACTATCAAAAATTAATGCTTTAAATGGTTTATTTATATCTCCGTGAGGTGGCTTAATATTTTTTACTACTTGTTCTAAAACATCTTTAACATTTAATCCTGTTTTTGCTGAAATACATGGAGCTTCATCACAAGGAATGCCTATCACATTTTCTATTTGATTTTTGGTCTTTTCAATATCAGCAGCGGGCAAATCAATTTTATTAATAACAGGTATAATGTCTAAATCATTATCTAAAGCTAAATAACAATTTGCTAAAGTTTGGGCTTCAATACCTTGAGATGCGTCAACAACTAAAAGAGCACCTTCACAAGCAGCAAGTGAACGTGATACTTCATAAGTGAAATCAACATGTCCTGGAGTATCAATTAAATGAAAAGTATATTCAATCCCATCGTTTGCAACATATTTTAATTGAACTGCATTTAATTTTATTGTAATACCTCTTTCTCTTTCAAGATCCATATTATCTAATAATTGTTCCTTCATTTCTCTTTTTTGAACAGTATTAGTAATCTCTAAAATACGATCAGCCAATGTTGATTTACCATGATCTATATGAGCAATAATTGAAAAGTTTCTTATTTTAGATTGATCTAGAGGCATTATTACCCATCTCCTACCATTTTTTGCTTAGTAAATTATAGCACAAATCATGATAAAGACCAATAAAAATTATTAATTTAAAAATTCTATAAATTAAAAAAATTGTTTTTTATTTACTTGTCTTACAAGAAAAAGATGTGCTATAGTATTTATCGAAATGATATTCTATTTAGGGGGAAACAAAAATGGGAAAAGTCATAAAAAAAGTTTTTTTTGTATTTTTTGCTCTTTTTTTATTTGTTTTAGTCGGTTGTAACAGTGAGCATGTACATCATTTGGAATTTCATGATGCATCAGAAGCAACATGTCAAAAAGAAGGAAACATTGCTTATTACGAATGCACTGACTGTCACAAAACATTTTTAGACCAAAATGGAGAAACAGAAGTTACAAAAGTTTCTATAGACAAAAAAGATCATGTATTAGGTGAGTGGATTATTGATCAAGATGCCACTTGTGAAGAACCAGGAAAAAAACATAAACAATGTGAAAATTGTAAAGAAAACATTGAACAAGACATTATACCTGCTTTAAATCACTCATATGGTCAATGGACACATGAAGTAATTGATGGCGTACATTATCATACACGTATTTGTTCAAATGATGAAAATCATAAAGAAATCGTTCCATGTGAATTTGATACAGAAATTCAAGAAGCAACATGTACTGAAAAAGAAATTTTGACTCATGTTTGCCAAACTTGCCAATATACATATACTGAAGATGGGATTCCTGCTTTAGGCCATAATTATCAAGACGTTCCATGGACTTTTGTTACTGAAGGTGGAGAAACTGAAGCAGATGAACATACTCATTACCATGTTCGTTTATGTAAACGTTGTGGAAATGAAGATAAACAACTTTGTAGTTTTGTTGTTGAAGAAGTAGTTGAACCAACATGTTTAACAGGTGGTTTTACTAAAAATGTTTGTAAAGAATGTAAAGGAGTTCATGAAGATAATTTAACAAAGCCTACTGACCATAAATGGTCAAATTGGCAATATGATGAAGCAAAACAAAAACATGTCCGAACATGTGAAAATGATCCTACTCATAAAGAAGAAGATATTTGTAGTTATGAAGTTCATACAGTATTACCAACTTGTACTGAAAAAGGTTATGATTCATCTATATGTACAAGTTGTCAACATGAAGAAAGAAGTAATTATGTAGATGAATTAAATCATGATTATGGTGAATGGATTTATGATGGAGATAGCACTCCTGGAGACAATGAGACACATACACATACACGTACATGTCAACGTGATCCTAACCACAAAGAAACAATGCCATGTCAAATGGTAGAATCAGTTAAAGCTGGTAATTGCTTTGAAAGTGAAGAAATAACTACATCATGCAAAGATTGTCATATTTCATTTACTAAACAAGGGGCTCAATCTTTAGGTCATAAATGGGGTGCGTGGAAAAAATTAGATGAAACTAATCACATTAAAGAATGTGAAAATGATTCTACACATCAAGAAACACAACCTCATCAATACAATATAGAAATTACTGAAGCAACTTGCGATGATGTAGGAATTAAAACATATAAATGTATCGATTGTGATTATCAATATACTGAAGAAATTCCTGCGAAAGGACATTTGTGGGGACCATGGCAAAAGAAAGATAATAATGAACATATAAAAATTTGTCAAAATGACAATGAACATATACAAACAGAAAGTCACCATTATACAATCAATAATTATTGCGATGAATGTAAAGAAGATGGATTAGTTTATGTTCAAGAAGGCGGCCATTATATTGTTGGTAAAAATCAAAATATTACTTACTTAGAAGTTATTATTCCTTCTATGCATGAAGGTTATCCAGTAAAAGTTGTTGGATCATATGCCTTTAGAGACACAAATATTGAAAAGATTACTCTTCCTAATACTATTGAAACAATTGAATTAAACGCTTTCCTATTTTGTAAAAATTTAAAAGAAGTTAAATTTGAAAGCGGCGAATCTAATTTAAAAACAATTGGAATGACATCTTTCCAAGGCTGTGAAAAACTAGACACTTTTGATTTTCCTAATTCATTGATTACTATTGAATATGCTGCTTTTTATGGATGTACTTCTTTAAATGATATAAATATTAAAGAAAATGTTGATATAATTGGTACTAACGCATTTTATAATACAGCATTTATGAACAATAAATCAAATTGGGTTAATGGTGTATTATATGCAAATCATCATTTAATAAAGGCAGATGCTTCATCAATTAATGAAAAATATGAAATTATTAGTGGAACTGCTTCAATTAGTGACTCAGCATTTAAAGATTGTACAAACTTAAAAGAAATTATTTTACCTACATCTTTAGTATATATTGATAACAATGCTTTCTTAAATTGTAGTTCACTAACTCGTGTTGAATACAAAGGTAAAATGTCAGATTGGTTTAACATTCATTTTCTAAATGAATATTCTAATCCTTTACATTATGCCGATGAATTTCATCTTGATGACGCAGAAGCAAGAATTAATATTCCAGATGGAGTAACATCTATCCCTTCTGGTACTTTCCGTGGCACTCACATTGAAAGTGTTACAATTCCAGCAAGTGTTACAAGTATTGGTGCTGAAGCATTTAAAGATTGCACTTTATTAAAAGAAATTCATTTACCTGATAATTTGATTTTTATTGGAAAAGATGCATTCTTAAATTGTGGATATTATCAAGAAAATACAAATTGGACTAAAGGATTATTATATATTGATTCTTACTTGATTGCTGCTAACAATAATGAAATCGATGCAAATATTCATGTTAATGATGGTACAAAGCTAATAGCATTAGAATGTTTTAAAGATTGTACTTCATTAGTTTCTATTACATTACCAAAAGAAATATCTAGAATTTTAGCTAACACATTTAGTGGATGTAACAATTTAACATCTTTAGAAATTTTAAATGTTGGTAAAAGATGGTTCTGTACTTCTAAAATGGGTATTGGTAGAGTTTTAAGTGGAAATGAAGTTGATAATCCAACACAAGCAGCTAGAACAATTATTTATTATTCTGGTGAATGGAGAGTTGTTTCTTAATTAATAAATTAACATTAAATAGGGTTCTTCCCTATTTTTTGTTTTAATGTTTTAAATTATTACCTCCATTGCTTAAAAAATTCTATTATTATTTAAAATTTTTAATATTTTGGCAAAAATATGATTAAAAATCTAATTTATTGCTTGTCTTTTATAAAAAAATAGTGAAAATCGCTTTTTCAAGTGTTATAATATAGCCGGTCGTTTTTTATAAATAAAAAAACAGTTAATTTTATAGGAGGAAAAAAAATGGCATTTAAGTTTGTTTCGATGGATGGAAACACTGCTGCTGCTCATGTTGCATATGCATTTACAGAGTTTGCTGGTATTTTCCCAATCACTCCATCTTCTCCAATGGCTGAAAATATTGATGAATGGTCAGCACAAGGTAGAAAAAACATTTTTGGTTCTAAAGTTAAAGTTGTAGAAATGCAATCAGAAGGAGGCGCTGCTGGCACAGTTCATGGTGCTGCTGAAGCTGGTGCATTAGCTGCTACATATACTGCATCTCAAGGTTTACTTTTAATGGTGCCTAATATTTATAAATGTGTTGGTGAATTACTTCCTGTTGTTTTCCATGTATCTGCACGTGCTTTGGCAACTCGTTCATTAGCAATTTTTGGTGACCATCAAGATATTTATGCATGTAGACAAACTGGTGTTGCAATGTTATGTGAACATTCAGTTCAAGAAGTTATGGATTTATCTCCTGTTGCTCATCTTGCAGCACTTGAAGGTTCTTATCCATTTATTAATTTCTTTGATGGTTTTAGAACTTCTCATGAAATCGATAAAGTTGAAACTTGGGATTATGAAGATCTAAAAGCTTTAGTTACTCCAGAAGTAACTGCAGCTATTAAAGAATTTAAAAGAAATGCATTAAACCCACATACTAATCCAATAACTCGTGGTGGTGCTGAAAATGATGATATATATTTCCAAGGTAGAGAAGCATCTAATAAAGCAACTGAAAATCTTGTTGGCATTGTTGAAAAACATATGAAAAAGATTAGCGAAGTTACTGGTCGTACATATGCTCCTTTTGTTTATGAAGGTGCAAATGATGCAACAGATGTTATTATTGCTATGGGTTCAGTTAATGAAACAATTAAAGAAGTTGTTGCTGATTTAACTTCAAAAGGTAAAAAAGTTGGTTTAGTTAAAGTTTATTTATATCGTCCATTCTCATCTAAACATTTAGTTAATGTTTTACCAAAAACAGTTAAAAGAATTGCTGTTTTAGATAGAACAAAAGAGCCTGGCGCTTTAGGTGATCCTTTATATCTTGACGTTGTTGCTGCTTTAGCACAAGAAAATAGAAAGATTAAAGTGATTGGTGGTCGTTATGGTCTTGCATCAAGAGATACACAACCAAAACATATTAAATCTGTTTATGATTTTATGAAATCTTCTAAAGCTCATACTGATTTTACAGTAGGAATTAATGATGATGTAACATTTAAATCAATTCCAATTGATGAAAATTATCATATTAAAGGTAATTACACATCATGTTTATTCTGGGGACTTGGTTCAGATGGTACAGTATCTGCAAATAAAAATTCTATTAAAATTATTGGTGACCATACTGATAAATATGTTCAAGCATATTTCCAATACGATTCAAAAAAATCAGGTGGTGTAACACGTTCTCACTTAAGATTTGGTGACGAACCAATTCATTCAACTTATTACATTGAACATGCTGATTTTATGTCATGTTCATTGGATGAATATATTTTTAAATATGACTTATTAAAGAGTTTAGCAAAAGGTGGTACATTTTTATTAAATACTACTTTCTCAGCTGACGAAATAGAAAATAAATTACCAAATAGTTTCAAAAAAGCATTAGCCGAAAAGAAAGCAAAATTCTATATTATCAATGCAACAGCTATAGCTTCTAAAATTGGTATGGGTCGTAGAACAAATACTATTTTACAATCAGCATTCTTCAAACTTGCAAATATAATGCCTTATGATGATGCTGTTGAATTTATGAAAGCTGCTGCTAAAAAATCATATAGCAAAAAAGGTGATGACATCGTTAAGATGAACTATGTTGCTATAGAAAAAGGTGGAAAAGTAAAAAGAGTACCTGTAAAACCTGAATGGAAAAATTTAGTTGTTAATCCAGTTAAAAAACCTGGTATTTCAGAATATTTTGATGATTATGCAACTGAAATCAATGATTTAAGAGGTTATGATTTACCTGTTTCTGCTTTCTTAAAAGGTGATTTACTAAAAGGCTCATTAGAAGCAAATACAACATATAATGAAAAACGTAACATTGCTACAGAAGTTCCTCATTGGCATAGTGAAAATTGTATTCAATGTGGTAACTGTGTCATTGTTTGTCCACATGCTACAATTCGTGCATTTTTAGCAACTGATGAAGAAGTAGCTAATGCTCCAGAAAAAGGAAAAGATGTATTAAAAGCTATGGGTCCTAATATGGGAGAATACAAATATAGAATTCAAGTTTCTCCTGATAACTGTGTAGGTTGTGGACTTTGTGTTTCTGAATGTCCAGGCAAAAAAGATCTTACTACAGGCGAAATTAAGAAAGCTTTATCAATGGAAGATGTTAAAGGCGAAATGGATCAATCTATCGTAGCTGATTATTATTATGGTAAAGTTCCATATAGAGCTTTAATGAATACAAATACTGTTAAAGGTGCTTCTTTCTTAAAACCATATTTTGAAGTTTCTGGTTCATGTGCTGGTTGTGGTGAAACACCATATTATCGTTTAATTTCTCAATTATTTGGTAAAGATTTATTAATTGGTAATGCAACAGGTTGTTCATCAATTTATTGTGGCTCAACACCTTCAACTCCATTTGTAAAAGATTCTAATGGACAAGGTCCAGCATGGGCAAATTCATTATTTGAAGATAATGCTGAATATGCTTATGGTATGAGAGTTGCTACTAATATCAAATTAGGTGGAATTTGCCAAATTATTAATGATAATCTTGAAAACTGTGAACCAGATTTACAAGAATTATTAAAGAAATATATAGAAAACATTTCTAATAAAGATGTTGTTAGAACAATGGTTGATGATTTGATTGCCAAAGTCAAAGTTTCAAAATGTGATGGAATCAAAGAATTATTAAATCATACTGCTGATTTAGTTGATAAATCAGTTTGGGCTATTGGTGGCGATGGCTGGGGTTATGATATTGGTTATGGTGGACTTGATCATGTCATTGCATCAAATGATAATATTAATGTTATGATTCTTGATACTGAAATTTATTCTAATACAGGTGGTCAAGCTTCAAAATCAACACCAGAAGGCGCAATTGCTAAATTTGCTGCTGCTGGTAAACAAACAGCTAAAAAAGATATGGCATCAATTGCAATGGCCTATGGACATGTTTATGTTGCTAGTATTTCAATGGGTGCTGATAGAAACCAAGCTATTAAAGCTTTAAAAGAAGCTGAATCATATGATGGCCCTTCACTAATTCTTGCATATTCTCCTTGTATTTCTCAAGGAATTAAAGGTGGATTAGTAAATCATCAAAAATCACAAAAAGAAGCTACAAGAGTAGGTTATTGGCCAATTTTCCGTTATGACCCTCGTAGAGAAGCTCAAGGATTAAATCCATTACAACTTGATTGTAAAGAACCTGACTTTAGTGGTTATCAAGACTATCTATTAACTCAAACTCGTTATTCACAACTTCCAAAAGTTAACCCAGCAGATGCAGAACGTTTATTAAAAGAAAATCAAGAATACGCAATGAAACGTTGGGCAAAACTTGCACGTCTTGCTAAAGAAGAAAAAGAATAATTTAACATTAGAAGAGTAGGTAGCAATCTATCTACTCTTCTTGTTGTCTTATAAGGGGACTAACTATTATGGATGAATATTTATTAAAACTTGAATTAATTAATTGCAAAATTGGTTATGTTTTAGCATGCCTTACTAATTATTCATCTTTAAACTTATCAAAAACAATTATTCAAATTAACGATGATATCTCTTTAATCAAAAATTCTTTAATTGATAATAAAGATTATCTTGATATAAGAGATGTCATTGAATTAAGAAATGCCTTAAAAGAATTAGAAAAAAAAGTAGATGATGAAAAAGTATCATTATCTGGCCATAAAATTGCATGTTTGTTATTTGAAATTTCAACATTAATTAAATTATTTATTTTAGAATTTCAAGATTTAAAACAAGATTTTAAAGAATATCTTGAAATAGCAAGCAAATATTTATATTATTGTGGTAAAATAATAAATATAGAAATTTTATATTATAAAAATTAAATAGGAGGATTTTATTATGGGTAGAGCACATGAAGTGCGAGCAAAAGCCATGGCTGCCACTGCAGCAGCTAAATCAGCTTTATACAATCGTATGAGTCGTGATATTTATCTTGCAGCTAAAAAAGGATCAACAGATCCAAATGCTAATATAGCATTAAGAACTGCAATTGATAAAGCAAAAAAGAGTCAAGTTCCATCACATGTTATCGAAAATGCCATTAAAAAAGCATCAGGTGGTTCAGGAGAAGCATTAATACAAAATGTTTATGAAGGTTATGGACCAGGAAATTCTGCAATTATCGTTGAAACATTAACTGATAATGTTAATAGAGCTTATACAGAAGTACGTTCAGTATTTACAAAATGCGGTGGTTCAATTGGTACTACTGGCTGCGTATCATATATGTTTACTAAATATGCAGTAATTGAATTTACTGGTAAAACTGCTGATGAAACATTAGAAATTTTACTTGAAGCTGGTGTTGATGTAATTGATGCATCAACTGATGATGAAGGTTATGTTAGAGTTTTAGCAGATCCTAGTTCACTTGAAGCTATGGAAGAAGCTTTAGCAAAAGCTGGAATTAATGAATTTGAAGTTGATGAAGTTAAACTTATTCCATCTGAAGAACTTGAATTAAGTGAAGAAAAATTAGCAAAATTTGAAAGAATGCTTGATATGCTTGATGAAGTTGAAGATGTGCAAAATGTTTACCACAATGTTAAACTTCCAGAAAGTGAAGGCGAAGAATAATAATTAAACATATCCACTTTAGGATATGTTTTTATAACAATTATGATAAATGTAGTTTTATTTCAACCTGAAATTCCACCAAATACTGGTAATATTATTCGTACATGTATGGCAAGCAATGCTAAACTCCATCTAATAAAACCTTTAGGATTTAAATTAGATGATACATCATTTAAAAGAGCAGGCCTTGACTATCTAAGATCTTTTCATTTTGAAGTTTATGAAAATTTTGAAGATTTTAAGAATCGATGCCATATAGATAAAAAATTCACTTATGTTATTTCAAGATTTGCTGATTATACATATAGTGAAGCCAATTTAAGCAATAAAGATCAAAATTATTGGTTTATTTTTGGCAGTGAAACTCATGGACTCCCAAAAGAAATTCATGATGAATTTATAAATCATCGCTTAAGAATTCCAATGGATGAAAATGCAAGATGTTTAAATCTTTCAAATAGTGTTGCTATTATCGTTTATGAAGCACTACGGCAACAAAATTTTCCAACATTATCAAAAATAAATAAATTAGATAGTTAAAAGATAAATTTAAAAACAAATAATAATTACTTATATAAATATAGCCTTCCTGTAAAATGAAAGCAGGAAGGCATTTTATTATAAAAATATATAAGATAATATAATGAATTTTTACTAATGTATTACTAAACTATATCGAAACATTATAAGTGAGATAATATTTAACTTTAATCTTTAAAGTCCGTTAAAAATCCATATCTTCCCTCATCTTCATCATGAGTAAAATCATAATATTTAATCTTTGGATTATTTAAATTTATATTAGGCATATCTTTTTCATTTTCAATAATAATTAATTGACTTTGTTCTATAGAATTAACAAAATAATTATAAATTCCTTGAATTAGATTATTCTTATCTACATGAGTATGTCCAACATCTAATCCTAATAATGGCGAATCAATAATATAAAATGATGGTTTTATTCTTGCTGTTTCATATAAATATTTTCTAAATGCAAGCACCAATATAGTATTGTAAAAAGCAGTAAATCCTTTACCATTAGTTGATTTAGGATTATTGTTTATTTCAATATCAAAGTTTTTCATAGAGAAAGAAGCACTAATTGGATTAGGATGATCACATGATTTTAATATTATTTGAATTTCTTTAGTTATATCATTAATAAATCCAACATTAAATAATTCAAAGGGATTGTATGATGTTTTCTTTGGCTGCTTTTTATATAAATCTTCCAAATCATTGTTCCATTGTTTATCAAAAAATTCTAAAGTTTTAAGTTCTGATTGAACTGAAATATATTCTTTAAAGGTATTAATTTTATTTTCAACATCCTTTTTTTCTGGTTTAAGTACGGTGTTTATAAGATTATCAACCTCTTTTTTCTTTTCTTGCAATTCTGTTAGTGAATCATTTATAGAGTTAATTTCTTCTAGTAATTCATTTTTAATTTCTATTAAACCTTCAAGTTGGGCTGTTATTCTAAATATTTCAGCATTAATTGTATCAATATTAACTTCAAATTCATTATTAGTATTTAATGTTTGGTTGCAGTGAGGGCACTTATTGTTTTCAGTTTCTTTTTTTAAAATATATGAACTTTCACAAATAAAATTTAATCTTTGAATGTCAGATGTAAATTGACTTTCTAATGAAATGTATCTATTTAATAATATATTACATTCATTTAATCTTTCATTTTTTTTAGTTATATCTTTTAATAGGGTTTGACCATTAATGAAAGTTTCATTTAATTGGTTTTCAATATAATTTAAACGAATAGTTAGTAGTTTCAATTCGTTATCTATATCGTAATTGGGGTTAAATGAAGGATTGCTTTTTAATGCTTTGCTTCTTTCTTTTAATTCAAATAATTTATCGCTGATATATTTTGATATAGCTGATTTTTTAATTTGTTTAGTTTTTTCACTATCTTCACGATCATAAACAGAAAAATCAGTTTCATATAGCAAATATAATAAGTGAGATAGGAAGTATGTTTTATTAATTGTTTCTCTAGGAAGAACGATAGATAAATCCCTCTCAATTTCTTTTTCATTTATCATTAGCATATGCAAAAACATTCTTAAGGTAAATCTTTTCATTTCGCAGTTTCTATTATATGGCACTTTAAAATCATCGTAGATTCCAAATAATCTTAAATAAATTGAGTTAATATTGTTTTCTTTTTCATAATCAGTAGAATAAATGCCATTTTCAACTCCTTCATAATTACTTATTACTTCAATATCACTAGATTTAATTTCTCTTGTGAATATGATATCTTTATTATCAACACAAAGAATCATCGAAAATTTAGTATAACCAGAATTTGTTTTTATTTCTAAATTATCTGAGCCAAACAAGTATTTAATACATTTAAATATATAAGTTTTACCAGTATTAGAAGCACCACATATAATTGTTAAATAAGGTGAAAATTCAATTAATGATTCTTTTCCCCCTTGGCCATAAGCAATTAATTCTTTAATATAAAATTTACTCATTCGATTTCTCCTTAATAACACTAGTAATATGATAATTTAATTCATTAATAATTCTTTTACTTGATTTATTTTTAAATTTAGATAAAACTTCTTTTACGATTTCTTTATATTTTTTTGAGTATGAAGAATTTAGTTTATCGCATATTTTTTTACGCTGTTCAATGATTATATATTCAATTCCATTTTTTGAATCAATAGCTTTAATATAATGTTTTTTTAAAAGTAGGGATAAAGATTTTTGTATTAATAATCTTCTTGAAGCAAAACAGCTAAAGTTATAACTATTGTCTCCATGCAAATTGTAATCATTAATTTGAAAGTCCTTACTATATGTAGAAATAAAATCGATTGCTGTTAATGTATCAATATCTTTACCTTTATTAATCATTGAAAGAATAATTAATAATCTCATTGAAACTTCAGCAGCTGAATTAAAAATACTATTCATAATCTACCTCAACCCATGATTTGATACGGCCTTCATTAACTAAAATGTGGCAAATACCTTTCTTTTCCTTAATTGTAACCAATCCCTTGATGTTAAGAAGAATAGTACTATTAAGATTTGCTTTAGTAACTATTTCTAGAACATTTTTTAATCTTTGATAACCATCACCTAATGATAAATCAACATATGTTTCATAAATGGAATCAAATATTTCATCTTTTAGAATATTAAAATGCTCTTCTCCATCAGTAAATAAATCTCTAACTAATCGTCTCATTGCTTCAGCACTATAGTAACATCTATTTTGTTCGCTAAAATGCTTTTCATATTCGGGATATACTTTAAGTTCTTTAATATTTTTGATTGTAGTGCCACTTAAATTACTATATACTTTTAGAAGTTCAACAACATAAGGCAAATCGCAATCAATGCATAATTTTGCTAAAGTAAAATCATGAGGTAATTCAATAACTTGACCATTGATATGCAAATATCCATCTTTAATATAAACATTTTTAAAAGCATCTTTATCAAGATTGTGAATATTAATCTTCCTAAGTGGTGGATAAGTTTGAGAAATACCTTTAGAAATATTTTCAATAATTTTTGCAAGTAAATCAGCTAAAGTAGAAGGTATATCTTCATCATTTTCCTCATTTTTATCTATTTCAAAACCAAAATTAAGTAGCGATTCTTTAAAATCATCAAAGTTATCTGTTCTTTGATAGAAAAAATTCATCATTTTATCTTTATCATATAAACTATATATTTCACTGGCATATTCTCTTTTTAAAGTTTTACTTCCATTACAAATACCTTTTAATGTCTCCATGCTTTCATATTTTAATAATGGGTTTTCAAAATTTTCGTTTGCATAAGGTTCTCTAATAAAAGCATCTATCAAAGCCAAAAGGAAATCGCCATTTTTAGATTCTGTTTTTAATTTAATTATCATATTAATATAATCTTTTAAATTCATTTTACTACTCCTACTACATATGGACCGAAATCCCGACCGTTTGGGACCGGTCTTTTTTTATTGTTGGTATACACTTTGAGCGTAGTTTTAATACGCTAAAAAAAATTACAATTTACGAATTTATTTTATCAAAAAATGCATGATTTGACAAATTTTTCCATTTATTTTTTCTTTTTTAATAAAAAAATTTCTGGTTATTTTGAAAATCTTTTTTGAGAATTCAAAGCTATTAAAACCAAACTTTTTTCACTTATTGGCTGTAAAAGAATAGAAAATGTTGTTTTTGAGTTAGGAGGATTTTTATATGAGTCAGCAAGTAGAAGTACTATTAGATTTTATTAATAAGAAAGGACAACTAAAACATGTTAAGTTTTGGATGGATAAACAAACATATGAAATTTTAAAAGATGAATCTATTAGTGAAGAAATAAGGCATCAATATTTAATAGATGAATATCACGAATATGAACGTGAAAGATATCATAATAGAAAATTTGTATCATTCGATAGTGAAATGGCACAAAATCTTAATCTAATAAAAGATGCATTAATTTCTATTGAAAATAGATATGAAATAGATTTAAACAATAAAATCATAGAACAATCAATAAATAAACTTACACCTAGACAACAAGAAATGGTTAGATTACTTTATTGGGAAGAAAAATCACAAAAGGATTTATGTAAAATTTATGGGGTTAGTAAACAGGCTATTAATAATGCTTTAAATAGAATACATAAAACATTGAAAAAATTATTAAAGAAATATTAATATAAACCATGTACTTTTGACATTTTCGTTTCCTTATTTATGAAGAGGTAAGAAATTCATAGTAAAATATTACAATTTCGAAAATTTTATATTAAAACCGGTTATTGAAAAAATTGTAACTTTATATGAAAAATGAATCTTCATAAATGACATAAAAAGTATATTAAGGAGGAAAAATATGTGTTCAATTAATATTAAAAAGTACAAGATTATGTTATTTCAAGGTGGATTAGGTGATGGTGGTACTGGATTTAAAAATACTATTGAACTTTTACACAAGAACTATTCATCTAGGACAATAATAATTAATGATGCAATTGATATGAAAAATTTTAATGTTAATAATAATTCTTTTTATGGTTTAGGCGCAGATGGATATTTATCTAAATCTAATTCAGATATGACTAAATTCAATCAAATTATTTCAGATATTGTATCTACAGCAAAAAGAAATGCAAATAAAGTTTTATTAACTAGAACTGCATTGGATCTTTCAATTAGTAAAATTAATAATGGTGAATTATCTTATTTGTCGTTTGATTCTATTTTGAATCAAGCCAAAAAATTAAAATTCATAGTTGAATCAATAAAGAATTGTGATGAAGAAGTTGAAGTAATTTTGGTTGGACATAGTCAGGGAGGATTGGTAAATCTTGAAGTTGCAACACAAATTCCAACTTTAATTAATGATATGATTTCAATTTCTACACCTTATGGTCCAGTTAATTTGGCAAAAAAATTAATCAATGTAAATGTACTTACAAAAATTTTTGGAACAGATTTGTATGAAGTAATTCAAGACAAACCAGGAACTGCCAAAAAATATAAGGAATGTGTTGAGATCTTAGCTAAATCTGATTATTTCGATGATGTTAAAGGACGATGGAATAAATTATCAAATAGACCTAACTTAACAGTAATTTCAAGTGTTTCAGGACATTTGTTCAAGGTAATTCCTGGTTATTGTGATTATAATGGTGTATATATTCCAAATAGTATTTATAAATATCCATTTGATGGATTAGTTTCAATTGGTGAACAAACCGATATTGAAAACGCTAAAATTGTTGGTATAACAGATAGGTCCTTAGAATGTTATAACTCAAAACAATTTATGTGCGGAAATTGTTATTACCAATATGGAACATATAAAACTTGTTATAAAAATTGTTGCTTGCCATCTTTCAACTTAGAATCTGCTTTATTAGTTACTGGTTTGCAAGTATTAGAAGATTTGATAGATTCATGGATTCATAATGACAAAATGGAATTCGAATTAACAAACTATCCTATTATGAACGACATTATAAATGGTATTTATGATGAGGCAATAGAGGATCCTAATAATGCTCAATATTATAATGTTTATAAAAGTAATTATAGTCATGGAAATGTTATAAAGTGTAATGAAACAATTTCATATATTGCAGGTAAATTTTTTTAACAATATCGTGAATTGTATAAATTGTCAATAAACATTTAATATGATATAATGATGACAACGAAGGAGGAAATGAAGATGTTAAAAAAAATAATGATTCTTTCTTTGACTATTTCTCTTATATCGTGTTCAAATGGTAAAGAAGTTATAAAACATTCACCTGGAGATAGGTGGGAAGTCAACAATAGTGAATATGATGATCTTGAATATGATTTTTCTTATGATGTAGAATTTATATCTATTGATAGTGAAGGATTTGAAATAAAATTAATTAACAACTTATCTGAATCTGAAAACTGTAATTATAATTTAGTTATAGCATCTATTCGTGAAGTGGATTATATTTTTGCCAATGGTGAATTTATACAATTTCATACTGAAGGCATGATCTTTCCAAGACCCAACTATGATATACCTGAATTTGAAGACGAAATGATTATTTATTTTCCATTCAATGAATCACAAACTTATACAAAAATTAACGCTACATTTGATAATTTGTTTTGGAATCCTAGTGATAGTGAGCCTCCTAAATGCGGTATTGATATAGATTTATACGATCATTAAGTGATTATTTTATAACTTATTTTTTTGGAGTAAAAATGGATACAACATATACTTCAACGTTTCCTTGCAAAGTAATATCATCATTTTATGACAATTATTATGGTGTTCATAAATACGATGATATAAAGAAAATTACTTTTAGAATACAAAATAACGATACAAATTTTAATCAGGAAATATTAAATTATTTTAAATTGTTCCAAATGATATATTCATTACCAATTAATTCTAATGAATTAGAATATAAAAGATGTTTTGAAATGATATATGACAAGAAGATTGTAAATCTTGACTTAATAATTGAAAGAATAAAACCAGGAATTCGTGTGTTTGAATGGTTAGATAGATATCTAATAAAATTTAAAGAAATGGCATCATCTGAAAGTTATTTGTTTTTTCTACTATTGACTATATATTTGACAAGACAATACAATTATCCGTGTGTACCACCAGCAAATTTGTATGAAGTTTATCAAACAATAAAAAATGTTAATTCTCGTATATATTTTTTATATAGTTATTTTAATACATTATTTATCAATAATAATGAAAATAACCATAATTTAAAAGAAGAAATAATAAATTTACTTCAAAGTAAAAAAGATGAATTAGTAGAAAAAGAAATTAAATCAATGTTCTTGTTTGGTTCTATGTATAAAAATGAATATCACAAAAATAGCGACGTAGATCTCGTGGTATTATTTAACAATCCTATTTCATTTAAAACAATAAATGAAAGTAAAAAATACATAGCATCAATAATTTTAAATGCATTTCATAGATCTTGTGATATTGTGGAATATAATGATTTCATCGAATCACATGATATAACAAAAACATATAAAATATTTTAATAATTTTTTAAAAGTGTTAATGCCCAAAAGGCGTTAACATTTTTTTGTTTTAATGTTATTTATTAAAATAAAAAGTTAAAAATAAACCATGTACTTTTGAACTTTTCGTTTCCTTATTTATGAAGAAATAAATTTCTTAACAAAAAGATTAAGGAGCTGATGGTTATGACTTTTGAATTAATTGTTATTTTAGTAGGTTTCTTTGCATCTATTTCAAGTATTGTATTTGCTTATTTAGCATTTAAAAGAAGCGATAAGCAAGAACAAAGAACTGATGGTAAAACAGAAGGGGTGATGTTTTCAGATATTGGTTATATCAAAGCATGTGTAGATCGAGTTGAAAAAAACTTAAATAAAGTAGATGAGCGTGATCGTAATATTGCTGAGCGTCTTGCAAAAGTTGAAGAGTCAGTAGTTAATGTTACGAAACGAGTTGATGACATGTATAAACTAGATAATACATAATTAAAATTTTAAATTACTAAAAATTCATTTTAAGAAGGAGGTTAATTGATGATGAATTTTACATGTGTTCCTATTATAGTTGTATGTTGCTATATCATAGGAGAAATTTACAAGATTTTATTTAAAAAGAAGCAAGAAGCATACAAATTGATTCCAATATTAGTTGCAGTTATTGGGGGCATATTGGGTGTTTTAATTTATTTTACTGCTCCTAAAATGATATTAAATGCAGATAATGTATGGTTTGCATTAGGTGTTGGAATTGTAAGTGGTGCAAGTTCTACAGGTGCAAATCAAATTATTAAACAAATATTTAAAAAAAGTAGTACTAGCGATGAGCAAATTTAATGCTAATTATAATTTTTAAATTTGTTTTACATTCCTTACATTTGCAAAATATGAATATATAAATCAATTTGACAATATATATATAATTTAAAAAATTAGATTTTCTACTAAAAAAATTAATTGAGAAAATGGCAAATAAATGACACCAAATCTAAATTAACTAAGAAAATCTAAATGGACAATTCCATATATTGCAGGTTAATTTTTTTAACAATATCGTGAATTGTATAAATTGTCAATAAACATTTAATATGATATAATGATGACAACAAAGGAGGAAATGAAGATGTTAAAAAAAATAATGATTCTTTCTTTGACTATTCCTCTTATATCATGTTCAAATGGTGAAAAAGTTATAAAATATTCACCTGGAGATAGATGGGAAGTCAACAATAGTGAATATGATTATCTTGAATATGATTTTTCTTATGATGTAGAGTTTATATCTATTAATAGTAAAGGATTTGAAATAAAATTAATTAACAACTTATCTGAATCTGAAAACTGTAATTATAATTTAGTTATAGCATATATTCGTGGTGTTGATCATATTTTTGCAAATGGTGAATATATGCAATCTTGGTCTGAGGGCGTCTTTCCAATTAGTTATTATGATATACCTGAATTTGAAGACGAAATGATTATTTATTTTCCATTCAATGAATCACAAACTTATACAAAAATTAACGCTACATTTGATAAAACGTTTTGGAATCTTAGTGATAGTTTGCCTCCTAAATGCGGTATTGATATAGATTTATATAATCGTTAAGTGATTATTTATCACTTTTTTATAAAAAAAATGTCTACACAAAGTAGACATTAAAGAGTAAAAGCAGTTGAATAAGTTAAATCAAATGGTTTATCCCATTGATTTTTTTCTGTTGGAAATTCAAATATTTTAGCAAATGAATCATATTCAATTTTATTTTTTTTATCATATGTTAATAAACTTTCAACATTATTAATAATATTTACTTCTAAACCACTTTCATAAAAAATAATTAATGGAGTATAAACATACATATATTTGCTATTTCCTTCAATATCGATTGGAGAATATAAAGCATTAGTACTAGAATTATTTTCTAAATTATTTGCATTAGCATATAAAGCAATACGATTATCCAATGATTTTATACAATCATCTTTTGCATCACCAGTGAAATATCCCATTGAACTATCTTTAAATATATATGTATTATCACCAAAAGTAGAAATTTTAACATCTAAAGATAATTCAAAAATATTAACATCTGGATTTAAAGCAACATATTTATTTAAAAGTGGTCTAATTTTTTGACAATGTGTGCAAGTTGATGTCGTAAAAATAAATATATCTCTATCATTTTCAACTTCATTAGAAACTTTATTTATATATTCTTTGTAGGTGATAGTTTTTAATGCCAAATCATTTTCATTAGCGCAACTAACAAAACTTGCTAATAAAATAATTGAAAGGAGAAATCCTTTTTTCATTTTTAAGAAAAAAGCACTTTAATTAGTGCTCTTCAAATGCATCCTTAATGTTTTTATATTCACTGAATGTTAAATCAAATTCATCATTCCATTCAGCTTTAGTTTCACCTTCAAAGTTTTCAATGTACTTTTTAAATTCAGTTGTTTTAACTTTTTTGTTATCTGATTGTTTTTCAAGAGAATCATATTTATTTGAAATTCTAGTTTCTAAACCACCTTCATACCAAATAACTAATGGAGTTGATAAATATGTATAAGCACTTTCACTTACAGGTTCTAATTCACTGCTATTAGCACCATCAAAAGCTCTTTCATTGAATGTTTTAATTCTTTCATCAAGTTTTTTAGCATAATCTTGGGCAATAATTTCATTGCTTGCATAACTTGTAGGAGAAACTAATCCTAATGTCTTATCTTTATAAACTTGATATTTTGAACCATTAATTTTTACTTTGCTAGATTTAGTTGACAAATCAACATTAAAAATTTCAAAATCTTGTGCTTTTTTGCCATAATCATTTTTTAAATAATCATTCATATTTTTATAGAACATAGGGCAAACATCACAATTTTCTTGAGTAAAGACAATGATAAATTTATCATCTTCTTTTGAACCTTTAATTTTTTCAATATATTCTTTATAAGAAATTTTATCCATTTTATTAACTGTTGTTACTCTAGCCCAAAATGATTTAGTACAACCAGTAATTGGTGCTAAAGAAAATAAAAGAACGAAAATAACTATAACAATCAACAAAGGTTGAATCCAAGCTGTATTTTTAATATAATTACCAACTCTAGCAAAAAATGCCTTAATTTTTTTCATTACGTAATACCTCCTAAAAAAACAAATACTACATACGCTTAAATATAATAACACAAAACGCAAGCGATTTTCAATAATATTTTTAAATATTATAGAAAAGTGTTTTCTTTCAAATATTTTAAAGTTATAATATTTATTGGTGATTTAAATGTCAAAAAATCAAAAATTATGCGAATTTATAATTAATTTTGGCCTATTTATTTTGGCTTTTTTGGCAGGAATTTTTATTATAAAAGATTTAATTGCAATGCTTCCTTTATTTAAATGTTATAGTTTAAGTGAAAACGAATTAGATACAATTTTAAATAATGGCATTGTAGGTCAAATATATCATGAAATAGGGCAAACTGAATTTGTTAATTTTCAAGTCGTTATGAATGTCATTGGTGCCTTTTTCAATAATTTAAATATAGCTCCTATATTATTTTTAATATTTTTTGCTATTTTATTATGTTTAAAGTTTATTTTCATAAATTGGAACTTTTTAAGTAAAAAGTTACTAATTTTTACTATTTTATTAGTATCTTTTATTGGAAAATATTTGCTTTTTGCTATAAGCATATTAATTTTTTATAAAGGAAGTTATAGTTCATTATGTCTTGGTTTAATTTTTGGAATTATTTTATATGTTATCTTTGCAATTATAGAATTTAGTGGGTTTATTTATTTAATTAGCAATTTTATTTATGAAGGACTTAAAAATATAAAAACATTGAAAACTCAATTTTTCTTGTTATAATTATATATATGCAATTAATATGCTTTGGAGTGTGATGAGCTTTTATGTCGAGCCTGACCAGATCTATACTATTGGTTATACTTTTATTTCTTTCGGCTTTTTTTTCAATGAGTGAGAGTGCTTTTTCATATTGTGATCAAATAAAATTAAGAGTTGAAGCAGATGATGGGAAAAAAAGTTCTAAACTTGTAGTTAGATGCTTAAATAATTTTGATAAATATATTATTACCAATTTAATTGGCAACAATATTGTTAATATTTTAATTTCTATTTTAGCCACAATTTTATGCACAAATTTAGTGCAAAATACTACTTTTTTTCAAAATATGTCAAGAGAAGAAGTAGGTTCTTTATTTGCTATTATTTTTTCAACATTAATAGTATTCTTTTTTGGTGAAATAATTCCTAAAAATATTGGTAAAACATTTGCTAATTTTATAGTTAAAATTATTGTTTACCCAATTTTTGCTTTAGCTTGGATTTTAACACCTATTTCTTTATTATTTAGTGGTTTGATAGGATTATTAAAAAAAATATTTAAAGCAAAAAAAGAAGATCCTTTAATTGATGAAGAAGATTTTCAACAAATTGTTGGAAATATTCAACAAGAAGGTTTAATTGAAGAACAAGAAAAGCAAATTATTCAATCAGCTGTTGATTTTAAAAGTATTAGAGTTAAAAATGTTATGTGCCCAAAAAATAAAATAGTAGCATATAATATTGATTTAAACTTAAATAGAGAACAATTAATTGATTATGTTTTAGATAATCCATATACAAGAATTCCTGTATATAAAGGAAATATAGATAACATAATTGGTATTTTACATTTGCAAAAATTACTTAAAGTATTAATGTCAAATGAACAATATAACTTAGAAGACATGTTGGTTAAGCCTATTTTTACTACACCAGCTTCTGAAATAAAAACAGTTTTTATGAAATTTAAAAGAAAGAAAACACATATGGCTATTGTTAAAGATAACAAAGATAAAACTGTTGGAATTATTACAATGGAAGATGTTTTAGAACGTTTAGTTGGTGATATTGATGAAAGTAATGAAGGAAAGAAGAAGAAAAAATCATGAATAAGGTAATCATTGTTATTTTAATAATTTTGTGTGTGATTTTGTCATCATTCTTTTCTGGAATTGAAATTGCTTTGGCAAAGGTTAATAAAGTTCGTTTAGAAAGAGCTGTAACTAAAAATGAAAAAGGTGCAAAATTAGCTAACTATTTTGTCAATAACTATAACGATACAATAACAACAATTTTAATTGGAAACAATTTAGTTAACATTACTGCAACATCCTTAGCTACCATTTTATTAATTCAAACTTTTCCAAACAATGCAGAAACTTTAGCTGCTATTATTATGACTCTTGTAATTTTAGTTTTTGGTGAAATAATTCCAAAATCCCTTGCTACAAGTTATGCATTTAATTTTAGTAAATTGTTTTCATTTCCTTTAAAATTTTTTCAAATTATTTTTTATCCTATTACTTTCATTGTACAAATATCTTTAAAAGGATTTAATAAATTATTGTCAAAAAAGAAAAAGAAAGTTCAAGTTACAGATGATGAATTAATTGAAATGGTTGATACATTAGAAGCACAAGGATTGATTAATGAAGATATTCAAACTCTTATAACAAACGCAATCGATTTTATTGATGTTGATGCTGTTGAAATCATGAAGCATCGTACTGATGTATATGCTTTTGATATTGATGATGATATCAATGCTTTATTAAATGATCCAAAATTGTTGAATTATTCCCGTATTCCTGTTTTTAAAGATAATATTGACAACATTGTTGGAATTTTAAATACCAAACAAATTATAAAACAACATTTAAATGGTGATTCAATTGATATAAACAATTTATTAACTGAACCATTATATGTTTTCCAAACGCAATCAATTTCAGAAATTTTAAAACAAATGCGTCAATATCATATCCATATGGCCATTGTAAAAGATGAATATGGTGGAACTTTAGGAATATTGACAATGGAAGATATCATTGAAGAACTTGTTGGTGATATTTATGATGAAAAAGACAAAGAAGAAAATGAAGAATATCACAAAGTTAATCAAAAAACATTTACTGTTGCTGGTGATATGAATATTTATGATTTTTTCGATACTATCGAATATGATTACGAAAACTATGATAATATCTATACAACTGTTGGTGGTTGGGTTATTGATCAATTAGGACATTTCCCTAAAGAAAAAGAAAGTTTTACATTCGGGCATTATCGCATAAAAATTATTAGTGCTACACAATTTACTATTGAAAGAGTTTCAATAACTAATCTAGAACCAACTGAAAATGATAAAGAAAATGATAATGAATAAATAATAATCATATACTTTAATGGTGATAATAAATGATTTTCATACAAAACTGGCCAAAAAATTCTTTTGAAAATATTTTTTTAAAAAGAATTAGGGAAGTTTTAAAAGATAAAGATAATAAAAAACTTTATTTTGGTTTTGATTATGGATTTTTTTTAGGAGTCAATATTTATTATGGTTCAAAATGTGAACCAACTTTAGCTAATAAAGTTAATGATTTATTTAAAAAGAAAAAAATAACAATTCGTTTATGTACTAATATACCATATGATTTTGATGTTATTGTTTTATTTGGCTGCACAAATTTAATAAAACAGAGACTAATTTTAAGAAAAAATGAAAAAAACATTTTGAAAGCACTTTCAAAATTATAAACAATCTTTAAATTTTTTTGATAATATGTTAGAATATTTTTGCTATAGCGGATTTAAAAAGGAAGGATAAAAATGGAAGTTAAACAAAATAATTTAGGTGCGTCTAGCAATCAAGATTTAGAAAACAAGTTAGTAAAAACTTATATTTATGCTTTAGGTGGACTTAATGAAATCGGAAAAAACATGTATTGTATTGAACATGGAAATAGTATGATTATCATTGATGCTGGTGTCAAATTCCCCGAAAATGAATTACCAGGAATCGATTATGTTATTCCCGATTTTCAACATTTAATTAAAAACAGATCTAAAATTAAAGCCTTGATTATCACTCATGGTCATGAAGACCATATTGGTGGCATTCCTTTTTTAATTCAAACCGTTAATATTCCTATTATTTACGCTTCAAAATTAACAGCTGGATTAATTAAAAATAAATTAGATGAAGATAATTTAAACTATTTAACTAGAATTAAAGAAATAGATCCAAATGATATTATAAAAATTGGAGCTATGAAAATTTCTTTTTTTGCAACAACACACTCTATTCCTGATTCATTAGGTGTTTGTATTGATACACCAAATGGTAGAATTGTTGAAACTGGTGATTTTAAAATAGATTTAACACCTATAGGTCAAGATATTGACATTTCAAAAATTGCCACTTTAGGTGACCAAGGTGTCACTTTATACATGGCTGATTCAACAAATGCCGAAGTTGAAGGTTCTTCAAAATCTGAAAGAGATGTTGCAAAATCATTACATGAAATCTTTAAAAATGCTACTGGAAGAATTATTATTGCTACATTTGCAAGTAATGTACATAGAATTCAACAAATAATTGAGGCTTCAGTAAAATATAATCGTAAAATTCTAGTTTTTGGTCGTTCAATGGAAAACGCTATTTCAACAGGTCGTAAACTCGGATATATTAGATGTCCAGATAATTATATTTACGATATTGAAACAGCTAAAATTTCTGCATATCAAAACTTAAATGAATTATTAATTTTATGTACAGGTTCACAAGGTGAACCAATGGCAGCATTAAGTAGAATTGCAAATAATACACATAAAGTAATTAAAATAATTCCAGGAGATACTGTTGTATTTTCATCAAATCCAATTCCTGGAAATTTAGCTCCAGTAACTAAAGTAATTAATATGTTGTCAAAGCAAGGCGCTGAAGTTATTGTTAATAGTTCTTTATATTCAATTCATACTTCTGGACATGCACAAAGAGAAGAATTGAAATTAATGTTAAAATTAGTACGTCCAAAATATTTTATGCCAATTCATGGTGAATATAGAATGCTAAAATTACATGCTGATTTAGCAGTAATGGTTGGAATTGTTAATAAAGATAAAACATTTATATGTGAAAATGGCGATATTTTAGTAATGTATAAAGGTGAAGTTCGAAGAGGTAAAAAATTAGAAATAGCCACTAAATATATTGATGGTAAAGATATTAATGGAATCGATGAAAATGTAATTAAAGATAGAATTCGTTTAGGAAATGATGGCTTAATATCTGTAGTTGTACCTATAGATATTAAAAACATGAACATGCTTAAACCACCATCAATCGTTTCAAGAGGTTTTATTTTCTTAAAAGAATGGGGAGAACTATTAGTTGAAGCTGAAAGAGTAGTATATGATGCTTTAAGTAAATTATTGAAAGAAAGAGTAAGTCTTACTGATATTAAAAATACCATTAAAAAGGCTACTTCTGAGTTTGTATTTGAAAGAACTCAAAGAGAACCAATTGTTATTCCAGTAATACTTATTAAAAGAGACTAATTATGTTACCGATTGTTTTAGCAAGTAAATCACCAAGAAGAAAAGAATTATTAAATAAAATTTGTGATCAATTTACTATTGACGTTCCTAAAAATCCAGAAATTATCGATAATAAATGGCCTTTAAAATCTATTTCAAAACATTTGGCAACACAAAAAGCATTAGAGATATATCAAAAGCATCCAGATAGTTTAATTATTGGCGCTGATACAATTGTTTTGATTGATAAACAAATTCTTGGAAAGCCAAAAGATGAAGAAGATGCAAAAAGAATGATTTCATTATTATCAGGTAAAACTCATTTAGTTATTACAGGAGTTTGCATAATTAAAGAAAATTATTTAAAAAAGTTTTCATGTACTAGTAAAGTGACTTTTAAAGAATTAACAGAACAAGAAATTAATTTATATTGTCAATTAAAAACAATTTATGATAAAGCTGGTGCATATGCAATTCAAGGTGAAGCAAAAAAATTTATTACAAAAATTAAAGGCGATTACAATAATATCGTTGGATTACCAATTTATAAATTAAAAAAATATTTAAAATATCCAAGATCTTCTAATTATCATATGATAAATTAGGAGGTTTTTTTATGAGAAATGATGATAGACTAATTCCTTTCTTAGGTGGACTTGTTATTGGTGGTGTCGGTGGCGCTGCAGTAGAAAATAATAAATATCCATATTACAACAATGGTTATTTCAATCAACAACCATACTATAATTATCCACCTCAACAATTCTATAACTATAATCCATACGCCTATAACACACAAATATTGCCAACTAATTCAATGCAATATCCTCAATATAATAATATACCTTATAATACTGTTGGAAATGATGTTATAACGGGTAAAATAGTTAATGAGGAACCATTACCATTAGTAGTTAATGGAGATTCAAGAAATAATGAAGATATTAGTTATGTGCCAAGATTTAGACCATAATTAAAATTTATATTGATTTTTTCTTTGAAAAAATGTATTATATTTTCAAGAAGTGAGGAAGTAACCTCACTCTTTGTTTTATAAGGAGTCAAAAAATGAATGATGATATCATTAAAAAAGTAAAACCAGACATAAGTAAAATTGTCACTGAAAATAATCTTAATTTATATGATCTTGAATATGTTAAAGAAGATGGAAATTGGATTTTAAGAGTATCAATTGAAAAAAAAGATGGCTCTATGGATTTTGAAACTGCTGAATTTATTTCTAATTTAGTTTCAAAAAAATTAGATGAAATTGATCCTATTGACCATTCATATATTTTAGATGTATGTTCACCTGGAATCGAAAAGCCACTTAATAATAAACAAGATTTTATTAATAATTTAAATAATTATATTACAGTTTATTTGAAAAAATATAATAAAGGTGAAATGCCTAGTTATACTGGCGATTTGATAGAAGTTAATGATGATGATATCTTAATTTCATATAAAGATAAAACAAGAACAAAACAAATAAAAATTTCTTTTGATAATATTCAAAAGGCACATATTGCAGTTAAATTTTAAAAAGGAGTTAATTTATTATGCCAAGAAAAGTAAAACAAACAGCTGTTAGTGAAGAACAAAATATTGCTTTAGCTTTTAGTGAATTATGTAAAGATAAAGCTTTACCTGTAGATGTAGTAGTTGATGCAATGAGTGAAGCTTTAAAGAAAGCTTATTTTAGAGCAACTAAAGATTACACTGATACAATTTTGGAAGTTAATATTGATTTAAATACTGGGAAAATTGAAATGTTTAAAATCAAAAATGTTGTTGAAGAAATAAAAGATGATGTTTTTGAAACTGATCCTGAAGAAGCATTTGAAGAAACTGGTGTTCAATATAATATTGGTGATGTTGTAAAAACACCAATTGATATTTCATCTTTCAAAAGAATGGCAGCAATGCAAGTAAAAAGCGTTTTCAAACAAAAATTAAGAGAAGCAGAAAAACAACAAGTTGTTAAAAACTTTTCAAATAGAGTTGGAGATATATTAACAGGTGTTGTTGATGCAGTTGAATCAAAACATTGTATTATAAAACTTGATAATCATACAAATGCATATTTAAATAAAAATCATATGTTGCCTGGTGATAATTTTATCAAAGGACAAAATGTTAAAGTATATGTTGAAGAAGTAGATAAAACAGCTACAGGAGCCCCTGTTATTGTTTCAAGAACTAATCCTAGATTTATTGTCCGTTTAATGGAAATGGAAATATCAGATATTGCAAATGGCACTGTAGAAATTAAAGGTGTCGCTCGTCAACCTGGTTCAAGAACTAAAGTTTCAGTTTATTCAAAAGATCCAAATGTAGATCCAAGTGGTGCTTGTATTGGTCCTCATGGAATGACCATCAGTCATGTTTTGAGTTATATAAACAATGAAAAAATTGATGTTGTTAATTATAGTGATAATCCTTTATTATATGTAGCTGATGCTTTAAAACCTGCAATTGTTACTGGTATGCAAATGATTGATGAAAATACAAAATCTTGCCGAGCAATTGTTAATAATGATCAATATTCTTTAGCTATTGGAAAAGAAGCACAAAATGTTAATTTAGCAGTTAGATTAACTGGTTGGAAAATTGACATTAAAAAAGAAGAAGAGGCTGTTGAACAAGGCTATGAATATGTAAATGTCGAAGACCTAAAGATTATTGAAAATGCTAAAAGAATTAGAACAGCAAAACTTGATAATGAAAATAAATCAGTACCAATTGTTGAAGAAAAGAAAGTTAATGAAACAATTGAACCTGAAATTGAAACAACACCAACTATTGATAATAATATTATTGAAACAGTTGTTGAACCAACAACTATTCCAGTAACACCAACAGAACCAAAAGTTAAACCAACAACAAATAAATCACTTAATGCCTTTAGTGAATTAGAAGCAGCATTAAATTCTTCATCAAATAATGAAGACAAACAAACTCCAAGTAGAAGAAAACCTGCTAAAAAACAAGTAGAAAAACCTGCTGAAGATGAACCAAAAGTAGAAGTTAAAAAGCAAGTTTCTCCAGCTCTTCCTATTTATACTGAAGAAGAATTAAAATCTATTCAAGCTGAACAAGAACAAGAAGAAGCAGAAGAAGCAAGCAAATATGATGAAGACATCGATTATGATGAATTCGACGATTATTATGATGATGAGGATTAATAATGATTAAAAAAATACCATTACGTAAATGTGTTGTTACACAAGAACGTTTACCAAAAAAAGATTTATTAAGAATCGTTAAAAATAATGAAGGTGAAGTATTTGTAGATTTAAGTTCTAAAGCAAATGGTAGAGGTGCTTATATCAAAAAAGATTTATCAGTATTAGAATTAGCAATTAAAAATAAAAATTTAGAAAAGGCTCTTGAATGTCAAATAGATAGTGCCGTTTACGAAAGGATAAGAAAAATAATTATCAATGAACAACAATAGTTTATATATAAATACACTCCGTATTATTGCAAAATCAAATAATTATTGCTTTGGTGAAACACTTTTATATAAACTTCGTTTTCAAAAAATTAATTTGGTTGTAATGGCAACTGACATGGGACATGCAAATCAAAAAAAATTATGTGATAAATGCCAATATTACAACATTCCTTATATTAATCTTTTAACAAAAGATGAAATGTATCACATTTTTAATAAAAATATCTCTTCGTTTGGTATTTTAGATGCTAATTTAACTAAGAAATTTTTAGAAAATTTAAATAAAGGAGGATTTTCAAATGGGAACTAACAAAAACTATTCAAATAAAAAACCTAATAATAAAAGTCAACATTTCCAAAACAAGAAAAAAGGTTCTTTAATATCAAATGTTAATAATCATAAAATGAATAAGCAAGATATTAAAAACAAATTAAATGATGGTGTTTTGGTTTATAGTGGACCACTAACTGTCACAGAACTTTCTGAAAAATTAGGTGTTTCAGCCGTTGATATTGTCCGCTCTTTATTTTTAGAAAAAATTATGGTTAATGTCAATACAACATTGAATGATGATTATATTGAACTTGTCGCATTAAAATTTGGATATGAAGTACAAAAAGAAAAAATAGTTGCTTTAGAAAATTTTGAAGAAATGGAAATAAATGATGATCCTACGATGCTTGTCGAAAGACCACCTGTTGTTACTATTATGGGACATGTTGACCATGGTAAGACAACATTATTAGATGCAATTAGAAAATCTCGAGTTGTTGCCGGTGAATTTGGTGGTATTACACAACATATTGGTGCTTATCAAACAACAGTTAAAGGAAACAAAATTACTTTTATTGATACTCCAGGACATGAAGCATTTACAGAAATGCGTGCTAGAGGAGCAAAAATAACTGATATTGTTATTATTGTAGTTGCTGCCGATGATGGTGTGAAACCACAAACAATTGAAGCAGTAAACCACGCCAAAGCCGCTCACGTACCAATTATTGTTGCAGTCAATAAAATGGATAAACCTGCAGCTAATTATGATAGAGTTGTTCAACAAATGTCAGATTTAGGCTTAATGCCTGAAGAATGGGGAGGAAGTACAATTTATCGAAAGATTTCTGCCAAAGTTGGTACAGGTCTTGATGAATTGTTAGAAACAATTTTGCTTGTTGCAGAAATGGAAAATCTTAAAGCTAACCCTAATAGATATGCATTAGGTACAATTGTTGAAGCCAAACTTGATAAACAAAGAGGACCTATTGCAACATTTTTAGTTCAAAATGGGACTTTAAGAATAGGTGATTGTGTTGTCGCTGGTACATGTTTTGGTAAAGTAAGACAATTAAGAGATGATTTTGGAAGACAATTATCTGAAGCTGGACCTTCATCACCAATTGAAGTTTCTGGATTACAAGATGTTCCTACAGCTGGCGATAAATTCATGGCTTTTGAAAACGAAAAAATGGCGCGAGAAATCGCTGCTAAACGTAAAGAAGCAAAAATATTATCAGAAAGAAAAGTAACAAGTGCTAATACGCTTGAATCATTTATTGCAACATCAGGTGAACATCAAGAAATTAATGTTATTATACGAGCTGATGTTCAAGGTTCTGCAGAAGCTGTTAAAAATGCTTTAGAGAAACTAAAAGTAGAAGATGTATCTGTAAATGTCATTGCATCATATGCAGGTGCAATTACAGAATCAGATGTATTACTTGCTAAAACAAGTAATGCAATTATTTATGGATTTAATGTTCGTCCTGATTCAATTGTTAGAAGAAAAGCACTTGAAGAAGGAGTTGATATACGTCTTCATAATATTATTTATAATTTATTAGAAGAAATGACAGCCGCAATGAAAGGCATGCTAAAACCAATTTATAAAGAAGTTGTTACAGGACAGGCAGAAGTAAGACAAACATTTAAAGTTGGTAAAGTAGGCGTTATTGCTGGATGTTATGTAACATTAGGTGTAATTAAATCTAATGCTACTGTTCGTCTAATTCGTGCTGGTATTGTCGTTTATGAGGGGAAATTATCATCACTAAAAAGATTCAAAGATGATGTCAAAGAAGTTAAAGAAGGATTTGAATGTGGTATGATGATTGATGGATATAATGATATTAAAGAATTAGATATTATCGAAGGATATGAGATGCAAGAAGTTGAAAGGAAATAAAAATGAACGAAAAGAGAACAGATCGAATATCAAGTATTGTTCAAAAAGCTATTTCAGATATAGTTCAATATAAAGTTAAAAGTGATAAGATAGGATTTGTTACAATAACTGCAGCTAAAGTTACCAGAGATTTATCATATTGCTATGTTTATGTATCTATTTTAAATGATCCAAATCATGAAAAATTCGAAGCATTAAATAAAATAAAAGGTTTCATTAGAACAGAACTTGGTCACGAAGTTGCATTAAGAAAAGTACCTGAAATAGTGTTTAAAATTGATGAATCTATTGATAATTATCGTCATATTGAACAATTATTAAATGAAAGCAAAAAGAAAGATTGAACCGAATAAAACGGCATTTAGGTATTAATATGAAACATGTTATACATTTTTTTAAAGGCATTGCCATAGGAATTGCCAATATCATTCCTGGATTTTCAGGTGGAACTATGGCTGTAATGTTAAGAATATATGATTTATTTGTTTATGCATTTGCCAATGTGTTTAATGATTTCAAAAATGTAGTTAAAAAAAGTTGGTCATTGTTTTTAGGAATTATTGTTGGATTTGCTGTTGCTATGTTTACAATTGCAAAATTATTAGAAGTTATTCCTTTTATAACAATTATGTTCTTTGTTGGACTTGTTATTGGCAGTATTCCTCAAATATTTAAAGAGTCCAAAAAAGGCAAATTAAAAGTTTATGATGTAATTTTCTTTATTATTGCAATCGCAATTTTGGTAATTTTACCAATTGCTAGTAAAAATGGAGAATCTAATAATGATAAAGGCTTTTCTGTATCAACATATATAATTTTATTTTTATTAGGCGCTTTATCATCATCTGCTATGGTTATACCTGGTATAAGTGGTTCATTAATTTTAATGGCTTTTGGTTATTACACATTTATAATGACTAACATTAAAGAATGGTTAACAAACATCTTTGAATTTGGATCTCAAGATTATTGGCCTAGAGTATTATTATTTGTATGTTTTTCTTTAGGATGCATAATTGGTTTGGTTGGTGTATCAAAATTAATTGAAAAATTATTTAATAAATTTCCAAAGACAATTTATTGTACAATTTTAGGCTTATTAGTTGCATCGCCATTTAGTATAATTTATTCTACAATAACATCTTCAGAATATAATGTAAAATTTGATGCATTAACTATCGTTTTTTCTATATTTAGCCTAATATTAGGCTGTGCTAGTGTTTTACTTAGTGAATATTATGTTAAAAAGAAAACTTCTAAGCCAAAACAAGATGTTGAAAAATTAGATAATTAATTTTAAATAATTTATTAAATTGATGATAATATATAAAAGTTATCATCTTTTTTTATTTTGTAGTAGTCAAACCAAATGAAAAATGATAAAATATTTCTAGAAGAAAACGGAGGAAATTATTATGGCAAGAACAATGAAAAACATGTTCAATGGTGCAAAAAACGACATCTTTGGTAATGCCGCAGTTCGTTATGCTGGTTTTATAACAGCACTTTTTGGAGTAATGCTACTATTATTAAACAATGAACAATTTTTTCAAAGTATAATTGAATTGGTTGGTGTTATTATGTTACTAGTTGGCGTTTTATTGTGCTCAGGAAATTTAAAAACTTTATTTAAAAAAGATAAAGATAAGGACAAAACAAAAGGTGCAACTATTAATTTACTAATTGGTATTTTATTAATTATATGTGGTGTCCTATTAGTACGTTTTGCTACAGATTTAAATTACTACATTTATCTTATTGCTGGTATTTTAATTGGAGTATATGGTTTATTAATCCTTATAAAATTTATTATTAGTCATAGAAGCAATAGATTTTGGTTAGTTATGGATTTCGTTATTGCTGGATTATTAATTGTTAGTGGCGTTATGATTTCATTATGTTGTAAATTTGGAAATGTTAAAGCATATGCAATGACTACTGGAATTATAGCTACAGTTACAGGCGGCATTGGAATTATCCTTTATTAATTTAATTTATTTTTAAAAGTTCAAGAACTATTAGGTTTTTGAACTTTTTTTATAATATTTTAAATCTAAATTTATTTAAGTATGAAACTTCTTTTAACATCATACTATTAAATGGGTGATTTTATGAAAGAAGCAATACTTCATATTGATTTAGATTCCATACTTTATAATTATCGTCATCTTAAATGTTTTTATAAAAAAAATGTTATTGCTGTTTTAAAAGATAATGCATATGGTTTAGGTTTAATAGAAATTGCTAAAACTTTAGAAAATGAAGATGGCCTTATTATTGCTATTAATCATCTAAATGAAGCAAAATTATTAAGAGAAAATAATTTTGCTAAAGATATTTTGTATTTAAATGTTTTTGATGAAAATGATCTTGATTTTATTAAAAAATATAATATTAGTGTTATTTTAAATTCTTTAGATCAATTAAAATTATTAAAAAATAGTCTCATTCCTTTTCATATTAAATTTAATACAGGAATGAATAGACTTGGACTAAATGAGATTGATGCAATAAAAGCTATTAAAATATTAAATAGTAAACCAAAAAATTATAACTTGGTCGGTGCTTTAACCCATATTCCTACAGATGATAAAGACCATGCTTTTTATTATAAATTTGAAAAATTAGTAAAAATGCTTAATTATAAAAATTTGATTATACATTGCCATGCTTCTAATTCATTAAATGAATATTTTGATAATATAACAAATTATATTAGAGTTGGTCTTAAACTTTATGGCATTGGCGAAAGAAGTACTTTTTTACATTTGGCATTAACATTGAAAGCTCCAATTTTAGATATTAAAACAATCAAAAAAAATGAACAAGTAGGTTATGATTTATCATATACTACTTCAAGTGATGGATATTTATATATTTTACCAATAGGTTATGGACAAGGATTACCAAGATTTAATGACTCAATTGTATATACAAATTATGCGTTTTTAAAACAAGCAGGAAAAATTTCTATGGATTATTCTACATTTTTTTCAAATAGTTATTTTGATTTAAATAATGAAATAGAAATTTTTGGACATAATGTTCCAATTGAATCTTTAGCATTATTAAATAAAATTGATCCTCATGAAATAATTGTAAATTTAAAAACAAAAAAACAATATCATAAGCTAACAATAAAAAATAAGTGAATTTAACACTTATTTTTTATTTATGATAAGGAGTATTATTTAAAATCGTAAATGCACGATAAATTTGTTCAAGTAAAATAACTCTTGCCAATTGATGAGGAAATGTCATTTTAGAAATGCTTAAAGAAAAATCTGCTTTAATATTTTCATCTAATCCATATGATGAACCAATAATAAAAGTAATGTCAGAATAACCATTTACAGTTATATTTTCTATTTTTTTTGCTAGTTGTTCACTACTTAATTGTTCACCATTGATAGCAAGTTTAATAACATAACCTTTGCAGGACTTAATAATGTCTTGGGCTTCATTTTTTAAAGCCACATTAATATTATTAACTATTGATTCTTTACATTCAATTATTTTAATTTGACTATAACGACTTATTCTTTTACTATATTCACTACAAGCCAATTCCAAATATTTTTCTTTTAAATTGCCAACACACACAAGATAAATCATCAATTGGTTATTCCTTTCATTGTTTCTATAGTTTTCATTAAATGTAAAGTGGCATAGCAATCTACTAATGCATCATGGAATGATGTTTTTTGAAAACCATATTCCATAGCAGCAACTTCTAATTTGTTTTTTGATGGATTTAAATATTTTTTAACATCGTTGATAACATCATACAAAACTACTTTGTTAATATCTAAATGATATTTAGCAAACATTAATTTTAAAATTGCCTTATCAAACTCACAACCATAAGCATAAATAACATCACAATTTTTTAATAATTGATAAATATTATTTATTAAATGTTTTTCTGCATATCCTATTTTTTTACAATATTCAACAGAAATTTTGTTCATTCTAACTACATAAGGATTTATTAAATTAACATTTCGATTGTACCAATTAATTAATTGAACTTCATGATGGTTTTGCAAAACAATTCCAGCAAATTGAGTTATTTTTCTTTGGCTTTCATCTGCCAAAGAATTACCTTCAATATCTAATATTAAATATTTTTTATTTACATCATCAAAATACATTAATAAACTTTTTCTCCAAGTTTATAAACATTAACAACATTTAAAGAATCATCAAGTAAAACAATATCGGCTAATTTTCCTTTTGCTAAAACACCACGATCTTTAAAATGAAGTGCTCTTGCAGCATTAGTTGAAGATATTTTAGCTAAATCAATTAATGATGCATTTGTATAATCACGCATATTTCTAACACCTTGATCCATTGTTAACAAAGATCCAGCCAAAGGCCCTGTTGTTAAATAAGCAGCACCGTCTTTTTTAATACAATCTAAACCAAATAATTTAAATTCATTTATATTTGAATGTTTTCCAAGCAATGCATCAGTAACAATGATAAATCTATCAGGTCCAACTATCTTATAAAATGTTTTTAAAGAATTTGGACAAACATGAATGCCATCACAAATAGCTTCTGTAAACAAATTATCAAAATACATTGCTGCAGTTACTACGCCAGGATTTCTATGATGATGACCACTCATTGCATTATGAGTATGAGTTGTATTAGTTAATCCATATGAGATTGCTTTTTCAATATCATTAAATGTTGCATCTGTATGACCAGCAGAAACAGTTACTCCATGTTTTACAGCATTAGCAATAAATTCCATAGCATTATTTTTTTCAGGTGCTAAAGAAATATAACGAACATTATTAGATGACAATTTTACAAGATGATTAAATTCTTCTATGTTTGGGTCTCTAATAAAAGCTTCATTTTGGGCACCTTTATATTTAGCATTAATATATGGCCCTTCAAAATGAATACCACCTAAAGAAGCAACTTCTTTTTTGGCCTTAGCAACAACCTTACATACTTTTTCTAAAGATTTTGTATCACTTGTTAAAGTTGTAGCTAAAAATGTTGTTGTTCCTTCACTATATAATGCTTTAGCAATAGTTTTTATATCTTCTACATCAGCATCCATAAAATCAATACCACAAGAGCCATGAATATGAATATCAATAAAACCAGGCATGGCTATGTGATTTTGACCATCTATGACATCAGAATCATCTTTGTTATAATCGCCTTCTTGTATATTAGTAATTTTTGTATTTGTTATTTCAATATAACCATGTTCAATGATCTTTTTTAAAGTAACAATTTTTAAATTTTTAATGACCATTTTTTGTCCCTCCACAAAAAATATTTTACACTACTAAAAATTAAAAAAAAAGATAATTTTTAAATGTCTATTTCACAATTAAAATAATTTTAAAAAAATAAATTAAATATTTTTTTATATATAAATTACAATCAATTTATTACAGTGATGATTTCTAAAAAAAATTAGGATTGTAGAAATCAATCCTAAAGATGTTACTTTAAAACCAGCACTTTTAAAGTAACAAATTAAAATAACAAGTAGGAAACCACTAAAAAAAATAGGCATTAACGGTAGCAATTTAGTTTGACAAACGGAAATTACTATTGAATTTTTACTATGGTTTTTTATTTAACTACCCATACACAATATAGCACAAAAAGGAAATTAGTTAAATATTTAAATGTCCAGAAATTTAAAAAATAAATTTTATGTGTTTACAATATTATGATAATTTGTTATAAATCATTATAGAAAAGGAATTGAACAAAAATACTATATAAAAATAATATTACATACTATTTTATAGAATTACTTTATTTAATAAGTTAGTATTACTTTTTATTCCTCTAAAAATTTAAAAATAAATAAGGAAAACTTAAACAGAAAACTTGTTTGTTGATAAAAAAGGATCTACTTTTAAATACAATATAAAGACTAATGAATTTGCAATTATCAGTAAAAATGGAATTGTAATTACTTGTTTTTGTCCTCAGGATGAATATAAGTACTATTTAAATCAAAAGAAAAGAAAGGAAAAATAACATGAAGGAAAAAAAATATAGACCAACTAAATGCCCTGTGTGCAACGAATTTTATTTTCCCAAATTAACCAAAATTCTAATTAATGAGGGGGGAAGATGGATTAGATCGCTTTTGTTATATTTGTGGTTGGAAATATAATCTTGAGCAACTAGAAAATCCAAAAGCTAAAGATTCAGAAGGCCATGATATAGAAGAATTAAGAAATAATTTTTTAAAATTAAGAAAGAAAAACAAAAATTATAATTATTTATCATCAATTGCCCCAAAGCCAATAAAACATAAATGCCCAGTATGTGGTAAATATACTTTTAAAGATGTTGATGATTATGACATTTGTCCAATATGCGGGTGGGAAAATGAAACATATGGAGAAACATATCCTGATAGCGATGGTGGAGCTAATAGTATATCATTAAATGAATCAAGAAGAATTTGGAACGAAAAAAAATAAAAAGTAAATCCCAAACAACCTTCTAATAGTTTAAAAAAAAATTGCTGAACAAATTTTAAAGGTTCAGCATTTTATTTTGTTATATTTTCTTAATTTATTTTTAGAATTCTTTTCTAAATATTGTGAAAATCAATAAAGATAGGAAACCTCATCAACAAATATACATTTAGCAGTAGCAATTTAGTTTGACAAACGGAAATTACTATTGAATTTTTACTATGGTTTTTTATTTAACTACCTATACACAATATAGCACAAAAAGGAAATTAGTTAAATATTTAAATGTCCAAAGATTTAAAAATGTATCCTTCTTTAAAAAATTACAAATTCTTTTTTTATTTTTATTGATAATTTGTGATTCAAATAAAAAATTAGTGATTTTCGACATATTTTTTTATTTTTTTACAAAAATATATATTATATTACATAATTTATCAAATATGCAATACTTTTTTAAAAAATTTTTCTTGAAATTACAAATTAATAAGTAATATAATCATTTCGTAGATATTTAATAACCATTTTAAGCATAAACGCGAAAGATGACTTATTTTTATTATTGCCTTTTTTCAAAAAATATATCTACAAAAGGAGAAAAATATTTATGAACAGCAACTACTCTGTAAGAAACTTTTTTAGTTTATTACTGTCAAAAATAAAATTAATTATCTTAATTACATTTTGTGCTGGGCTAGTAGCTTTTACAGTTACCAAAACATTGATAGCACCTAAATATTCATCACATATGAATTTCTATGTTCGCATTGAAAAGAATTCCAATTTGCCAAATAGTGAACAAGATATAGTTGAATCAAAGAAACTTGCTAATACTTTTATAGAAGTGTTATTAGATGATAAAGTAATTGAAGATGTTTATGCTAAATTGCAATCAACTGATTATAAAGAAACATATTACATTAGTAATGATGTATTAAAAAATAATTTTAGTTTTAGTAGTGATAATAAAGTTAAAACTTCATCAATTAAGAAATGTTATTCTATTCGTTATAAAGAAGATACAAATGTCATAAATGTGGAAGCAACAACAAAAGATCCATATTTATCTGCAGCTCTATGTAATGCTTTATTTTCAGAAAGTAAGCCATCAACTGAAAAGGCCATTAATGCAGGAGAATTACAAAAAACAGAAGATGCTTTTGTTTATAAAATACCTGTATCTCCAAATTTATTTTCAAATACTTTAATTGGTTTAATTTTAGGTTTTATAATAAGTGTTTTAGTATGTTTGTTTTTAGACGCTATAGACAACACTATTAAATCTACAGAAATATTAGATAAAAAATATAAAAAGCCTATTATTGGAGAAGTTTTACAATATTCAAGCGAAAAAAAGAAAAAGGAAAAACAGGTTCATCCATTTAAAATAACAGATGAAGAAACTCCATTTTATATTACGGAAAGTTTTAAAACAATTAGAATGAATGTCATTTTTTCTCTATCACCTTTTGAAAAGAAAATTTTAGCTGTAAGTAGTGCTAATCCAAGTGAAGGAAAATCAATATTAGCTGCTAATATGTCTATTGCCTTAGCTGAAGCCGGCAAGAAGGTATTGTTAATAGATGCTGATTTAAGAAAAAATCAGCAAAACAAAATTTTTAATGTGATTAATGAAAAAGGACTATCAACGCTTATTAGTAAAGATAGTACTATGGATGAAAGCATTAAAAAAGATGTCGTTCCAAATTTGGATTTAATTTGTGCTGGGCCGCTACCCCCAAATCCATCTGAACTATTAGGTTCAGCACAAATGAAAATCATAGTAGAAGAATTGAGTAGTACATATGATTATATCATCATTGATACTCCTCCAATTAATGCAGTTACAGATGTCTTAGAATTATCTAAAGTTATTTCAGGAATTGTTCTAGCTGTTCGTTATGAAGTAACAACAAATAATTCGTTAGATGCAACAATGAAAAAGATAGAATTTTCAAAAATTCCTGTCTTAGGTTTTGTTTTAAATGGCATCAAAAAGAAAGCATATAGAGGTTCAAGTTATTATCATTACTATAATTATAAATACTATCAATATTTTTCTGAAGATGATAATAATATACAAGCACCTCAAGTGCAAAGATAATAATGTTGTTATTTTAAATTGCTAATCACTTTAATTATTTGCTATAATTAATTTATAAAATTTCTTGAGCTATACAAGACACAAAATAGCAATAAATAAAGGATGGTTATGAACAAAGTTATCTTTCAAACATATCAACATTTCTATGATAGAATGAATCAATTTATGGAAGAAAACAAAACAAATGATTCATGTGATATTTGTTTTCTTGGAGATTCAATAGTAGAGATGATGGATGTTAGTGATTTTAATTTAAAATGTATAAATAGGGGGATCGTATCAGATAAAAGTCAAGGCGTTTTGATGACATTAACTGATCGTGTTATTGCTATACATCCAAAAATAGTATATCTATTTATTGGCAGCAATGATATTTGCGATGGTTATACTTTAGAACAAATTATAAATAATATTCATGATATTGTTTACATGTTAAAAGAAAATTTACCTAATGTTAGAATTATTATAGCAACAATTACTCCACCTTGTTATTATGAAGCTAAACATGTTGAAAACATTTATCCTGCTTGTCGTGATATTTTAAAGGTTAAAGGTCTTAATGAATTAATTAGAAAAATGGACAATCCAAAAGATAACATTCAAGTATTTGATTTATATAAAATCTTAGCTGACAAAAATGATTCATTAAGTCTTGATGATACACTAGATGGTATTCATTTAACCCAAAAAGCCTATGATAAACTTAAAGAAAATTTAAAGAAAATTTTATAGGGGTAGAAATATGACAACACAAGAAATTATTATTTTAATTGTTTCAATCATTGCTGCTTTATTAATAATTGCTTTAGTTACTTTTTTAATTATTTATTTAGTTGCTTTAAAAAAGAAAAAAGCAATCAATGCTGATGCTAAACAATATTATCAAAATATTATTTTAGCGGTTGGCGGAGTAAATAACATTCTTGAAGTTAAAGCTATTGCTTCAAGATTATCATTAGTCTTAAAAGATTATAAAAAAATAGATGATGATAAACTTAAATTAGCTGGTATTGGTATTGTTAAATCAACAAATAAAGTCACACTAGTTGTTGGTTTAATGGCTAGTGAATATGCAAATCAAATAAAACTAGCATTACCAATCAAAAATTAAATTGTCTACTGTTCTCAAGCGATAAGTTTGTGTGTAAAAAAAGAAAAGAAGTGGTTGTAGTGGGCCACTTCTTTTCGATTGTTTTTATTTACTTGATATTGCCAATTTTTTTATAAATACTGATGGTGTTGAAATACCACCATAAGTTACAAAGATATCATTTCCTACTTCTTTAATATCTTTAAACATTTCAAACAAATTACCAGCAATGGTAATAAGATTCACTGGTTTGGCAATTTTACCATTTTCAATTATATAGCCGCTTGCTTGTAAAGAAAAATCTCCTGATAATGGATTCATGCCAGCATGAAGACCATGAACATTATTTATTAAAACTCCATCTTTAACCATTAGACATAAATCATCTAATGATTTTTTGCTTGGTTTTATTTCTACAAAAGATGTAGTAATACCAATTTTTGAACCACCATAGCCATTACCTGTAGAATTTACTTTAGCAACTTTGGCTTCTTCAATATTATAAAGATATGTTTTTAATATTCCTTTATCTATAATTGTTTTTTTATAAGTTGCAACACCTTCATCATCAAATGCTCTATAATAATATGGATAATTTTTATTTAATGGATTTTCAATGATTGTTAGTTTTTTAGACGCTATTTCTTTATCTAATTTATCTTTTAAAAGCGATTTATCTTTGTTAATTTTTTCTCCTGATGCTGATTCTAGTAAAAATGAAACAAAAGAAGCAAAAACATTTGGTGATAAAATCACTTTATATTTTTTAGAATTAATTTGTTGACCATCTAAAGAATTAATAGCATCATCACAGGCTTTTTTAACAAGATAATCTAAATCAAAATCATTAGGGTTATCTTTTACTTGATAAGAAAAACTAGTACGCACATCACTTTCACTTTTTGCAACAACAGATAAAACAAGCATTGCATAATTAACTTTATATGAAAGTTTTAGACCTTTTGAATTAACTATTTTCATAGCTGAAGTAACTTCTTCATAAGATACTTCTTCCACATCAACAATCCTTGAATCATAATCATATGCTTTATTTTCAAGTTCTAAGCACATATTAATTTTTTCATTTGAACTTTTTTGATTGAAAGAATCATTATATGTTTTAAAATTTTTATATTTATCTGATCCTTTAAATATTTCTTGTTCTTTTTTTTCATCAATTAATTTAGCATTTAAAGCCATAATATCAATAATATCAGTAATATTGTTTTTATTTTCTGTTTGACCTGAAACTAAATTACCATTAAAAATGCCTCTAATATAAATAACTTCATTTTCTGATATTTGATAATTTTCAACATTTTTATGAAAAATTTGAATAGCTAAGTTATTATGAGTTATTGTTTTAAATTCAATATCTGAAAAGCCTTTTTCTTTTGCATATGAAAAATATTTATTAAAGTTCATTTTTGATTTTTCCTCCTGTTCCACCAACTAAAATTGATTTAACTCTTATTGTTGGCTGTCCAACATCAGCTGGAATTGAACCAGATGCGGCACCACACATTCCTTGTTCTCTTAAAAGATTATTACCAACCATATCAATATTAAATAAAATATTTGCACCATTGCCAATTAATGTAGCACCTTTCACAGGTTTTGTTATTTTACCATTTTCAATTAAATATCCTTCTTGAACTGCAAAATTAAAATCTCCTGTTGTTGGATTTACAGAACCGCCACCTAAAGATTTTGCATATAAGCCAAACTTAGTATTAGCAATAATTTCTTCTTTTGTTGATGTACCATTGCCAATGAAAGTATTTGACATTCTTGAAGTTGGTGCATATTTATATGATTCTCTTCGGCAAGCACCATTTCCTTTTTCATTCATAGCTCGACCATTAAAATTATCAACTAAATAATTTATTAAAACACCATCTTTAATAAGTTGTGTTCGTTGTGTTGGATTGCCTTCATCATCAAAATTTCCAGAACCCCAACCACCAGCAATTGTTCCATCATCAAAAGCATTTACAATATTTGAAGCAATTTTTTGGCCTTTTTTATTTGAAAATATCGATAAATTTTTAGAAACTGAACTTGCCTCTAGGCCATGTCCACAAGCTTCATGGAAAATAACACTACCAAAACCATTATCAATAATGACAGGCATTTCTCCTGATGGACAATCATCAGCATCTAACATTGTAATAGCAATTCTTGCTGCTTCTTTGGCATATTCTTTTAAATCTATTAATTCATTAAAAAATTCAAAGCCACGTTGTGCCCCTGGGCCTTTTCCACCAACTTGCATAGCATTTGGTTTAACAGCAATTGCATTTATATAAACTCGGCCTCTTGTACGGCTATCTTTTACTATTTTACCATCGCTATTATATATAGTTACTAATTGTGTTTTAAAACTATAATTTATATCCACCTTTTTGATTCTTTCATCATAATTTAATGCCACTTCACTAGCTTCTTTTAATAAAGAAATTTGTTTATCTAATGGCATTTTATCATATGGTATTATAGGTTTATTACGATTTGCACTCTTAACATTTTCTAATTTAGTAACTTTAAGAATTCTTTCTCCTTCAAAACTATCTTTTAAAGAATTAGCCATTTTTAATAAATTATTAAAAGAAATATCATTAGTATATCCATATACACATTTATCTTTTTTCAAAATTCTAATTCCACAGCCATAAACATTTGAAGTTAGGGCAGTAGAAACATTGCTATTTTCTAATAAATAATTTCTAGAATTCGTATCTTCAAAAAATAATTCACTGTAATCACCACCACTTGACAAAGCGGCATTTAAGATTTCTAATATTTGATCTTTTTGCATAAATTAACCTCCATTTGTTTAATTATACTAAATTAATTAGTAAAATAAAAACACTTTTTATATTTTTCTTAAATTGTATCTTTTAAAAGTGTTTCTATTTTTTTAATTTTTAATCATTGACGCTATATAAAATATCTGCATATGTTGGCAAACTATTAAATTGTTTAGGAATTAATGGTTCAATATTATCAACATCTTTACGCAAAAATTCCATTGACGATAACATTACATCATGACAATATTTTGCTTTAGAATATGTATCGTTTTCCATTTTAAATTTTTCAATAGTATTTGTTAATTTTTTAGCACTAACATTAATTCTATCACATAAATCATTTATTTTATTTAAAAGTTCTTTTTCATAAATAGCGCTACATTTTATTTTTTCTAAATTATGAATTTCTAAAGCAAGGAAATTTTTATATGAAAAAATGTCGGGCAAAATATTTTTATATAACATTTCACACATTGTCTCTGCTTCAATATATATTGTTTTATAATAATTTTCTAACAATATTTCATAACGTGCGTGCAGTTCTTTTTCAGAAAAAATGTGATATTTTTCAAACAAATCAATATTTTTCTTTTCTAATAAACATTGTAATGAAGAAACAGTATCTTTTAAATTATTAAGTCCTCTTGCCTTTGCTTCTTCTAACCATTCTTTTGAATAACCGTTTCCGTTATAAATAATTCTTTTATGGTTTTTATAAGATTTTTTTATAATTTCTAATGCTTTTTCAGGAACATTAGTAGCATTTTCTAATTCTTTAATATAATCATCTAAAACACTTACAACGATAAGATTTAAAATCATATTAGGATCTGCAAGTGATTGACTTGAACCTACCATTCTAAATTCAAATTTGTTACCTGTAAAAGCAAATGGCGACGTTCTGTTTCTATCGGATGTATCTTTAATAAGTTCAGGAATTGATTGAATTTTTAAATCAATTCTTTCACGAATTTTTTGATGATAATCTTTACTTTGTTCAATAGAATCTAAAATATCTGTTAATTCATTTCCTAGAAAAATAGAAATAATTGCTGGTGGTGCTTCATTTGCACCTAACCTATGATCATTGCTAGCACTGGCAACAGATATTCTAAGAAGATCACTATATTTATCAACAGCTTCGATAATTGCTGTTAAAAGTAATAAAAATCTAATATTATTTTTAGGATTTTTAGTTGGATTTAATAGATTTTCATTATTAGCCGATAAAGACCAATTATTATGTTTACCACTACCATTTATATATTCAAAAGGCTTTTCATGTAATAAGCAAACCATTTGGTGTTCAAAAGCCGTTTGTTTCATAATTGTCATTGTTAATTGATTATTATCAGTAGCAACATTAGTATAAGCATATACTGAAGCAAGTTCGTGTTGTGCAGGAGCAACTTCGTTATGTTCCGTTTTTGAATAAATACCAACAGCCCATAACTTTTTATCTAAATCAGCCATATAATTTGCAACACGATTTTTAATTTGACCAAAATAATGATCGTCTAATTCTTGTCCTTTTACTGGTCTTGCTCCAAATAAAGTTCGTCCGCAATTCATTAAATCGATTCTTTTTTTATATACTTCTTTATCTATTAAAAAATATTCTTGTTCAGCACCTACTGTTGTATCAACTTTATCAACTTGATAGCCTAATATGCTTAAAAGTTTTGTGGCTTTTTCATCTAAAAGTTCAATACTTTTTAATAAAGGTGTTTTTTTATCTAAAGCTTCTCCACTATATGAACAAAAGGCAGTAGGAATATATAAAGTATTATTTAGAATAAAAACTGGTGATGCTGGATCCCAAACTGTATAACCTCTTGCTTCAAAAGTACTCCTCATTCCACCACTTGGAAAAGAACTCGCATCAGGTTCACCTTTAATTAATGATTTTCCTGTGAAAATACTTATTGGTTTATTATTTAAATCTTTATCTAAAAAACTATCATGTTTTTCAGCAGTAATACCAGTAAGTGGTTGAAACCAATGAGTAAAATGAGTTACTTTTTTCTTCATAGCCCACGTTCTCATTGCTTTTGCAATTTCATTTGCAACATCTATCGTTAAAGGTGTTTTATTGGTAATTAATTTTTGATATTGTTTATAAATTTTTTTTGACAAACTTTTTTTCATTAATTTATCAGTAAAAACATCTTTTTCAAATATATTTAAAATATTACTTTTCAACATTCTCACCTACCATTTTTTCAATTGAGCATTTAACAAAATGATAAAATAATGGATGAACTGCATTAGGTCTACTTTTAAATTCTGGATGGAATTGAACACCAATAAAAAATTTGTTTTCTTTTACTTCTATAGTTTCAACAATTTTATTATCAGGTGATGTTCCACTAATAAAAAGTCCTTTGTCTACTAAAATTTTTCTATATTCATTATTAAATTCATAACGATGTCTATGTCTTTCTTCAACAAGTTCTTGATTGTATGCTCTTTGCATAATGCTATCATCTTTAATTTTACAAGGATATGCACCAAGTCGCATTGTTCCACCAATAATTTTACCTTTTTTATCTTCCATTATATCAATAACTTTACTGCCATTATTTGAAAATTCACCACTAGTGGCATCAGATATTTTTGCGACATTTCTTGCATATTCAATAACAGCAACTTGCATGCCCAAACAAATACCAAAATAAGGTATATTTTTTTCTCTTGCATATTGACATGTTAAAACCATTCCTTCAATACCTCTATTGCCAAATCCTCCAGGAACTATAATTCCATAAACATCTTTAAAAAGGCTTTTAATAGTTGATTTTTTTACTTTTTCGCTATCAATCCATTTGATTTCAACATTTACATGATTAGCATATGAAGCATGATTTAATGCCTCAATAATTGATAAATATGAATCATGTAAAGTAACATATTTTCCAACCAAGGCAATAGTTACTTTATTTTTTCTACTATGTATTGACTTAACCATTTCTTTCCAAATAGTTAAATCACATTTTTTTCTAAATCCAAATTTGCGACAAACAACTTTATCTAAACCATTTTTATGAAGCATCAAAGGTACTTCATATAAACATTTAGCAGTTGAATTTTGAATAACACAATCTTCTTCCACATTGCAAAATAATGCTATTTTTTGACGAATTTTTTCACCACAATCAGTTTCAGATCTTGTAATAATAATATCAGGATTAATACCATTTGATTGTAATTCTTTTACTGAATGTTGTGTTGGCTTTGATTTAAATTCATATGATCCAGCAATAAATGGTACTAAACATACATGGATAAATAAACAATTTTTACGACCAACTTCAATAGAAAATTGTCTAATTGCTTCTAAAAATGGTTGACTTTCAATATCACCAATAGTACCACCAATTTCAGTAATCATAACATCTGCTTGTGTTAAATCAGCATTTTTCTTAATAAATCGTTTGATTTCGTTTGTAACATGGGGAATAATTTGTACTGTTTGTCCATCATATTCACCATTCCTTTCTTTATTAAGAACTTTCCAAAATACCTTACCGCTAGTAAGGTTTGAATATTTTGTCAAATTTTCATCAATAAATCTTTCATAGTGGCCTAAATCTAAATCTGTTTCTGCGCCATCTTCAGTTACATAAACTTCACCATGTTGAATTGGATTCATAGTTCCAGGATCAATATTCATATAAGGATCAAATTTTTGGGCTGCAACTTTTAATCCTCTACATTTTAGTAATCTTCCTAAAGAAGCTGCTACAATACCTTTTCCTAATCCTGAAACAACACCGCCTGTAACAAAAACATATTTCATACTACCACTCCTTCACAATGTTTTAAACAAAAAAAACGTTTTTTTTTACAAAAAACACATTTGCAAATAAAACGTTACAAAGCCATTAAAATTTTCTAAATATTTTCTATTAGAAACTTAACGAAATCATTCTACTATTTTGACAACTTACTTGTCAAGAAATATAATTTTATTATTTTTATTTTTCTTTATATAAAGTTTTATTTTTAACAAAAGAAAATATTGAAAACATTATGATTAATATAATAAAGCCAACACTTGAAACAAAAGATAATGTTTTCATATCATCATTCATACCTCCATTAACCATAATTAAAGTATGTTGTAAGTTTAATATAGAAACAATTGCACCAATAATATTTATTTCTTTAAGCAAAACTATTGATAAATTATTTGTTTTTTTAGATTTTTTATAATTTATAATTGCTTTTATTATTTTATAAACACAATAAGTGGCCATTACAATAGCAGGAATTAATCCAAAATTCACATCTTTTGGATTTACAACCATTAAAATAATTGGAGCAATAAGACTAAAATCAATAATAAAAATAAAAATGGATGAGATTTTATAATTTTTTATTCTTATTTTATCTTTTTGCTCTTTATTATTTTTAACAATATTTCTTTCTACAATAAGCGTTGCTAACATCACCCAAAACAATAATGCATAATAAATTGTTATTCCTATTGAAAAAGCATCATAATATTTAATTCCTAAATATCCATTATATATAATGAAAACCAAATTTATTAATAAAGAAAATATCGTTGATAATGTAGTTCTATAAGAAAAATCGTTTTTTATCTTTTTTATATGTTCAATTATTTTCATTTTGCTCATAAGGTCTTACACATTTTATAATAAGTTGGCATATTTCATTTACATCTTCTTTGCAATCATCTTTAATCCATTCTTCAATTATTGCATATGTTCCTTTAATATAATAAGATGAAATATATTTTTGCCATTTTTCTTCAATATCAAAATTTTTAAAAATTGGAAATAATACTTCATTTTGTAAATATTTATATTTTTCTATTGATCGCATTAAAAGAGGATATTTTGTTGAAAGTTTATAAATTATTTTATTTTCTTTAACATGATTTAAATAAGGAATTAAATAGTAAGGAGTAATAAGTATTAAATCTTTTTTGGAATTATTATTTATTTTTAAAGATAACTCTTTATCTTTAAAAACTTCAAAAAATGATTTATTGATATTAGATATTGTCTCTAATAATAAATCATTTATGTTATCATAGTGCAAGTAAAATGTTGAACGATTAACTCCAGCCTTTTTACATATTTCTTTAATTGTTATAAATTCATATTCTTTTTTGTTTAATAGTTCAACAAAGGCTTGATTCATTAAAAGTGAAGTATGGTAATATTTACTTTCTGATTTATTCACATGCTTACTTTCCTTTCAAAATTATTTTATTATTCTTCACTAATTTCTTTTGCAAGTTTTATTATATCATTTCCGTATTTATTTTTACCTTTGGCTAGCATCTTTTTATAAATAAAATAATTTACACTACAACCGATAATACCAATTATTCCAATTAATATTCCTAAAATCATAGCAATATTTCCAGAGCCAATAACTTTCATTGATAAACACATACCGACACCTAAAATAATTGCACTTATTATACCAAATGAATAAGCAAAAATATTAGCTGGTTGTTTTGCTTTGTTATCTAATTTTTTTAATTGTTTAATTTTCATATCATCCTTTGGGGCATATTCTGTTGCAATACGTTCTGCATAAATTTTATCTGTGTTCATTTTTTAAATTTCTCCTTTTTTTACACCTACATTTTAGCAAAACGTTTTATTAAATTAAGCAACATAATTTTTAAAAAATGTCGATTTAAAACATTTTTATTAAAAATTAAACCAATTAAATTTTTTATATTTATAAATGATTCTTTGCAATCATTGTCCGTAACTGGCGAAGAAAAAGGGATTCGAACCCTTGCAGGTGTTAACCTCTAGCAGTTTTCGAAACTGCCCCCTTAAACCGCTTGGGTATTTCTTCATACAGATAATTATAATTGAATACCTTTTTTCTTTCAATAATACTTTTTGACTTTTTACTATGCAAATAGTAAAATTAATGGTGAAAATTATTTAAAAAACGGAGGTTTTATTTATGAAAATATTAGCTGTAAATGCTGGAAGTTCTTCTTTAAAAGTCCAATTACTTGAAATGCCAAGTGAAACATTAATTGCTAAAGCACAGGTTGAAAGAATAGGTTTGAAAGATGCAATTGTAACTGTTAAATATAATTATCAAGATGATAAAAACTCTACATGGGAAATTAGAGATGCAGTAATTAATAATCATCCTGATGCTGTTAAAGCCATAATGGATAAATTTACTGAATTTCATATTATCGACAAAGTTGATGATATAAAAGGTGTTGGACATAGAATTGTTCAAGGAGGAGAATATTTTTCAAAAGCTGAAATTGTTACTAAAGATGTTGAAAACAAAGTGTTAGAACTTGCTGAACTAGCACCACATCATAACAAAGCTGAACATGATGGTTATTTAGCATTTAAACAAATTATTCCTAATGCAGTTCATACTATGATTTTTGATACTGCTTTCCATCAAACAATTCCAGAAGAAAGATATATTTATCCTCTTCCATATCATTATTATAAAGATTATAAAATTAGAAGATATGGAGCTCATGGAACTTCTCATAAATATATTGCCTCTGTTATGAAAGAATATTATAAAAAAGATGTAAAACTAATTTCTTGTCATTTAGGAAGTGGCGCTTCAATTTGTGCTATTGAAAATGGTAAGTCTGTTGATACATCAATGGGATTTACTCCTCTTGGTGGTATTGCTATGGGTACTAGAAGCGGTGATTTAGATCCATCAATTTTAACATATATTATGAATAAAGAGCACCTTACTCCTGATGAAATGAATCATATTTGTAATTATGATTCTGGTTTGCTTGGTATGTCAAATAATAGATCAAGTGACATGAGAGATATTGATAAAGGCGAAGCTGAAAATGATAAAAATAGTTTTTTAGCTAGAAAAGTTTATTGTACAAGAATTGCTCAATTTATTGGTTCATATTTTGTTGAACTTGGTGGTTGTGATGCCATTGTTTTAACAGCAGGTGTTGGAGAAAACTCAATTTCAACTAGAAGTGTTCTTATTCCTATGATTTCTAAAGCTTTAGGAATTGAATATACTGTTGGTGAGAAAAATAAAGTTGAAATTTGTGGGGGTAAAGGATATTTAATTTCAAATAAAGATTCAAAAATAGATGTATTTGTCATTCCAACAAATGAAGAATTAATGATGTGTAAAGATACATATGAAATTATTAAGGGTCTAAAACATGAATAAGATTTATAAAAAAGTTTTAGATGCTATTATTAAATATGACACAATTATTATCTTAAGACATGAAGCTCCTGATTTTGATGCTTCTGGTTCCCAATTTGGTTTACTATATTGGATAAAAGATAATTTTCCTAAAAAAAAGGTTTATGCTCTTGGTGAGCCACATAAAATTTTTTCACCAAAATTGTATCCTGTAACTGATACATTAAAACAAGAATTAGATAATTATTTATGCATTGTGGTTGACGTTGCAAATCAGCCAAGAATTGATGGCAAAGAATATCTTGAAAAAGCAAATTGTGTTATAAAAATTGATCACCATCCACTTTGTGATATTTTTGGAGACATTTCTTTTGTTAATGAACACGCTTCAGCAGCTGCTGAAATTATTGCAGACATGTTAATTTCATTCAAAAAGACCATCTCAAAAGAATGTGCTTATTATTTATATAGTGGTATTGTTGGTGATAGTGGACGTTTTCAATATTCAGATACTAATGAAAAAACTTTTAAAATATGTGCAAAATTATTTAAAACAGGATTTGATTTTCAAGATATATATAACAAAATGTATGTCAAATCAATTAGTGATTTAAAAATTATTAAATATATTTATGAAATTACAAAGTTCACAGATAAAGGTGTTGCTTATTATATTATTTCAGATCAAACTTTAAAAGATTTTAATATTTGGCGTGAACAAGTGAAAGCTTTTGTTAATTTATATTCAGGCTATGAAGAAATTAAAATTTGGGTACAAGTAACAGAAGATATTGAAGTTGAAGATGAATACAAATGGCGTGTATCTATTCGTTCACGTGGAATTAAAATCAATGATGTAGCAACTAATTTTAATGGAGGAGGACACGATAATGCTGCGGGCGCTAAATGTAAAAATTTAGCAGAAATAGAGCAATTAATCGTTTCTTTAGACAATCTTTTATAATATGAAAATATCATTTATATCTTTAGGATGTGCAAAAAATCTAGTAGATAGCGAATATATTTTAGGTTTACTTAAAGAAAGTCGTGAAATTCAAATAATCGATGATATTCCTACTAGTGATGCTATTTTTATCAATACATGTGGATTTATCGAAAGTGCCAAAAAAGAAGCAATAGATACTATTTTTGATGTAATTAGACAAAAAAGCCCTAATGCTTTTCTTGTTGTTATTGGTTGTTTAGCTAAGCGCTATAAACAAGAACTTGCAAAAGATATCCCTGAAATTGATTTAATTGTTGGTGTTGATGAATATGACACCATTGGTGAACAATTAAATAAATTATTTAATGAAAATTTGCCTAAAACATATGATCCATTAAAAAGAAGTTTGTCTAATCCTTTGCCTGTTGCATATCTTAAAATAGGTGAAGGTTGTTCAAATCGCTGTGCATATTGTGCTATTCCTATTATTAGAAATGATTATCATTCATATACTAAAGAACAAATTATTAATGATGCAAAACGCCTTATTTATTTAGGTAAAAAAGAAATTATAGTTATAGCACAAGATCCAACTCGTTATGGAAAAGATATATATACAAATTATGGTTTAGAAGAATTATTATTAGATTTAGTAAAATTAAATTCTCAAACTTATTTTCGAGTTTTGTATTTATATCCTGATAGAATTACTGATAAATTAATTAATATTTTTAAAGAAAACCATAATTTAATGCCTTATTTTGATATTCCAATTCAACATTGTAATAATAGATTATTAAATTTAATGGGGCGTACAGGAACAAAAGAAAAATATTTAAATATTATAGAAAAAATAAGAAAAAATATTCCTAATGCTGTTTTAAGAACAACATTAATTTTAGGATTTCCACAAGAAAATGAACAAGATTTTTTAGAACTAAAAGAATTTATTTCTTTAGTTAAATTTGACCATTTAGGTGCCTTTGCTTTTTCAAAAGAAGAAAATACAATTGCTTATAATTTAAAAGGCCAAATATCAAAAAAAGTCGCAAAACAAAGAGTTAAAGAAATTATGGAATTACAACAAAAAATTTCTTTAGAATTAAACAAAAAAAGAATTAATGAAGTTCATGATGTATTAATTGAGGACTATGATGGTAATAATTATTATGGAAGAAGTTATCTCTATGCACCAGATGCTGATGATGGACGTTTTATCATCCATAGTAAAAAAGACTTAATCATAGGAGAATATGTTAAAGTAAAAATTAAAAAAGTCACTGCATATGATGTAGAAGGAGAATGTAACTTCTAATGAGGTGATTATTTGAAATATAAGCGTGACAAAAAGGCCCAAGAAAAATTTGTTAAAGTCACACAAAGCATTGAAAAAAAATTAGCAAATATTGATAGTGAAATTGCCACTGAATTTGTAGAATGGTTTGATAAAAAAACAACATATTTAAAACAATCATTACAAAAAAGTAGTTATTTACCACAACCAGATGATTTAAAAAAAGGAGACATTGTTTGGGTTGAATTTGGCATTAATGTAGGAACTGAATTATCAGATATGAATAAAAAAGGACATTATGCTGTTGTTTGGGCCATTGATTTAGGTAATATTATAGTTATTCCATTATCAAGCAAGCCAATTCCAAGTAGTAAATTAAGTTTAGATTTGGGTATTATTGATGAATTAAATTTAGAAAATGCCAATGCTCATTCATATTTAAAAGTAGATGCAATTCGTTCTATTTGTAAAAGACGTATTTCAAGAATGAATAAACAAACAAACGGTAAAATATCTTTATCACAAAAAAGCATCGATACAATTAGTAATTTTTTAAAAGAAAATTTTTTATAATTCGTACTCAACAAGTCTATTCTATCATAATATGACTTATATTAAAAGTCTATTTTTTTAAAATTTAAGATGTATAATATATCTAGGAGGTACGTTTATATGAAATATCAATTTATTTGTAGTGGTGCAACCAAAATTTCTCAAAAAGTACAAGAAAAAATTATTAATGAATTTTCAAAAGTTGAAAAACTACTTTATAAAAGTGAAAATTTTGATTGCCGTATTGTTGTTAAATTTAGAAATAATAGGTCAAAAGTAGAAATTACAATTCCTACTCCTTATCTACTATTAAGAAGTGAAGTTGAATCAGATGAACTTTTAGATGCTGTTGAAATTGCAGTTGATAAATTAATTTCACAAATCAAAAAAGTAAAAGCTCGTCTTGATCGTTCAAGTAATAAAACAAATCTTGGCAGAACATTTGGCGTTTTAGATGAAGATGAGCCAAAAGAAGATATTTATATTAAAAATAAAACTATTCATCCACAAGCAATGACATTAGATGATGCTATTATGGAAATGGATTCAACAGACCATGATTTCTTTATATATGAAGATATTGAAGATCACACTGTTTCTGTCGTTTATAAAAGAAAAAGTGGAGGCTATGGCGTTATAGATATTGAATAAGTCATATCATTAAAAATGGCAACGATTAGTTGCCATTTTTTTATAAATTATTTAATTTTCAATTATATATTCATATAATTTTTGATGACCATTTCCAGTTAAATGAACTGAATCTTTATAATAAAATCCACCATTATTATAATCAAAATATTGTTTCATATAATTCCAAGGAAGTATTAAACGACATCTCATTTCAATAGAAATGTCATCAATTGCTTGGCAATAATCAGCATAAGTTATAGGGTGGTCTTTATCAACTGCATATCGTGTTGGATTTGTTTTATCATATTCAGAATATGTACAACCTAATAAAATAATTCTTATATTTGGATTAGCAGATCTTAACTTGCTAATCATAAAACGATAACTACCACTAAATGAATTACAAGTTGAAAAATTATTAATGTTTACATTTTCATCGCCCTTAACATCAATTGGTGGTTGAAAATATTGATCATTATGACCATAAGCAATAAAAGCATAATCGACATCATTTATTTCATTATTATTAACAGCATTATTTACAACTCTACAGCCATCAAGATATGGTGTTTCATAACTATATTCTTTATTTACATTAGAGCCAAAATATGCATATGTCCCAGTAGTACCACCTATAGCATAATTTTTAACTTTTATCATATTAAAATGTTCAGCAAACAAAGTATAATATGTTTTGCTTGGAGCAATTGTTGCTTCAGCCGTAACAGAATCACCAAATGCGACAATTTTTTTATCTTCAAGATGAAAATAATCAAAACTAAAATTACCACTATATTTTCCAATATCATCAACTTGAACATATACTTTTTGGAGTTTGTCTTGAGAAGATAAAATTAGAGCAGTTACACCTTTTTTAAGACCTATTACTTGTTTTGTGGTATCATCAAAAGTTGCAATATCTTCATCTTTAAAAGTAACTTTAACATCTTTTAATGATTTTAAAGCTCTTTTTAAACTATATCTTTCATTAATTTCAATTTTAATATCATCTAATTTTACTAAAGTAGTATAGATTGTATCATCATGTTCGTTTTCTTTATATGAATCTAAAGAATTAAGACTAGAACTTGATTCATTTGTTGATGAATTTTCTAAAGAAGCAGTGTCAGTACTAGTATCAATTGATGAATCTGAATTATTTATGGTATCACAACTACAAATCATTAATGATAAAGATAAAACAAGAAATGGTAACAATTTATTTTTTTCAAACATTTTATTATCCTTTCTAATTTAAAACATGATTATTTATATAATTTTCAACATTTTCAGGCATAATATCTAAAGCAATAGCAAATTCATCAAAAACATGATTTCTTATTTTATTAAGCATTACTCTTTCTGTTGGACTAATTGGTCGTGGTAATTCTTCCTGATTTTTGTATAAAAGTTTTACAACACGGCACAATTCAACAAAATTACCACTATGCCAAATTTCTTCAATTTTTGCTTTTCGTGCTTTACTATCGTTTACCCAAAAAATGTCCATTTGTGGAAATGATTTGATAATTAATTCAGCTGTATCTTTATCAATTGGTTTACGTATAAAATTAGTTTCTTTATCAACAGGAAGATAAATTTCTAAAGATTTATTTGTTGTTGTTGGATATTTAGGGAGCAAATAATAATATTCTTGTTTTCCATTGCCAAAATCACAATAAACAATATTATTTATAATGCAAACACCTGCTGTTTTATGCACTACGCAATCATTAATTGAAAACATGTGAAATCCCCCTTAACTAATAATATTTTATCATATTTTTTGGCAAAATGTCAGTGAAATTTACAAATCTTATTTTGTTGCTAAAAAAAGTTCAAAATCGACATAACGATCATATTCGCCTATTTTAATTTTATAATCTAAATCAGATAAATCTAATAAAATATTTTTTATTGTATTTAAAGAATAATTTTGTTGGATATATTGTTTAGCTAGTTTTATTCTATAAGGATGTACATTTAAAGTAGTAGCAATTTCATTATCTGTTAAATTTTGATTTTTTAAGATACTAACTTGTAACATTAAACGAAATTGATTAGCAAGTAAACTAATTAAATTAATTGGTTCTATTTTTAAAAGTTTTAAATCATTATATATCTGCATTATTTGTTTATGATCTTTTTTCAAAATAGCATTTGATAATTCAAAAACATCATCTTCTAATGGTTTAGCTACCATTTTATTAATTATATCAACATCTATTTTTTCAGGATATAATGACAATTTTGCAATTTCTCTTTCAAGTTTGCAAACATCACCAAGACATCTATTTATTAATAAATTTTTAGCATCATTATCTAAAGAAATTTTAGTTCCTTTCAATAACATATTGGCATAATTTGTAAAATCCTTTTCATCTTCAAATAATAAATTTTCTACTTCTGATACTTTGCTTAATGCATTAAAATATTTATTTTTGTTATTATAATATTTTTCTGGACACACAACAATTAAATCATTGTCTGGATTAGGATTACTTAAATATTTCAAAAATTGTTCTAAATTGTTTTCAAAAGGTAATTTCATTTTTTCATCTTTAAAAAAATATGGGTTTTTGCAAACAATTACTTTTTTTTCACCAAAAAAAGAAGGGCTTTCTAATGTTGTTATAATATCATCTAAAGATGTTTCTTCAAAATCAAAAACACAATAATTAAATTCGTTTTTGCTTTCTAAAACATCATTTGTATAATTATTTAATTTTGATTTAAGTAAAATCGAAGATTCACTAATTAATAACCTTATCATTTTTAAATTCCTCATAAATATTATACATTATTTTGCACTATCTATAAAACATTTATTAAATATTTCTCCTTTAAATCTTGTGGTACCATTTATATCTGTTCGATAAACAATTACATCATTTTTATTTAAAATATCCAATACTTCTTTAGTAGGATGGCCATAAAAATTATTGGCTCCTACACTTATAATAGCATATGTTGGTGATATTGCTTCTATAAATTCACTATCACTTGAGCTTTTTGAGCCATGATGAGCAACTTTTAATATATCAACATCTAAATAAGGATTATTTGTAATAATTTGTTTTTCAATTGTTTTTGATATATCACCAGTAAACAAAAAATTATAATTACATATATTCCCATATAAAACTAAAGAATGATCATTTTCACTGCTAGAATTAGTATAATATTTATTTAAATTTTCTAAATTAATTTTCCCCATCTTAATATTTTCAATGCTTGGATCATTTATTATTTGTTTAATAACTATTTCTTTTTTTAAAGTTTCTAAAGCTCCACAATGATCATAATCATTATGCGATATTACAACAACATCTATTTTTCTTATGCCATGATAATTTAAATATGGCATTATTTTTTTATTAGCTATATCATAATTAGTAAGTCCTCCTGTATCAATTAGCATCACTTTGCCATTAAATGAATCTTGTATAATGGCACAATCACCTTGATATACATTTAAAAAAGTAACTTGTTGATAAAATACAAAGAAATTACGATTATATAAACAAATAAAAAAGAAAAATATTAAAGTAATATTTAAGGCAATTTTGGATATTTCTTTCTTCTCTAAATAAAAAATAAATAATATAAATATAGCATAATATGCAACTAATAAATAAACATTTAAACTGCCAAATGTTATTGAGGAATCAATTTGACTAATTTTATTAACTAAATTATTAAAAACTTCATATATTTTTCCAAATAAATTGCCATTAATTAAAGACAAAGGCAAACCAAATAAACATAAAATAAAAATTCCCATTACAATATAACTTAAAATAATATTACTTAATAAACTAATAAAATTAATTTTGTAATTTAATAATAATTGAATAGGCATCATTGCTAAAAAACAAATTAATGAATTTACTAATAACTGGATTATTTTATGATAATCTTTTAAAGCATTGCTTGAAAAAGTTATTGTGATTGTCATAAGATAGGTCATAATAAAAGAATAATTAAAAATATTTAAAGGTTCTATCAATAAAAATAATAATCCAGTCAATGAAATACAATCAAGTCTATTAAAAATTTTATTACAAAATGTTATTAAAATTAATGTTAATAATGCTCTTGTAGCACTTATAGAAAAATCAAGTAAAAAAACATAAATAGATATAATACTAAAAGCAATAATATAACCTATATTTTTTTTCTTTTTAAAAATTTTCATAATCAAATTAAAGAAAAATGATATATGAAATCCAGAAACAACAAATAGATGTAAAGCATTAATATTTTTTAAGGCATTATAAGTTTCAACATCGGCATATTTATCATTAAAAAGAAGCATTTGGGTCATTGCATAACTTTCATCAGTTAATTTAGATGTTAATTTGTTTACAATATTATTTGATAGTGATTGATTTGTTTTAACAACATCAATTTCAATTGGTTCTAACTCAAAGAAAACACGTTGATGATTTAAATATTCTTTAAAATCAAAAACATCTAATTCTAAATCATTTTCAATTTTTTTTATATTTCCTTTTATTGATAATTGATCTTTTATTTGAAATGTTTCTTCTTCAAGATAAACTAAATACTTACATTTGTTATCTTTACTATAAACTATCATATAACTTGGTTTTGTTTCTTCGACAATTACTACATTATTAAAATCATCATTTTTTACAATTGGTTCTTTATTTATGCGATATAGATTAAAAAACAGAAAAACCACTAAAAAAATAATAGCGTTTTGATATGAAAATTTTTTAAAAATTATTATTAATAATATTATTGAAGCAACAATTATAATAATAGAATGAGTATAGGCAAATCCAATTCCTAATATAGCACTTAAAAATAGATAAAATATACTTCCCTTTAAAGACATATTTTATTTTTAGATTTTTCAAAAAAGGCTTGTCCTAAACCATCAACTTTCATTATTTCTTCAAGATATTTAAAACCGCCATTATTATAACGATAATCAATTATGCGATTAGCAATGGTTTGTCCAACACCAGATAAACTCATTAATTCTTCTATTGTTGCTTTATTCAATGATATTTTATTTATATCACTTGTGGCAGGAATATAAATAGATAAATCTTCAGTTATAGGTAAATAATTATTAAAACAAGTAGCATCTGCATTAATTGTTAAACCTCCGGCTAATTGAATGGCATTTAATAAAAAATCTCCTTCATTTACTGTATAACAACCTTCATTTTTAATTTCACCAGACAATGTAACTTCATATGTTGTATCTTCTTCACTTGAAAAAATATCATTACTTACTTCAGTACTATTTTTTTGTAAACCTGCACTATTATAAAATAGTGCTTCATTATACTCAATAGCGCTCATGCCAATAACTATTAAAAAAACTAAAAAAATCACTCCAATAATTGTTTTCATAAAAAACATCCTCCTACAATTATCTTAGTGATTTTCTTTTATAATTACTTTAATTTATTTTATTGCTTTGATAATTACTTTATAACTTGAGCCATCGCCACAAATAACTTCAACTTCATCGCCGACTTCTTTACCAAGTAATGCTGCTCCTAATGGAGATTCAGTAGTAATTTTAAAACTATTAGGATCTGAACCAATAGAACCAACTAATTGATAAGTATATTCTTCATTATCTTCACAATCTAAAAGTACAACTGTACTAGTAGCATTAATTTTATTTTTAGAAGTTTTTTCACGTGCTACTTCAATATTACTTAAAGTATATTCAATTTCTCTAATTTTTGCTTCTATTTCAGCTTGTTTATTTCTAGCAGCATCATAATCAGCATTTTCTGATAAGTCACCTTGAGAACGAGCTTCTGCTAATTCTTGCAAAACTTGTGGTCTTTCAACATCAAGTAAATGTCTATATTGGGCCTGTAATTCATCATAATATTCTTTTGTAACAACTTCTTTTTTATTGATATTTGGCATATTAGTTAGTCTCCTTTGAAAGTTTGCTATTTAATTATACTATTTTTATTTAAAAAAATAAACACTATGAAAATACATTTCTACTTTTTCAATTATTGTCCTTAATTATTTTTTTATATTTATTTAATAAAATAACAATTAATTATATGATTCTAATTTCTTAATTAATTCATCGATTTCTTGTTCTTTATTTTCTATTTGCTTTTGCATATTTTGATAATCAATCCAATTATATTCTTTATCATCATTTATATTATTATTTAATTCATCTAATTCATTTAGTAACATTTCTAATTTTTGTTCTAATTTGATTTTTTCTTTTGTTAAATTTTTATTATTTTTATTAATGATATTTTGTGGTTTAGCTTTTATGTTATCCTTTTTATTCATAAAATTAATTGAATCACTTGATAAATCATGTAAAGAAATAAAATGATCATAATTTCCATCTTCAATAATAAATTTTTTATTCATCAAATAAATAATTTTATTTGCCACTCTGTTTACAAAATAACGATCATGAGAAACCATAACAATAGTTCCAGGATAATCTTCTAATATATCTGAAATAACTCTTTTTGTTGTAAAATCAAGATGATTTGTAGGTTCATCTAGATATAAAATATCATAATTTCTTAAAGAAATGATGGCAAAGATAAGGCGAATTTTTTCTCCACCAGATAAGTCACTATTATATTTAAAAACTTCATCATCACTAAATAAAAATCTACCTAAAATATTTCTAACTTCGCTATCATTCATTAATGGAAATTCATCATGTATAGTATCAAATAAAGTTAAATCTGGATTGAGAATTTCTTGAGTTTGATCAAAATAAAAATATTTTATGTTGTCTCTTAGATCATTATTAAATCCACTAATTTTATTTTCATTTTGCATTATGCATTTTAACATTGTTGTTTTTCCAGAACCATTTTTACCCATAATACATATTTTATCCTGATTTTTAATTAAAAGATTTAATGGTTCAGTTAGTGCAACATTATTATAACCAAATAATAAATTTTCACAAACATGTAATTTTACATTATAAGGACTTAAGTTACTTTCTAATTTGGCATGTATATTTTTCTTTTTTATTTTTGGCAACTCAATTTTTTCCATTTTATCTAATTTTTTTTCAAGTTGCTGAGCAAAAGATGTTTTTGTTGGTTTTGGTTTAAATTTTCGAATCAACATTTCATATCGTTTTATTTCTTTTTCTTGAACTTTGTAAGATTTTAATAAATGTTCATAATTTTGCTGCTTTTCAATAACATAAGTTGAATAGTTGCCTGTATACATTGTTGCCTTATGATTTTCAATTTCAATTATTTTAGTAACAATATTATCAATAAAAACCTGATCGTGTGAAACCAAAACAATTGTACCAGAATATGATTTTAAATATTTTTCCAACCATTCTATCATTGCTAAATCCAAGTGGTTTGTAGGTTCGTCTAGCAATAATATAGATGGATTTTTTAATAATAGTTTTGCAAATGCCACCCTAGTTCTTTCACCACCAGAAAAAGATTTTAATGTTCTTTGATAATATGATTCATCAAAACCAAATTTATTAAGCATTTGTTTTATTTGATATTGATATTCATACCCTCCTTTATTAAGATATAATTCTTGCAAATATGAATATCTTTCAATATATTGTTTGTTTTCATAAATTGCCATTTTGTCAACTAATTCATTCATTTCTTTAGCTATTTTATGCAAATCTAAAAAAGCACTTTCCATTTCTTCTAATAAAGTATTTGATACATCATTAATAATATTTTGTGAAAGGTAACCTATAACGTTATTATCATCTATATAAATATTTCCTTTATCTGCTTCTATTTCTTTTGTTAAAATCTTTAATAAGGTGGTTTTTCCTTCGCCATTATCGCCAACAATTGCAACTTTATCATTTTTATTAATAGTAAAAGAAATATCATCTAAAATGACATTGCCATTATATGATTTATATAAATTATTTACTGATAATATTGCCATATTTCTTTATCCTTTTACAACAAAAAAGCAATTATAGTTGGGATTGCTTACATTTTCAATTATAATTGCTTTATATTTAATTGTCTACAAAATAATTATTTGGCTTTATCAGTGTTTTCTAATGATTCTGCTTCATCAGTTTCTACATTTTCATTATTTTGAGCACCAAGTTTTTCTTTCTTATAAACAAGACGAGTTGTTGTTGTTGGATCAAAACAATGAGCTCTACTCATATCAAACGTAAAGTTTAATTTATCATGAACTTGAATATCATGTGTTGCACTTGTTTTAATAATAATTCTTTGACCATTCATAAAACCATAAACAATTAATTCGTGGCCTAAAAGTTCAACAACATCACATTCAATTTCTGTTGTAGCACCAGGATATTTTTCAACCATTGGTCCATCAACATAAATATCTTCAGGTCTAATACCTAAAATAACTTCTTCATTTTCATAACCTTGAATATTTAAACGTAATTCTTCTGTTAATTCAATTTCAATTCTTCTTTGAGTTTTATCAGCTTCAATAACAAATTTACCATCTATATATTTTCCACGTAAAAAGTTCATTGCTGGAGCGCCAATAAAGCCACCAACGAAAACATTTGCTGGATAGTTATAAACTTCTTTTGGTGTACCAATTTGTTGAATATGACCATCTTTCATAACGACAATTCTTGTTGCCATTGTCATAGCTTCTGTTTGGTCATGAGTAACATAAATTGTTGTAGCACCTACTCTTTGGTGAATTTTTGCAATTTCAGATCTCATTTGTACTCTTAATTTTGCATCTAGGTTACTTAAAGGTTCATCCATTAAGAAAACTTTAGGATTTCTAACAATTGCTCTTCCAAGTGCAACTCTTTGTCTTTGTCCACCTGATAATGCTTTAGGTCTTCTATTTAAATAAGGTTCAAGGCCTAAAATAGCAGCTGCTTCATTAACTCTTTTTTCAATTTCTTCTTTTGGAATTTTTCTTAGTTTCAAACCAAATGCCATATTGTCAAATACTGTCATATGAGGATATAGGGCATATGATTGGAAAACCATTGCAATATCTCTATCTTTTGGAGCAATATCATTAACTAAACGATCATTAATATACAATTCTCCAGAAGTAATTTCTTCAAGTCCAGCTACCATTCTTAATGTTGTTGTTTTACCACAACCTGATGGGCCAACAAAGACAATAAATTCTTTATCTCTTACATCTAAATTAAAATCAAAAACAGCCTGAACTTTACTATCGTAAACTTTATTAATATTTACAAATTTTAATGTTGCCATATGAATTTCTCCTTTTGTTTGATATTATTATACATCATAATTTTAAAAATGTATTGTGCACTATGCACAAATATTAATAATTAAATTTAAAAACATCAAAGTATTTAAGTCTCTTATATCAATATTTAAATCATTTATTAAATGATTAATGCGATAATTTAAAGTATTTCTATGAACATATAATTCATTAGCGGTTAAAGAAGAATTTGCATTACATTTTAAAAATGCTTTTAATGTATCTAAATCATTATCACTTATTTTTTTCACTAATGCTATAGAATCTTTTTTTACTATTGGATCATCAATATATCTTATAAATATTTCAAAAGCACTTGCAACTTCAGAATTTAGTTTATAAATGTATTTTAAAAAAATATCATTAAAAAAAGGAACAATTAAAAAAGAAACTTGTAAATTAAAATCCAAAAATGCAGTTGATAAAATTTTGCATAATTGTAATTGAAAATTTTCTTTATTAACTGTTTCTAATGTTGCAACATCATTTAACCAATTTATAGAAATTTCTTGAAAAGATTCTTCTAATATTTTTTTTAAAATATTTCTTTCATTTGGATTTTCCAATTTAAAATATGCTTTATTTGTTATCATTTTTGTTCACCATGCACAAATTATAAAATAATTTTAATATTTTATCAATTAGTAATTTTTATTAATGGTGTATTTTGCCCATATATAATTGGTTCATCTTGTTTAGCAATATTAATTTTAATTTTTGAAATATCCACTTTCATTTTATCCATTATTTGCAAAAATGTTTCAAGTAACATTTCTTCACTATTTGCTTCTAAAGAGCGATGAAGAAAAACAATTTCTTTAGTTCTTGGCCCAATAATATTTCCTAAGACATATGCGCTATCTTGATTAGATAAATGACCAACTGAAGATAAAATTCTTTGCTTTAACATAATTGGCCTTTTAGTTAACATTAAAAGTCTAGGATCATGATTACTTTCAAAACAATATATATCACAATTATTAATTATTTTTTGAACATTTTCATGTACATAGCCTGTATCAGTTATATAAGCCATCTTTTCGCCATTATATTCAATTAAGAAACCTGTTGTTCCTTGAGTATCATGTGATAATGGTAATGTATATATTTTAAAATCTAAAATTTCTAATGTTTGGTAATAATCAAATTGATTATATTCATTCATACCACATAAATAATTAATATAAACATCTTTTTCATCAAAATATTTTAATGATTTTACATGGTCTGTATGCATGTGTGTGATTAAAACTTTTTTGACATTTGAAAAATCAAGATTAACTTGTTTTAACCTATTTTTTATTTCTTTAATGGCTAGGCCACAATCTATCAACAATATTTCGTGTTTATCATTTTCTAAAGCGGTACAATTACCGCCAGAGCCACTAGCTAACAAATAATACTTCATACTTATCCTTCATTTTCTTTTTTTTCATTTTCAAATGTGTTATCCATTTCGACAAAACGGCTAATATGCTTTTGAAACATAAAATCAATAGTAGCTGTACTACCATTTCTATTTTTAGCAACAATGACTTTAACCATTGAATCAGAAGCTTTATCATCATTAGCTTCTTGATCATTTTTTTCGTTTTTTCCATAATCTGGTCTATCAATAAACAATACAACATCTGCATCTTGTTCAAGAGAACCCGATTCCTTCAAATCAGAAAAAATAGGTGTTTTATCTTTTCTATCATCTACATTACGGTTTAATTGAGCAAGCACTAAAATAGGACATTTAAAATCTCTTGCTAAAGCTTTTAATGATGCAGAAATTTCACCTATTTCTAAACTTCTTGGAACATCTTTTTTATTTTTAACATCTGGAGTAATTAAACCAATATAGTCAATAACAATTAAGCCCATTTCACCAAAACGTGAATATAATTTATTAACTTTTGCACGAATTTCAACAACTTTAATAGCTGGAGTTTCATCAATAAATAAATTTGAATTAGAAATATCTCTCATAGCATTATGAAGGCGTCTTTCTTCTTCTTTATTAAAATTTGCTGTTTGAATTTTTCTATTTGCAACACCACTTTTAGAAGCTAAAATCCTATCAGTTAAGGAATCAAGTCCCATTTCCAACGAGAAAAAAACACATGGTTTTTTAGTTCTTAAAGCTACACGATATAAAAAATTTAAGGCTAAAGCTGATTTTCCAACTGATGGTCTTGCAGCTAAAATTGTCATTTCACTTGGTTTAAATCCAAATGTAATACTATCAAAAATACTATATCCTGTTGTTAATCCATCAACATTAGCTCCATTTTGCTTAATGTAGGCCACTCTTGTTTTATAACGATCAAAAGCTTCAGTAATAGGAACAAAATCTTCAACTCTTCTTTTTTTAGTGATATCTGTGATTTCTTTTTCAACTTTGTTTATATAACTTGGTATATCACCAGATGATTCTTGCGGCCATTTATTAACCACATTATTTGAAAAAACAATAATATTTCTTAAAATTGCTTTTTCAGAAACAGAATTTATATAATAAGTTGCATTTGCAATATCATGATATGAATCTACCAATTCTAAAATATATGAAGCATCCCCGACTTTTTCTAAATTTCCATCAATAGAAAGTTTATCTATTAATGCATATGGTTCTACTTTTGCTTTATTACTTTCAAAAATATTTTTTAAAGTAGTAAAAATAATTTTATGTTCAGTAACATAAAAATCATCTACAGTTAATCTTGATAAAGTATCTATCAAAATATCCTGAGAAAATATCATATTTGCTAAAACTTGTTTTTCGGCTTCGGCATTAAAAGGTAAATCCATACTTCTTAGCCCTCCTAAGACTTATTATTTTTCAACAACTTCAATATTAATTTTGCCAATAATATCTTTATATAAAATTACATCAACAGTAGCTTTACCTAAAGCTTTAATTGGCATAAAATTTTTAAAATTTTTCTTGTCAACTTTAATATTATAAATATTATTTAATTCATCTTCTAACATTTTTGATGTTATAGCATTATGAAGACGTCCTTCAAGACCAGCTTGAGTTTTAAAAACAACAACAATATTCATTAACTTATTTTTTAATTCGACTGCTTCTTCTCTTTTTAAAATATCTAGTTTTTTACTTTCTTCTTTTTGTCGATTTAAATCATTTAAATTAGCTTTGTTTTGAACAATTGCTAAACCTTTTTTTATTAAGAAATTGTTAGCATATCCTTCTGAGACTTCTACAACTTGGTCTTTCTTACCAACATTTTTAACATCTTGTATTAAAATTACTTTCATAGGTTTCCTCCTAAACGCGTCCTCCATCTCGTAAATATATTTTTACTTTTTCTCTTAAAGCAGATGCAGCATTTTCAACTGAAGTATTTTCAATTTGAGTGGCCGCTTTGGAAAAATGGCCCCCACCACCTAATGATTCCATAATTAATTGAACATTAAAATCTGGTGTTGATCTTGCACTAATAGATATTTGATTTTTAGCTGTTCTACCAATAACAAAAACAGCTTGAACTCCTTTAATATCTAATATTTCATCTGCAACTTTAGATAATGTAGTACGAGTAATAATATCATCTTCGCTAGCTTTTGCCATATAAATTCCTACAGCGATGGCAGTAGCACTATTGACAATACTACTTAATAATTTTTTCTCTTCATATTCTTCTCTAAAGAAATCGCTGACAGCTTCACTACTTGCTTGATAATTTTTCAAAATCATAGCCATTTCAAAAGTTTTACCACTAGTGCCAACCTTGAAAAATTTAGTATCTAAGCTCATTCCTGCTAATAAGAAATTAGCAATATCTTCAGATAAATTTACTTTATTAGCTTGATAGAAAATAAGTTCAGTAACCAATTCGGAAGCAGAACTTGATTGGGGTTCATGATATTGGAAAATAGGATTGTCAATAAATGAATCTCCTTTTCTATGGTGGTCAATAACACAAATATCTTTACATATGTCTACAAGTTTAGGTAATAAAATCATATCTTTATTATGCGTATCAACAATAATTAATAAAGTTTGTTCTGTAGCAATTTGCAAAGCTTTTTGATTGGAAATTGTCATTTCTGAAATTTCAGATGAAGTAAATGTTGATTTAAAAGCACGTTTTGTATAAAGTTCAATTAAATCATCTTCATATAATACATAAGCATTTGCCTTTAAACTTTTACAAATTGCATAGATACCAAGAGAAGCTCCAATAGCATCAAAATCGGCATTTTTATGCCCAGTGATAATAACATTTTTGCTAGCTTTAACTAAATTTGCTAATGATGCAGCAAGAACACGTCCTCTAACATGGGATCTTGTTTGTTTTATTTCATTTTTGGCACCATAATATTCTAATGGTTTACCAAAAGCATTAATAACTACTTGATCACCACCACGTGATAATGCCATATTTAAAGCCATATAAGACAATTCACTTGTTCTTAAAATACTTGTGGTATTACCTTTTCCAATACCAATTGATATTGTTAAAGGATTATCATTTTTTTCAGCCATTTCACGCATTTCATCCATGATAGAAAATTTATCTTTAGCAATATTTAAATAATTTTCTTCTTCACCAATAATTAAAAATGAATCATTATTATAAGAACGAATAAATAAATTATATTTTTTAGCAAAATTATTAATTAATTCTTTTACTTCACTTACATGTAAAACAAATGAAGATTCTTGTAAAGAAACATAAACATCTTGATAATTATCAATAACAATATGGCCAATAAAAGGTCTTTCCATTTCCATTTTTTCACTTTGCAATACTTGAGATGTTGTATCTTTTAAATAAATGACTCTCATACCAATATTAATTTCAATTTGAAATGTTTTACCATTTAAATTAACATAAACGTCTTTTGAATTACTCATTAATGATAATTCATCAAATTTAGGAATCAATTCATATATTTTTTGCCCTAATATATCTTCTTTCCTTAATAAAGTGGTTTGGGAAATCCAAATAATCTCTTCAACTTCGTTATAAACTAAAATAACAATATTGCCAAATTCGAATACTGGAGCCACTTCATTACCAAAAATAGATGCAATCGTAATATCTGTTCTATTTAGATATTTTTCTGCTTTATTTAAAAAATGAGACATTAAAAATATATTGATAAAACATATCAAAATAAAATATAAAAGCATGACATATATCGAATAGATATGTACTATTTCATAATTGTCAAGGAAGAAAGCAATTAAAACCAAACTTATAGAAATAATAAATTCTATAAGAAATATCAATAATATATTTCCTCTATCTTTTTTTATCTTTTTAAACATTAAAAATCCCACCTTTGTTTAAACTATTATAACAAATAATTGTTATAAAAATATAGTAAGAATTATAATTATAATTAAAATTAATATCAAAATTAAGTAAAGAAAGATTGTTATTAATTCATGTTTGTTTGATTTTTTGACTCTTTCTTTACAAACTTGAATTAGGCCATTTAAAATTTTTTCTTTTTCTTCAAATGAAATTTTTTTGAATTCTATTTTAGTTTTATGTTCCGATTTTTTCTTTATAATTTGAAAATGATTAACTCTATAAGTTGTATCTTTCAATTTGGGATTATCAATTATTAATTGATTTAAAAATGTTGCTTCACTAAGTTCATAGCCATTAACTAACCAATATTTTCTAGTTGGTGCAAACGAAACATATAATAAAAGCACAAAGGGCAATAAAGCATATAAAATTAAACCTGCAATCCACCAATTAGTAAATAAAACTAAAATAGCAACCAAAGAACAATAAAAAACCATTATATAATATTTTTCATCAATAATATATTTCTTCTTACAAAGTAAAAATATTCCAAAAATAATTCTATATAAAAAGACAATTATCATTGATATAGAAAAAAATAAGATTGAATAATCGTTCATATTTTCTTTTATTAATAAATAATCATGAACAAACTATTTATTAATGTTTCCTTTGCAAAAAATATTTTATCACATATTTTATTATAATGATATAATAAAAATAGGGAAAATATAGCTACAAAGGAGAAAAATTATATGGCAAAAAGTTATGCAAAAATTAATTTATCATTAAATGTATTAAATAAAAGTAAACCAACTAATTTACATACATTAGATATGGTTAATTGTTCTATTAATTTATATGATACCATTAATGTTCATATTTTAAACGATAATAATAATAATAAAATAATGATTGAATGTAATGATGAAAACGTTCCTACTGATCATAATAATTTAATTTATAAAGTCGTTGAAAAATTTAAAAAATATTATAATTTAAATTTTTCTATTAAAATTAAACTTATCAAGAATATACCTGCTTGTAGTGGCCTTGGTGGTGGCTCTAGCAATGCTGCCACTATATTAAAAATATTAAACAATCATTTTAAGAAAAAAATGGATTATTTGGCCCAAAGAAATTTTTTAAATTCAATAACATCAGATGGTGCTTATATGGTTAATGGTGGTTTTGCAAGAGTAAGAGACACAGGAACTAAAATTGATTTAATTAATTCTAAATTTCATGCTAATATTTTTGTTGTTAAGCCAAAAAGTGGATGTTTAACTAAAGATGTTTATAACAATCTTGATTACAAAAATATGCCTCATTCAAATAATAATAAATTGATAGAAGCATTAGAAAATAACAATTTTTCATTAATTGCTAAAAATATTGCAAATTCTTTAATGGATAGTGCATGTAAACTTAATAAAGATATTTTAGATATTTTAACAAGAATGCGTTCATGTGGTTTTGAAATAGTTTCATTAACTGGTTCTGGTTCTGCATGCTTTGCTATTTCAGAAAAATCATTGCCATATAAACAAGCAAAACAAATATTTAATAAAAATGATTATGATATTTGTGGCGTTTATAAAACAATAAAGACAATTTTTTAATTATTTATTTTATACATTGAAAAAAGCCGAGAAATTCAAAATGTTCTCGACTTTTTAATTATTTAAATGATAATTTTATTTTACTTCTTTAAAATAATAAGATATTGCTTGTCCTGTATCAACCCAAGCAAATGTTAATCTCAAACCATAAGTCATTAAAAATTTGCCATTAAATGTTTTATCTAATTGTGGACAATAATAATCTTTATTTTCATCTAAGCCTTTAAGTTTGATATAACTTAAACTTTGAGGGCCTCTTAATGGCACAACATATGTAAATAAAGCTTCATCTTTATTATCTGAAACAAACATCCAAGATGCTTTATATGGATTAACACTTGGACTAATAAGTCGATATAAATTGCCAAAATGAGTTAAATTATAATATTGATGATATTCTTTAATTTGTTGTTTTATCATTTCTTTTATATCTTGACTAAGTGTCAATGGATTCAATTCATATCCAAATGTACCCATCATGGCAACTTTTGCTTTAGTATTGTAATTTGTTCTTGGATTGGCAGTTACATGGCTTCCCATTGATGAACATGGAAAACAAAAACTTGTTCCTTCTTGAATTGTAAGACGTGCAATGGCATCTGTTTCATCACTAGTCCAAACTTGAGGACCATAATATAACATACCAGCATCATAACGACCACCGCCACCACAACATGATTCAATCAAAACATTAGGATAATTTGTGTTAATTTTTTCTAAAATGCTATATGTTCCTAAAATAAAACGATGATAAAATTCACCCATATGTTTATAACCTAATTCTTTACTATATGCTTCAGTAATGGAACGATTATGATCCCATTTAATATAATCAATTTCATATTCATCTAACATTTTAGAAATTTGCTGATAAACATTATCACACACTTCTTTAGAAGTCATATTCAAGACCATTTGGTGACGCATTAATGTAGGATATCTGTTATTTGATTTTATTGCATAATTAGGATGTTTTCTATATAAATCTGAATCAGGACAAATCATTTCAGGTTCAAACCACAAACCAAATTTCATATTATATTTATGAAGATGATTGATTACTTTATGAAGATCAACTTTATCTTTATTAACATACCAATCTCCTAGTGATGAAGTATCGCTATTTCTTTTACCAAACCAACCATCATCTAAAACTAACATTTCAATACCTAATTCGTGAGATTCATCAATTATTTTTAATAATTTCTCAGTATCAAAATCAAAAATACATCCTTCCCAAGAATTCAAAAGTAATGGCCTTTTTGTTGTTTGCCATCTTTTACTAATTAAATGATTATTGAATACTTTATGATATATTCTTGTCATTTCACCTAAACCTTTATTTGTATAAAGTAAAACTGCTTCTGGTGATTGGAAAGATTCGTAAGGTGTTAAACAATATTCAAAAGTTTCAGGATTAATACCAACAAGCAATCTTGTTGAATCACAAGGACTTGTTTCAACACGTATTTCAAAATTGCCAGAATAAATAAAATTAATAGAATAAACATCACCATAATCTTCACATGCATCTAAACTAGTCAATGCGCAAAATGGTGTTGTGTGATGCGAAGATTTTCCTTCTAAAGAAGAAATCATTTGAATACCTGGTTGAACTTTGTTATGTCTTATTGTTCTTTCTTTACAATATTGACCAGTTAAATAATAGAAATTATAATCCATTGTTGGAAAATCAAGACAAGCAGAATATAAATATTTTAATACTATATCATTTGATGATTTATTAACCAATTTAACATTACGTGTAATAATTGGATAATTTTCCATGATATTATATTCCAAAACAGCTTCTACTTTACTTACTTTATCTTGAAGGAAAATTTGCAAAGTTGTAAAATCATTTTCTGTTCCATAAAGTGAAGGAAGTCCTTCTAATTTTCCTTTACCTTTTGTTATTTTGTGTTTCTTATATTGAAAATCTGTCGTACAATCACCATATGAATTTTTTATCTTAACAGCAACTGAACGATAATCACCTGTTCCAAAATCAGGAAACTCCATCATTGATGTCTCATCATTTAAATCAAACAAACTATTAAATTTTTCTTGACCATCTACATATTTTGAATTGTAATGAATAGTGTGATAAACCAAGGTATCTAAATCATACTTTTTCAAGTTTGGTCCAAAATATAAATGAATCAGTCCTTTATCATTACTAATAAAAATCAAATAAGAAATTGTTTTGTTATACAAATGTAAAACATTATCTTTTGAATTAAATTTTATAGGCATAATTATTTGCTCCTTTTATTTAATATAAGTATATTATTTTTTTAACTTTTTGCATAGCATTTATTAGGTGATTTTATGCAAAAAATTTTAGAGATCTTAAAATATATTATTATTGGATTTATTCAAGGTATTACTGAAATTTTACCGATAAGTAGTAGTGGACATTTAGCATTGACATTTGATTTGTTAAATATTCAAACAATAAATCAATTAGATTTAACTATTTATTTACATTTAGCCAGTTCTTTGGCCTTAATTATTTTCTTTTTTAAATCATTAAAGCAAATCATAAAAAATTCTTTTCAATTTATATTTAAGAAAAAAATTGAATTTAAAAAAGATTTTTTAACAATAATATTTTTAATAATTGCCTCAATACCTGCAGCTATATTTGGATTTATATTTAAACCAATTATTGAAATTTTTTTTGATAATGGCATATATGTTGCCCTTGGTTTTCTAATAACAAGTTTAATATTGTTTCTTTCAAGTAAAATTAAAAATAATAATCAATCAAATTATAGTTTAAAAAACACATTAATTACTGGATTTTTTCAATCTTTTAGCATTTTTCCTGGCATTTCAAGAAGTGGTACAACTTTATTTGGCAGTAAAATTGCTAAATTAAATGAACAAAAGGGCAAAGAATTTACTTTTTTATTGCTATTACCAATTTCAATAGGTTCGGCATTTTTATCCATTTTTGAAAATGATTTTCAAAAACAATTTTATGAAAACACAATTTATTTATATATTGTTGCCATGATTGTAGCTTTTATATTTACTTTAATATCACTAAAATATTTTTTTAAAATAAATTTAGAAAAAAAATATAAATATTATTCATTATATTTGTTTTTGCTAGGACTATTTTCAATGATATATTATTTATAAAAAATAAAGATGGAAAAAATAAATTATTACTATTATAATTTGTTTGGCCGCTATTTATTTTATTGATTTGCAACAAAGTTCGACAAAAAGTATTTTTATATTTGTTTATACTTAATTTAGGAGAACAAAAAATGAAATCAGTAGGTTATAAAAATATTGTAGAATTACGAAAATCATTTTGCCTAACTCAAAAAGAAATGAGTTTTTTCATTGGTATAAGTGTTAGAAATTATCGTGAGAAAGAATGTGGTAAAATACCTTTTTCACAAATTGAAATAATGCGTATGATTCTAATATTTGATTTATCTGCGGATGATGTATATCGATTATTTTATTTAAAAGGTATTACCACTTCATTTTGGAAAAAAAGTTTAATAGAAGATAACAAAGAACTTATGATGCAATTATTAAAAAGCAAACAAAAATAATATTTAAGTAATAATTTTAAAATTTTCATCATATTTTTTATTGGTGATTTGTATGTATAGAGAAATTTTAACTAAAGCTATTATAGCTAAAGGAAAAAAAGATGTTTTTGAAACCAAAACTGTTAATGTTAATCATGATGTGTCAAAAGTTTTAGGATGTTGGATTATTAATCATAATTACAAATTATCTCGAGAAAATCAAGATATATATATTGAAGGAACATACGATGCATTTTTTTGGTATGGTTATGACAACGACACAAATTGTGAAATGTACAAGATGCAATTCCCTTTCAAATATGAAATTCCTTATACATTTACTCAAGAAAAAACTATTTTAAATGATAAAAATGAAATTCACGCCCAAGTGGTTAAAAATCCAACTTGTGTTGCAATGAATTATGAAAATCAAAATATTACTATAGATATCGAATATAAATATTTAATTGATATTATTGGTGAAACTAAATTGAAAATTAAAGTTGATGATGTAACAATCGATCAAATGATTGATACTGATTATATGAAAAACAAAAATTAATCATTGATTATTATATCTTACTTTGCAAATATTAAAAAGGGTAAGCATTTGTTTGCTTATCCTTCTTTATTTTATCTATGTCCTTTATAATTATTTCTTGCCTCATTTAAGACAACAATTTTACCATCGGAATCTTTTCCAATAATTTTGTAATTACCTTCTCCATAATATGCATCAACGCATTCTTGTAAATATGCCCAAGCTTCAATTGAATTTTTATTTATATCATTTTCTAAATCTTCAAGATTAGCTAAAACATTTGATACATATTGACTAGTGCCTAAAACTCCTGTTGATGGTTGACCATCAGGCCCTTTATCAGCAAAAGTAGTATATCTTTCTTGCCATCTTTTGAAAATATCTCTTGTGCCTGTTGATGATTGTCCTGTTTCGTCAGCAATATCTACTGGTTCATTATAATAATTTAGACATGTGATATAATCATCACCTATACCATTTATTGCATAAACACTATCTAAAAGTGCTGTTAAACCAGGCATAATATTTCTAAATGTTACAACATCAGGTTCCTCATCATTTGTTATATATGTATTGTATACTTTCAAATAGTTAGCCATGTTATATTGCCAATTATCTGCATAATCTTTTGCTGGATCATCTTTTGAAACTTCTGGATTATCTTGCCATTCAAATCTAGATCCTTGTTTACATAATGGGAATGAGGCTTCACCATAATAATCTTCATCATTAAATATATAATGAATATTTGCTCTTGATTCAATTGCTCTAGGATCTAAAGTAAGAAACATTGTAAAATATGCAGCAACATCCATTTCTAATTGTTTTTGTGCAGTACATTCAGTGCCTATTGGACATTGGTTTCCAATTGTATATCCATCAATTGCAATTCCTGTATATGCTGTGCTGTTTGAATCAAATTTTGGAAAAGGAAGCACATCAAATTTTTCTGTAATTTCTTGTGTCGTTTTTCCTTCATTATATTCTTCATTAAGAGTTTGTACTCTTGAAGAAACAACACCAATTGACCATGGTGCTTCACCCCAAAATGTGCAATATTGATCTACAACAAAATTATCTTTACCATTCCAACCTGCAGCACCATTAAAATATGCTTCATTTCCTGTGTAAACTATATTACTTGATGGATCAATACCATATTTATAAACAGCATTATTTGCAATTTCATTTTCATATTCCAATAATCTAGTGATTTTTGCCAATGCTTCTTCTGATGTAAAATCAACAGTACCTGTACTTATGAATTGATCATAAATTGATGGTAATGAATAATCAACAAACCATTCTACTGGTTTAGATATGCCAGCATGGTAATCATTTATTCTATCGTTAGTATCCTTAACTGTCTTTGCAAAACGTTCCCATGTAAAATCATTTATATAATTTTTATATTCTTGAGAAGGTAAATTTGTATTTGGATCAATAACTGATGAAATAATATTATAATCTTCTAAACTTGTTGCATTTGTTAAAATTCCCCATGGACTTGCTGATACAGGAAAAGCTGCTTGAAAACCACCATAATTAAATCTTGAAATAAAATAATCGTTATATTGTTCATAATATGCACTATCACTATAACGTGATAAATCATAGCAATATCCTTGTGCAAGCATTTGTACAACGTGTTCTGTTCCTAACATTAATTGTGGCAAATGGCCATTAGCTTCTTTATATTGTCTTACAGCACCAGGATAATCATCAATGTTACAAAAAGATAAATTTATTTGAACACCTGGACACAACTTTTTAAATGCATTAGCAGCCCCAAATAATGTTGACAATTCGATAGCTGAAACATCTTTTGGATAATATCTATATCCTGGTTTACTAGGATCATTAGAAAAATTTCCAATATCAGGAAGACGCTTTTGTTGGCCTTCAATGTAAACAAGCAAATCAATTGAAACATTGGCATTTTTTACTTCTTCAGGTAAAACACCATAAATATCTTCTTGTTGTTCCTCAGGCCATGTTGTCACTGGCGAATTACTATCTCCACTATTATTAGAATCAGTATTAGTTTTATTTCCACATCCAGCAATGGTCATAGTAAGTAATGGAAATAATGTTAAAGCTAATATTTTTTTCATAAAGCAAAATACCTCCATGTAAATATTCGTCTTCTTTTTAAATATATCATTAAGAAAATATGCTAACAATGGAAAAAAACTTTATAAATATGGAAAAAAGTTACTAATTAAAAACTTTGTTAAAATTGTATTTTAATTTAAATTAATAATCATTTAGCATTACTAATTCGGCTTTATTTTTTTGTGGAGTCAAAAAAAGCTGTTCATGACGTGGGGTTGAAAAACCCCACGTTTTTGAATAGCTTTTAATAATTGATTTTGCATAAAAATCAACTGTATTTTTGATTAAAAATATTATGTCCAAAAAAATTATAAATATTTAATAAATTGCCTTTTTTTATCTGTTTTATATAATAAATATTGAATTTACTTGTATTTTAATAAATGCAGTTACTATTTAAAAAATTACATTTTTCAAAATATCTGGATAAAAAAACAAAAGTAAGTTTTATATTCTCACTTTTGTTTTGAAGCACCATGATTTTGAAGAGTTTTTTTTGAAAGCCCCACGCAAATTCCACGTTTTCGATGAGAACAAAAAAAAGAAGACATCGAATGCCTTCTTTTTAATATTTACTATTTATTCTTTATAACCTTGGTAACTATTTCTATTTTGGTTAAGAACTGTTAGTGTTCCATCATCATTTTTCTCAACCATATTATATAAGCCTTCACCATAATATGCATCAACACATTCTTCCAAATAAGCCCATGCTTCAATTGAGTGTGTATTAATATCAGTTTCTAAATCTTGAAGATTTGATAAAACTTTTGATACATATTGTCCAGTACCTAAAATACCACCTGCTCTTTGACCAAACTCATCCATATCAGAAAATACTGAATGTCTAGTTTGCCATTTATTAAAGATATCTCTTGTACCTGTTGTAGATTGACCTGTATCATCTGCAATGTCAACTGGTTCATTATAATAATTTAAACAAGTAACATAATCATCAAGTCCAATTCCAGGAATTGCATAAACACTATCTAAAACTGCTGTAATACCTGGCATAATATTTCTAAATGTTACAACATCTGCTTCTTTACCATCTGTTACATATGCATTATATACTTTAAAATAATTTGCCATTTGATATTGCCAGTTATCTTCATAAGCACTTGCTGGATCATTTTCAGATAAAGTACCATCAATTTGCCATGCAAATCTAGAACCATGTTTACTTAATGGGAATGTAGCATCTCCATAATAATCTTCGCCATTAAATATGTAATGAATATTACTTCTTGATTCAATTGATCTAGGATCTAAACCCATAAACATTGTAAAGTAAGCTGCAACATCCATTTCTAATTGTTTTTCTGCTGTACATTCTGTTCCAATTGGACATTGATTACCAACTGTCATACCTTCAACAGCAATTCCTGTATATGCAGTACTACTTGAATCATATTTAGGAAAAGGTAATACATCAAATTTATCAGTTATTTCAGAAATTGGTTGGCCTGTGTCACTATCAATTTCACCATTTGCAGCTTCTTCATTAATTGTACTAATTCTTGATGAAACTGTACCAATTGCCCATGGAGCTTCTCCCCAGAATGTACAATAATTATCTAATACAAAATTATCTCTACCATTCCAAGCTGCAGCACTTGGATATGTATCTGTATCTGGATTGCTACCTGTTTGAGGCGCTCCACCATCAACTAATCCATATCTATAAACTGTTTGTTTTTGTGTTGCAATATTATTTTCATAAGTTAATAATCTTGTAATTTTTTCTGTCGTTTCAGAAGAAGTTAAATCAACTGTTCCTGTTCTAATAAATTGTTCATAAATTGTAGGTAATGAATAATCTACAAACCATTCAACAACTTTTGATATACCAGCATGGTGATTATCAATATCAGTTGCTTGAGTAATAGAATTAGTAAAACGTTCCCATGTAAAATCACTTACATAATTTTTATAATCTGATGAAGGTAAACTTGTGTCAGAATCAAGAACTGATGAAACAAGATTATATTTTACTAAATCTGAAGCATTTGTTAAAATTCCCCAAGGTTCTGAAGAAATTGGAAATGCAGCTTGGAATCCGCCATAATTAAATCTTGTCATCAAATAGTCATTATATTGATCATAATATGCACTATCGCTATAATGTGATAAATCATAGTTATAACCATAAGATAACATTTGAACGCAGTGATCTGTACCCCACATCAAATGTGGTAAATGACCATTACCTTCTTTGTATTGTCTTACAGCGCCAGGATAATCAGCAATGTTACAGAAAGCTAAATTAATTTGAACGCCTGGACATAACTTTTTAAATGCATTAGCGGCGCCAAAATATTTTGCCATTTCAATTGAAGATACATCTTTTGGATAATATCTATAGCCTTTTACACTTTCATCATTAGAAAAGTTTCCAATATCAGGTAAACGACCATTTTGTCCTTCAATGTAAACTAGTAAATCAATTGAAACATTAGCATTTTTTACATCTTCTGGCAAAACGCCATAGATATCTTCTTGTTGTTCTTCAGGCCAAGCAACTGGTGGGTTGCTGTCTTCGCTATTGTTATTTGAGTTACTATTAGTTTTATTACCGCATCCAGCTACTGTCATTGCAAGCAAAGAAAGCATTGTAAGCGTTAACATATTTTTTTTCATAAGCAATTTTCCTCCTTAATAAAATTTGCTTTTCTAGTAATATTATACCTTAAAAAGCCCTAAGTGTGAAGAGTTTTTTAAAATTACAACTTCTAATACCTTTTATTTTTTATTTTTCCTTTTACAAATATTAATTTTTGACACTGTTTTTAAACATTCTAGTCACTTTTACAGCCTTTTTCCAACCTTTATATAATTCAATTTGTCTGTTTTTGCTAATTTTAGGTTCATAAATTGCGTTTATTTTACGCAGTTTAGTGATTTCAGCAACATTTTTATAATATTTGATTCCTAAACCTGCCAAAAACGCTGCTCCTAATGCTGTAGTTTGAATTGTAGCGGGAACTATTATTTTAGAATTTAAAATATCTGCTTGAAATTGCATCAAATATTTATTAACAGTTGCACCACCATCTACATAAATTTGTGTAAAATTAGCTTTTGTTTCTTTTTTCATTGTTTCAATGACATCTTTACTTTGATATGCAATTGATTCTAAAGTTGCACGTGTAATTATTTCTTTAGAAGTTCCTCTTGTCAGACCAAAAATTGCACCTTTACATTCATCATCCCAATATGGTGTACCAAGTCCTGTGAAAGCAGGAACAACATAAACTCCCTCCGTAGATTGCAGTGAGCATGCATATTTTTCTGAATCACTTGCCGATTTAATTATTTTTAATTCATCTCTTAACCATTGAATTGCAGCACCAGCAATGAATATTGAGCCTTCTATTGCATAAGTAATTTGACCATTTATTTTCCATGCAATTGTAGAAAGAAGCCCATATTTACTATTGACAATTTTAGTACCTGTATTCATTAAAGTAAAACAACCAGTACCATATGTATTTTTTAAATCACCATATTGATAACAACATTGTCCAAATAATGAAGCTTGTTGATCGCCAGCCACTCCAGAAATAGGAATTTTTTCTTGTGTGATTTTATTACTTAAATATCCAAAAATACCACTACTTTCTTTTACTTCAGGCAAAATGCACTTAGGAATATTAAATAGTTTTAATAAATCTTCATCCCAAGATAATGTATGGATATTAAACAAAAGTGTTCTAGAAGCGTTTGAATAATCTGTAGCATGAACATTACCATCAGTCAAATTGTAAATAAGCCATGAATCTATCGTTCCACATAATAATTCACCATTATTTGCTCTTTTTTGTAATTTAGGATAATTATCAAAAAGCCACCTTAATTTTGAAGCAGAAAAATATGGATTAATTTTCAAACCTGTTTTTTCTTTAATCAAGTCATTATAAATTGACATATTATCAGTTATTTCTTTTGATTGTAATGATTGCCAAACTATTGCATTATATACTGGTTTTTTTGTTTTTTTATCCCATACAACTATTGTTTCTCTTTGATTAGTAATTCCAATTGCTGCAATATCTTTAAATGATAATTTGGCAGAAAAAATGCATTCAAACATACATGCTAATGTCTTTTCAAATATTTCATTAGCATCATGTTCAACCCAGCCAGGGAATGGATAATATTGTGTGATTTCTTTACTAACTTCATAAATTACATCACCACAACGATTAAAAATAATTGTTCTTGTTGAAGTTGTGCCTTGATCTATGGCTAATAAAAATTTGTTTTGCATATTTGTTTAACTCCTATAAGTTTGAATTTCAAATAAATTATAACATTTTTAACAAAAAAATGTTTTTTTTATTCATTTTTTTTATTATATTTGTTAATATATAAATTGTGAAAAAGAGGTGCTGGGGGATGTTTTATATCGCTTTTCCAATTTTTAATGAAAATGTAACACCATATATTGATATGGCTATTTCATTATTGCTAATTGTTGGAATTATTTATATGTGTTTTCGTTTGAAGCTTTCAACAAAAGTTATTATAACCGTTGGAGCGTTTATTTTATCTTTTGTTCTTTCTAGTATTTTTGGTTTAGAATTGCTAAGAGGAATAACTATCGTTTTTGCTTTAGTTTATTGTATATATATTTCTTTACTTTTAACTACTCCTGAAAAAGAACTTGAATTAAAATACCGAAAGAAGGTTTCTAAAAAAGAAAGCAGTTTAAGTGTTAGTGAAGTAGATACATTAATTCAAAAATTGCAAGAAGCTGTTAAGGCTTTATCTATTACTCAAACAGGTGCTTTAATTACAATTGAACGTTCGGATGATTTATCGACATATATGCAAAAATCTGGAACTAAAATTAATGCTCCAGTAACACCTGAATTACTAGAAACTATTTTCTATAAAGGTACCCCTTTACATGATGGAGCAACTATTATTCGTGGTAATATGATTATTTGTTCTGCTGTATTTTATCAACCAACGCAAAAACCATTAAATGGTAAATTTGGTTCACGTCATAGAGCCGCTATTGGATTTTCAGAAATTTGTGATGCTCTAACAATTGTTGTATCAGAAGAAACTGGAAAAGTATCATTTGCTTATAAAGGCGAACTAATTCCAATTCCTATTACACAATTTGAAATTAAATTTAAAGAATATTATGAAAAAAAATAGGTCAGCTAGGCCTATTTTTTGTAATACTTATCTAAAAATTCATACATCTTTTGATCATGAATTTCCAATAATTGTTCATCTGTTAAATTTTTATTTAAACAATCTTCAAAATAAGATTCTTTTACAATATTATTTTCAATGACATCATTATGATAAACAATCATTTTTTGTACAACACCTTTTTGATAAAATTGTAATGTAGGAACACGACCACTTCTAAAAGAATCAAATTGATATTTTTTTGTAAATTCTTTCCATTTAGTTGAATCATTAATATAATTTTCACTTTCTAAATAATATATCACATTATCAATTTTATAATTTTCTTTTAAATAATCATTTAATAAATGAGTATCTAAAAGTTTGCAATCTCCGCATTGATTCCAGCCAATATATAATAAGAAATCTTCTTTAGAAAAAATCTTTTGATCAAGTAATTCTTCACTTATTGTTATTAATTTTGGTTCCATAATATATCGATTCATATAATTTGTAAAATTTGTCAAATTTTCATATTCTTTTTTTCCATATTCATATTTTAAATGTGCTATTTCTTTCCCTTTATCATAAATAAATATTTGTGGGGCTTCTGTTGCATATGGTTTATTTTCATAATTTTCATAATTTTCTAAATCAATCAAATTGACACTATAAATATCCATTTTTGTTTTTTCAATATAACTATCTAAAATTTCTTTATTAAAAGAAATGCATGCTTCACATGTTTCAAGATAAATACTTAAAACAAAACTTTCTTGATTATTAATTTTATTTTTTAAAGTAATTTGATCAATAGGAATTGTAGTATGATTATTTAAATTTCCCCTTAACAGCAATTTATTTGTATTATTATCACAAGAAATCATTAATAATGAAACTATAATGCAAAAGAAAAATTTTATTATCTTTTTCATTTTAAGACATCCTTTCTTTTGATAATGCAACTTTATCTTGGCCATTCAAGAAATCTTTTGCTAACATTTTAGATTTACCAGCAACTTGTAATTCTAAAATTTCTAAATATCCATCTAAACAACGAACTAGCAAACGGTTTTTATCAACTATTTTAATTGTTCCTGTTTTTTCATTATCGTTTGTTTTATTTTGATATATTGCTGAAGAATAAATTTTTAAATTGTTATTTTTAAAAATACAATATGCACCTGGATTTAATGATAAACCTCTTATCAAATTAAATATTTTTACAACTGGTTGATTAAAATCAATTTTTTCTTCTTCTGATGTAATATTATAAGCATAAGTTACTTCATTTTCATCTTGTTCTTCGCCAACAATATTATTATTTATAATATCAGGCAAAACATTTAAAAGTAAATCTTTACCTACAATGGCCATTTTTTCAAATAACAAAGAAGCATTCATATTATCATCAATTGTTATTTCTTTTTTGGCATACATTCGACCAGCATCCATTTTATCAACCATTTGCATAATAGTTATACCTGTTGTTTTATCTCCATTCATAATAGCTCTTTGAATAGGAGCTCCACCACGATATTTTGGTAATAAAGATCCATGAACATTAATACAATTTATTTTAGCCATATCTAAAATTGCTTGTGGTAATATTTGACCATAAGCAGCTGTAATAATTAAATCTATATCTATATTTTTTAAAAATTCATAATCTTTTCTTAAAGAAATCGGTTGAAAAATTGGAATATTATATTTTAATGATATATTTTTAACAGGAGTAGTTGTTAATATTTTTTTTCTTCCTACTGGTTTATCTGGTTGTGATACAATGGCTACAACATTATAATTAGTATTAATTAAACTTTCTAAAATAGTAGCAGAAAAGGTTGATGTTCCAAAAAAAACTATTTTTTCGTTCATATTAATCAAGTTTATTAACTTGATTGCACCTCACTTTCTTTAAATTTCAAATAATTTTGAAAACTTATATATTAAATTTTATAGGTGCATATAATATCCATATTATATGTTAAACTATCCACCATCAAGAAATAGTATAACATGTAATTAAATTTTATGAGATAATTTTTTTCATAAAATCAAAAATCAAATCAATAAATTTATTTATTCCATCTGCAACAAATTCACCAAATTGACTATTAAATTTGCCAAAACCATTAGTATTGTCTTCATCATCTACATAATTAGATAAATAACCACTTGCTTCATATTGATCTTGTTGCTCAAAATTACTTACCATATTGGTAATATCATCATTTGATGTTCCTTTAATATTAGTTAAAATGCCACCAATCATTAAAACAATAAAACCAATAATTATAAATTCTAAAATTTTCTTTTTCATAAATGCCTTCCATAATAGTTATTTCTATTATAGTTGTTATTTTATTCGTTATTTTTTAAAATAAATGTCGAATTTACATATGTTTGAAATCATTATGAATATATTTATTAATTGCATCAGCTATAATCGTTGATAAGTGATCAATATCTTCATCAATTTCTTTTGGTGTTAATACTAAATTATAATTTTGATTACTAGGAATTTTAATAGTTTTATCTAATTCTTTGATTATTTGCATTGCTTCAACAACCGTTGCAACCCCTATCGCTAAGACTTTAGTGTTTAAATTCTTTTCATTAATTTCTTTACGATGATTGCCAACACCTGATCCAGGAGAAATACCTGTATCAGATAATTGAATAACACGATTAATTCTTGTAATTGATGATGATGCAAGGGCATCAACAACAATTATAATATTTGGTTTAAACAAATTAGTTACAGCGATAATTAAATCAGCACTTTCAAGGCCTGTTTGTCCCATAACTTTCGGGGTAAAAACACAAACCCTTTTTAAATCCTTTGAGACATCATTTGGTAATAAAGAAAAAAGATGATTAGTAACTACTATTTTATCTGCCACCATTGGACCTAATGAATCAGCAATAATTTTTTGGTTTCCCAAACCAACAATTAAAACTTTGTCTTGTTTTTTTATTTCATAAAGTGATTGAAGTGAGTTAACTAATAAATTTGCAATATTTCTCCTAATATATTCATCTACTAAAGTATTAAAATCAATAGAAATATAACGTCCTTTTTCTTTTTCATATGGATTATCATCGTTTAATATATCAATAGTCGTCATTTTTATATTTTTATATTTTTTGGTTGTCTTATTAATATCTTTAGATTTCTTTTTGACAATTTCATCAGCAAAATCACTTCTTGAATTCATAAAAATCATTATCCCTTTCTTTTAATATTACAATAATATTATTTGCATTAATTTGCTATTTAATCAAAAAAGAAAATATGCTAAAATATGGCTAAGAAAAAAGAGGTGTCATATGAAAAAAATTGTTTTTATTCCACTTGATGAAAGGCCTTGCACTTATTCATATCCAAATATGCTTGCTAGCATGACAAAAAATATTAATTTTGTAGAAATTCCAAAAGAATTAATGGGCAATTATAAAATTCCTGGCAATTTAACTGCTATGAAGGAATTTTTATTAAAAGAATGTATAGATGCAAATTATGCTGTTATTGCCCTTGATAGTATATTATATGGTGGCATAGTGCCTTCAAGATTACATTATGAAACAATTGAAACTTTAAAAGAAAGACTTGATGTTTTAAAAGAAATTAAAAAAATTAATCCAAAAATTAAATTGTATGCTTATCATCTAATCATGCGTTGTCCATCAGGATCAAGTAATAGTGAAGAACCAGATTATTATGCTTTATGTGGACGTGAAATTTATTTGACTGGTTTTTATGATCATTTATCAAGCGTTGCAAAATTAAATGATGAACAACAAAAAGTCTATGATGAAAGTAAAGAATTTATTAAAAAGAATAATTATCAACACTATGTTGATGATTATTTAGCAAGAAGAAAAATTAATACCACTATGAATCTTTATTCTTTAGATTTAGTTAAAGATGGTATTATTGATTTTTTGATTATTCCTCAAGATGATAGTGCTCCTTATGGTTTAACTGCAAAAGATCAAATGATTGTAAGAGAAAAAATTTCTAATTTAAATCTTGAATTAAAAGCTTTAATGTATCCAGATGCTGATGCTGTAGGTAATACGTTACTTGCTAGAACAATAAATGAAATTAATAATGTTAAGCCTTTAGTTTTTGTTCGTTACAATTCATGTAATAATGGTAATATAATTCCAAATTATGAAGATAGACCAGTATCTGAATCAATAAAATATCAAATTATGGCTGCTGGTGGAATGTTTACAACAGATTATGCAAATTGTGATATTGTTTTAATGGTAAATATTCCATTAAAAGATATGGCTGAAGCTGGTCATTTATATAATAGTATTTATTATTATAAAACTGGTGAAACTGATTTAAATTATACTGTTGGTCGTAATTTAGTTGAATATGTTGAACATATAAAATATTTAGTTTCTATTGGTAAATGTGTTGCAGTTGCTGATATTGCTTATGCTAATGGCGGTGATATTAATTTATTCCATTTATTAAAAAATGAACATTTATTATATAAAGTTAATGCATATGCAGGATGGAACACAGCAGCAAATACATTAGGAACATGTATACCATTAGCTATGATTAATAAAATTTATGGTAAATCACAACAATGGTATGATTTCATGGGACTTAGATACCTTGAAGATTTAGGTTATATGTTTTATGTTCGTCACAAAACTTTTGATAAATATCGTGACAAATTTGGTTGGAATGAAATTGATGGTAAAAAAGATGGTACTATAGCTACATGTATTAAAAATGAATTAACTTCTTGGGCTAAAGATAATTTAGAAGATGATGAATACAAAGTAGAAATTATAGAACATGAACAACCTTGGAATCGTTATTTTGAAACAGGTTTAATCGTTAAAACAACCATTAAGAATAAATAACATTTTTAAAAATACCTATTGACAATTCTTTAAATTTTGTTTTACAATAATAGCGACATAGAACAAAAACCACTTTTCCAGTGGAAAAAGGTAGGAGCTGCAACTCCTACCTTTTTGTTATGATGAAATAATTAACATAGAACAAAAATTAATAAATTTTACTTCTTCTTATTATTATTTTTAATAAGATAGATAATGAAAAGAATGAGAAATATTATTGACAAATATTCCATATTCCCTCCATATAAAAATTTATCGAAATTCATTCTAATGTTAATTATACCATCAAAAATGAATTCCATTTTTCCATGATTAATTACTCTCCTATCATAACCGAACTATGCGTTCGCCGTTATGTATATTAACATTATTTATTTTAAAAATCAATACTAAATTTTATTATAAAATGCCGCATTTATCGGAAAAATAAACTAATTCGAGACAAATTAAAGACTAATGTGAGACAAAACAAAAACTAATATGAAATTTTGTTACCACTTAAATGAAATAAAAAAGAAACTATATTGTTTTAAAATCAGTATTTATCTTATAGTTTCTATAATTATTTTAAAAAAGTTAAATATCTATATTAAAATAAAAACTTTTGAGATTAAATGAAAAATAATTTTTTTGTTATTTATTCATCTTTTCACAATCGTAATATGCAGAACGATATACATCTTCAAATCTAGAATTTATAACTAATATACCTACATTTAATTTTTCAATATTAGTGACTCTATCTTTTGCAATATCAACAAATAATAATTCAGATGAAATTTGAGCGTCAAAAGGTTGATCTTCATAATAAATTGGAGAATCAATCGATATATCAATTAACAATTGATTACCATTAATAATTTTGCTATCTTGTATTTTTAAATTAGATTCTTCATAATATGTATTAAATTTAAATAACAAAAGATAATTGTTTAAAAAATATGTTTCATCATATTTTGTTAGGTCGCAAGAAACAGATAATTCTTGTTGGGTTAATTCATCTTTATTATTTATTATTTTTTTCGAATTTTCACCATAATCTTCTTCATACAAATATTGATATTTTACATTGCTTGTATCCGAAGAATTGCTAGCATTTGAACATCCAACAATTCCAAAAATGCCAAAGAAAATCACACTCAACATTGAAAATAATTTACTTTTTTTTAAAAAAAATATATAAATTGTATTCATCATTTGAACTTTTTCCTTTTATAAATATAATTGTTTTAAAATGTATTACTAATTCTAAGAAAAAAATGAAATAAAATTTTATTTATTATATTTATTATTATTTTCTTTTTTAAAAAAATATTTGGTATTAAAATTATCAAAATATAATTCGTGTATAATTAAAACTAAAATATTAATAAATGAGTTTTAATTATACACGTTTTTTGTTTGTAATATTACTTTTATTGGGGTTATATCAGTTTCTTATTTTTTTAAAACTTCTTGATATTTAATAAATTCATGATTATTACAATAGACAAAATGATTAGGAGACACCTCTTTCATTGTTGGTTTATCAATAGAATAATCATGCGTTTCATGTGGATTATAAGATATCCTTACTCTTGTTTTTTCAACTAAAGGATTAGGCTTTGGAATGGCTGATAATAATGATTTAGTATATGGATGAAGGGGATGAGCAAATAATTCATCACTACTTGCTAATTCAACAATTTTACCAAAATACATTACAGCTATGCGATTGCAAAAATATTTTACTACTGATAAATCGTGAGCAATAAAAATAATTGTTAACCCCATTTCTTCCTTTAATTCATTTAATAAATTAATGATTTGGGCTCTAATAGAAACATCTAAGGCACTAATAGGTTCGTCACAAATTAATAATTTAGGATTCATTATTAAGGCCCTGGCAATACCAATTCTTTGTCTTTGACCACCAGAAAATTCATGTGGATAACGCGAAGCATGTTCAGCAACTAAACCAACTTTTTCTAACATTTCAACTACTTTTTTATGATTTTTAGCCTTATTACGATGTCCTTGAATAATAAGTCCTTCTTGAATGATATCTTCTACTGTCATTCTTGGATCTAATGAATCAACTGGATCTTGGAAAATCATTTGAATTTCATTTAATAATTTCCTAGGAGTATGACGATTATCAAATTTAATTTGATTTATTTTTTTCCTTTGAGTAGAAATAATATCTTGAGCTTCAAATTTTACTTTTAACTTTTCAGTAAAATAACGGTCTTTAATTTCTGATACTTTGTCGACATATTCTTGAGAATTTTTTTCAAGATTAATTTTACTAAGTTCATTTTTTTCATCATTATTTAATTTTTTTAACGATTCTTTTAAACGAATATTAGTATATTTAATTTCTTTTTTATTCCAACGATCTCCTGCAGAAATTCTAAAGCCTTTATAATAAACCGATCCAGAAGTAATATCATAAAGCTTAATTATTGAACGTCCTGTAGTTGTTTTTCCACATCCAGATTCACCAACAATACCAAAACATTCTCCATTTTTCACATCAAAACTAATATTACTAACTGCTTTTAATTTACTTTTATTAAAACCAGTACCAAAAAAGAAAAATTGTTTTAAATTTCTAACAGATAATAAAATATCACTATCAATTAATTCTTGTTTTCTTTTTAAATGTGGATGTATTCCATATTTTTTTTCGTTATTATCAATATTTGGCGACAAAACAATATTATTTTCATCTTCATGTTCATCACTTAATGTTTTACCATCTTCATTGGCTACAATATTGTTAAATAATTCTTGATCTAAATTATAATCGTTTTCTTTTCGTCTATTGCTCATCATTTAGACCTCCTTTTTGTAATCCTTTAAAGATTTTTTTATTCTTTCTTCAACAATTTTTGGCATTTTAACTTTTGGAGCATCTGGATGTAATAACCAAGTAGCTGCATAATGAGTGTCTGATATTTTAAAAAATGGTGGTTCCTCTTCAAAATCAATTTGCATTGCATATTTACTTCTTAATGCAAAAGCATCACCTTTTGGTGGATAAATCATATTTGGAGGAGTACCAGGAATAGTTTCTAACCTTTCTTTACTATCAACATCTGGAATTGAAGATAATAAAGCCCATGTATATGGGTGCTTTGGTTCAAAAAAGATTTCTTTGGCTGTTCCATATTCTACTATTTTACCAGCATACATAACAGCAACTCTATCAGCCATATTTGCCACAACACCTAAATCATGTGTAATAAAAATACAAGATAATTTTCTATCTTTTTGAATTTTTTTAATTAATTCTAGAATTTGCGCTTGAATTGTTACATCAAGAGCTGTTGTAGGTTCATCACAAATTAGAATTTCAGGTGTTTCTGTTAAGGCAATAGCAATAACTATTCTTTGTCGCATTCCACCAGAAAATTCAAATGGATATTGTTTAAATCTTTTTTCTGGTTGTGGAATACCAACTTCTCTCATAATTTCTAAAGCTCTTTTTTTAGCTTCAGCTTTTGTGATTTTTAATTTATTAATACAATCTTGCTTTATTTGTTTTCTTTGTTTTAGGGCTTCATTTTTCTCTTTTTTAGTAATGCATCGTGTTAGTATTATTGAATTTTCATTTAATAATTTTTTCTTTTCACTTAAAACGCTTAATTTATATTCTTTAACTTTTTGTTTAGCTACTTTTTTTGATTTATTTAATTTTTCTAATAAAGGTTTAATTTTAATTGAAAATTCTTTTTTTATTTTTTCTTTATCTTCATTTAATTTTTGTATTTTATCAGCATATTCTTGTTTTAATGATGATTTTTTTGATGAATCAAATGAAGAAAATTCTTTTTTTAATGAATTAATATTATTATTAATATTATTAAGTTGTATTTTCTTTTTAGCAATAGTATTTTTATAAGCAACTAAATCATTTGATATTAAATCTTCATACATTAATTTTAATTTATTAGAATTAATTAATGTTGCTTCAGTTATTTGTTTTCCAATTCTTACTATTGGATTTAAAGATGATAATGGATCTTGGAAAATCATGCCTATTTTATGACCACGGATTTTATGAAATTCTTCTTCGGAAACTTCTAAAAGATTTTCTCCTTGATACATTATTTCTCCGCCTTCAATAATGGCATTATTTGCTAAAATTCCCATTATTGCTTTTGAGGTTACTGATTTTCCTGACCCTGATTCCCCAACAATACATAATGTCTCACCTTTATATAAATCAAAAGAGACATCTCTAACAGCTTTTAAAATGCCATTGTCAGTTTTAAAATTGATAACTAAATTATTGACAGATAATATTTTTTCTGGCATTTTAATCACTACCTTTCAAAGATGGATTTAAAGCATCCCTTAAACCATTACCAAATAAGTTAAACGAAATCATTAATAAAGAGATAATAATTGCTGGAAAAACAATTAAAGCAGGATATGTTGCTAGATATTGCTGATTATCAGATAATAAAACACCAAATGAATCAACACCTTGTAAACCTAGATTTAAATATGCAAGTGTCGCTTCTGAAAAAATAACACTTGGAATCATCAAAACTGATGAAGTCACTATTGTACCTAAAGCGTTTGGCAAAATATGCTTAAATATTAAACGTGTGTCACTTGATCCTAGTGTTCTACTTGCTAAAACATATTCACGACCTTTAAATCTATAGAATTGTGTTCTTGTTCTACTTGCAACACCAATCCATCCTGTCAAACATAATGCTAAAGCAAATGTACCTATATTATTGCCTAAAATTAATATTGTTAAAGTCATAACAACAATCCATGGAACACCACTTAATATTTCGCAAAATCTTTCCATAACTAAGTCAACATTGCCACCAAAATATCCAGATATTGAGCCCCAAACTAGCCCAACAAATAAACAAACAGCACTAGATAAAATAGCAATTAATAATGATGTTTTTAATGAGCTAAATGCTAATTTAAAAATATCTTTACCGCTAATATCTGTACCAAAAATATATTTTGGCATTTTTTTCATACCAATATATTTATAATAAATAATATCAGCATTTAAAGTATAAATATCATAAGTAGAATCATATGTTTGTGAATATATTTGAATCACAGGACTATTTTCATCTAAAACTTTAAATGATTCAGGTCCAATATTATAATCATATTCAACCCAACCTTTTTCAATATATTCATTTAATCTTAAACTACCTAATGCCATATTTCTTTTTCCAAAAACATCTTCATATTGATCATATACAAATGATACTGATCTTTTTTCTGCTTGATAGATGTCTCTATTAGCATTACTTTGCCAATACATATTAGGAAAAGTACCATTATCTTGTTTTTGAATTAAGGCAGCTGCATTAGCATCATCAAAAGAAATTGTACTTAATAATTCATTAATTTCTTCATTATCACAACTAATATTAATATTTTTAATTAATAGATAAGAATATTTATTAATTTGTGGTTTTACTTCAAATCTTATTTGAGCTGAAGTAACCTTCTCTTTAACAATATCATTTAAATTAATTGATATTTCACCAAAATTCTTTGACCAATCTTGTATTTCAATAAATTGTGAATTTGTTTGCATTCGAATACGATATTCGCCTAATGAACTATCATCTGTTATATTATCTATATCACCTAAATTAACATTTAATTGATAATTATAAATTGGATCATAATTAAATGTTTTATAATTACGAAGAAATTTAATTTTGCCATCAAAAGTTTCATCTTTATTTTGCAACATGTCTTCTGTTGCTATTTTTAAATAGCCACCTAATGCATATTTATAAGGCTGATTAATATATTCAATACCTGAAACTTCCATAGAAATTATTGCATCTTTTTTAAAACCTAAAGGCGCTTCATCTTCTGCACTATAAGCAATATTATTATATTTTTTTGTTCCATCCCAAAATCCTGTTCCTGCATTAAAAATTTTAGGAATCAATAAACTTTGATCTGGATGAACAGATTTAATATCGTTTGTATCAATTAGTGGAATTAAAAAAGAACCTAAAAGCAAAAATCCAATAATAAATGCTGCTACAACTGATGATTTATTTTTACAAAATCTTTTAAATGCATCTTTGGCAAAAGTTGTAGGCTTTGTATCAAACTTGCTATCAGTAATTTTTTTATTTTCATGAGCAAAAGAAAATTTGCTTTTATCAATATGATAATTTTCTTGATTATAAACTTTCATATTATTTCTTTGCCCCCATTCTAATTCTAGGATCAATAAAGCCATATGAAATATCTAACAAAACTCCTGCTAATAAACTAATTGTAGTAAATAATGCCATATCAACAAATAAAACATTATAATCAGGAGCATTTAAAGCTTTTACAAACAAATCGCCAATGCCTGGAATTCCATATAAATTTTCAAGAATCATCGATCCTCCTAAAATAGAAATAAATTCTGCTAAAATTGATGGTACGATTGGTACCATAGCATTTCTTAATGCATGTCTTAAAATTGCTTGTTTTTTTGTTAAACCTTTTGTTCTTGCTAAAAGTAAATATTCACTAGACATTACTTCACATAATTCAGCTCTTGTAAAACGACAATAACCACAAATTGAACCAAATGATAAAGCCATAACTGGTATGACAAAGGCAGCTATTTTTTGAGATATTGGTGCCGTATCTGATGGCCATTGAGGTGGTAACCAATGGGTTTTATAACCAAAAAATAAAATCAAAAATGTGATTAATACAAAACTTGGTATAGAAATAAAAACCATTACTAATGTTGAAATAATATTATCTGTTAAAGAATTTTTCTTTAATGCTGCAATAATTCCTAAAATAATTCCTAATGGTACTGAAATAATAACAGAAATAATATTTAGATACATTGAATTAGGCAATCTACTTAAAATAATGTTAATTGCATTGACATTAGGCATTATTTTATTTGAAACACCCCAATCCCAATGAAGAAAAATATTTCTAAGCCATGAAAAATATTGTTGCATCACTGGAACTTGGTAATAATAATGTGATATTCTATCTGAATCAACATAAGACCACAAACTTTCTTTGCCATTTAATGGTACTTTTGAATCAAAAACAAATCCTAAATATACTTGATGATTATAATAACTTGCTTGTTCATTTTCATTACCAACGCCTAGTGGAAATGGCAATAATTTCATTAAAATAAAAGTTAAAGAAAGTATGATAAAAGTTGTAATGAGGGCAAGAATTATTCTTTTTAAAACATATTTCCACATAAAATAATTTCCTCACTTTCCTTTTTTATTTTACAAATTTAGGATTAGTATCTTTTTGACACTAATCCTAAATAAATTTGTTTTAAAGAGTTTTTATAATTCTACTCTGGGAAAGCAAAAGGCATTGTTATTAATGGCATATTTGAAATACCACATACTGTACTACTAAAATAGAAATCAATACCTAGATTTGCTTCAGCACCTGGATTTTCAGCAATAAAATCTTTATATTTATCTGCTAATTCCTTAGAAATTTTTAATGTTACTACTCCGTTTTCATTTGATACAAGTTCTAATACATCTTCATCATAATCATCACCTGTTGCGTAATCGAAGATAACACCTTGTAAAAATTCTGTAGAAACATTTTCAATATTAATTGTTTTAACTGTTGCTGTAACTGTATATGAACCATCAGCATTAGCAACTGCTACTGGAGCAGATAAAACATCGTAATTTGAAACAACACATCCATCTTCAACATAAGCACCTTGATCAGCTGCTTGCCATAAAGCATCAAATGACCAATTATGTCCTTGATATTCAATTTCATCAGTACATACATTTGTATCAAGACCCCAGTTTAAAGTAAATGTTGATGAATTATCGCTTTTTAATACTTCTAAGAAGTTTAATGGATTTAATGGATTTCCTTCAATACCACCAAAACCTATATCATATTGACCAATCATCATTTTTTTGAAATATACATCTTGCCAATTGTCAGGAATGAAATGTTTAAATGAAAGTGTTAAACCTCCACCACAACTATTAAATGCATCACTCCAATATTTTTCAACATCTGCGCCAAAATTTGTAACATTGTTTTGTGACATATAAACAACTTCAAGTTCAATGTTATCTCCTTTTTTATATGCGCCAGATGCAATTAAATCATCACAAGCTTTCTTAAATGCTGCTTTAGCTCTATTTTCTGAATACCCATATTCATCAGTTCCTTCTAGTAAATCTTTAATAGCATCCTTATGTTCTTGTGTACTATTATATGAAATACCTACTTCAGGATTTGACATATATGAAGAACCAAAGTAATTAATTGAAGGAGTTAAGCCAATTTTATCAGCAATTTGTTTTCTATTAATTGCATAACTTAATCCACGAACGAAATCTCTATTACTCATAATTGGTTTAACAGCCCAATAACCAGATGTACTTTGTGCTTGAGCTACTGAACCATTTACACCAAATAATTTTTCCCATTCTTCTTTTGTACAAGTATTTAAATTAAATTTTGTAGTAGAAGAACCTAATGTTGTTGTTGTTCTTTCATCAGTTTTATATTCAGCTAATTCTGCTACTGGAATTGATGAAGCATGAAGATAGCCTTCAAGGAATTGGTTAAATGCAGCTAATGGATCTGTTTTAGCTGCAGGTAAAATTTTTACATGAATACCTGCAATTTTATATCTATTGTCAGCAACAAAATTTGGATTTCTTTTAAAGACAAATTCTTTACCTGGATCCCATTTTTCAACCATGTATGGTCCTGTTGATAATGTTGTATCAACTGGTGATAAAGTTAAATCACTTGAGAAGTTTGCATATACTTTAACACCTTCATCAAAACTACCATTTCCTAAATCTTTAATAAATTGTTCAGGTACTGGTGAAGTTAAAAATGAACTTGAAATATAATACATTGCATAAAATTGATTTGTTGGTAAATTAAATTCAAATGTTAAATAATTTTTACCATTTTCAGTAGATGCATCAATACCAATTTTTGCAAATTCTTCAGCATTAAAGCCACTTTCTGAAGCATTATAATATGTTTGTAAACCCTTAAGTGAACCTGAACCTGATAAATTGTCAGCGCCACGTTCCATACCATAAGCCTTTGTATACAATATTTTATAAGGTGTAAGATAATCATCCAAAGCAACTTCACGACCATTATATGATGCAAATTTACTACTTGCTGTACCATATTTAAATTCAGAACCTGTTTTAACTTCGATTCTATATCTAGTTGCTAAGCCACTTTCGTCAGCATTTAATGCTACAGGACGATCATCTTTAGATAGTAAACCATACCATTCATAACCATCTTTAGTTTCATTCATTTTTGTATCAAAATATGAACTTGAAAAATAACCTACATAACCACCAACTACTGAACCTTTATCATTCATATAATTCAATGTATTTGGATCTTCAGTTTCATATTGGTGATAATATCTTTTCCAAGAAGGATTTGTTTCTTGTTTTAAATCTTGAGTAATTTCTCCTTCAGAAAGAATACCAAATCCATATCCTGGAATGTATGTGTTTGTTCCTTTCTTAACAGCTGGATCATACATTACGTAACCGCCATCCTCATATAATGTAATACCTGTTAAATAATTATCAACAGCATATTTTTCTAGTACACCTAGAATTTTTGTTCTTTCTTCATATGAAGAAGCAACAAATGAATAAGCCCCATTAGCAGGAGTTACTACTATCGGAGCACTTGATGAGCTATCGCTTTGACTTCCAACTGATGCAGAACTTGAATTATTTGTTTTTTCTCCACAACCAGTCATGCAAAAGGCAGCCATCAGTAACAACAATAAACTTTTCTTTTTCATTTTTCTTTTCCTCCGTTTTAATTTTTACCTAAAGTAAAGTTTTTATTCGGAAACTAAGATTTAATTTAATTTTAATTTCCTTTAAATATCACCTTCAAAAAGTGATATTTTCGCCCATTTTATCATTTTTTTGCAATAGTTTCAACACTTTTTTTCTTTTTTGACTTAAGGGGCCTTTTAAAATAGACGATTTATGGAATTTATTTTTATATATATAAAAATGGCCTTTAAAAAAGAAATTTAAAAAATATTAAAATTGTTTTTTTATCTAGTAATCATTTTTACTTATTTTGTGTATTTTCACTTTTTTAAATAAGTATAGTAATTATATTCTTCTATTTTTTATCATTATGACTTTGTTTTAATATAAAAAAATTTAATTTCATTTTAATTTACTTTTAATGTTTTTTTAATGTTTCTCACATATACTTTAGGTAGATTTTGAAGGAGGAAATGAAAATGAAAAGAAAATTTATTAAACAAAGTATTATTTTAGCTTCATTAATGTTTTTATTGCCTATCATGGCGTCATGTGAAACTAATAAAACAGAATTTCCATCGTATAATGATGATGTTGTTAAAGCCTTTAAAGTAATAAATCCACAAGAAAAAGTAATTAGTCAAACTGCCACAAGCGAACAAGAAACATATTTAGTTACTTTGATTACTGAACAATCAGTCTTAGAATATAATATTGATCAAACATTTAACATTACTGATTCTAAAGTGATTGTTGGAGAAACTCCAGTTTTAGCAAGTCTAGCACCTTATGAAAATGTTAGTGAACCATCTATTTTAGAAAAAGTATATACTGAAGCTTTAAATTTATCTCAAATATCTAAAGATGATATTATAAGTTTTGATTTTGATAAAGATACTTATATGGGAGAATTAGTTTATAAAGTAGAAATTGAAGATTTATCTGCTGAATATACATATGTATTTAAGGCATCTGATTTTTCTTTAGTTGATAGTAAAACAAAATTAAAAAATAATAAAGTTCCAGCCGATTCTTCTTACATAAGTGAAACGCAAGCTAAAAACATTGCCTTTAATGTTGTTGGTGTTGAAGAAAAAAATGTTCAAAATATAACTATTAAGAATATTTTAAATAATGGCAGAAAACTTTATAAAGTAAGTTTTGATTATGATAGTTATCGATATCAAGTAGACATTGATGCAGTTAATGGTGATATTGTTAAATATTCTAAAAATATTTTAGATGAAAAAGTTAACAATAATAATATCAATGAAATTATTGATGAAGAAAGTGCTAAACAAATTGCTATTTCATTTGTTTTCAACGATGATTTTGCAAATCAAAATATTAATTTTTTAAAAATAAAATTAGATTATGAAAAAAACATATTTGTCTATGAGATTGAATTTGTTGCAAATAATAATGAATATGAATTTGAAATTAATGCTTATACTGGAGATATCATCGATGTAGAAATGGATGTTCATGATGATAAAAAATTACCAGAAACAAGTAATTTCATAAGTCAAGAAGATGCTTTACAAAAATTAAAAGATTATCTAAAACAAGATTTTATTGTTTTGGAAGTTGATGTTGAAAAAGAAAATGTAAATGGTCAAAAAGTGTATTATTATGAATTTGAAATCAAAATAGGAAATAAAAAAGTAGAATATATTGTTGATGCTATAACAGGAACAATTAATTCTAAAAATCAAGATGATAATCATCATGATTATACAGATGTATTAATTAGTCAAGATCAAGCAAGAGAGGCTATTTTAAACAAATTTCCAAATGCAACAATTAAAGATGTTGAATTAGAAGATAAAGGCCTTGGAGCAAACAAAAAATATTATTATGAAGTTGAAGTCATTTTAAATGGTCGTGAATATGATTATTATGTTGATGCCAAAACTGGTGAAGTATTTTCAAATGATGAATTACTTAGTAATAATAAAAATTTAATTAGTGAAGAAAAAGCATTAGAAATTGCTTTAAAGCATTTTAGTCTTACAGTTAGTGAAACATTAATGCTTAAAATTGAACTTGAAGAAGATGATGGCATGATTATCTATGAAATAAAATTTATGGTAAAGGATATGGAATACACAATAGAAATCAATGCTCAAAATGGTAATATTATTGATATAGACATATCATTTGATTAATAAAAACATGTTTGTTATAATATAATTATGAATTGCCTGATAGAACATTCTGTCGGGCCTTTTTATCCAAAGGAGATTCAAATGAAAATACTAATCATTGAAGATGATGAAAGTTTAAAAACTGTACTAAAAAAACGTTTGATTGCTAATGGTTTTAATGTTGAATGTGCTAGTAATGGTCAAGAAGGACTTGATTTTTTAAACGCATGTAACTTTGATGTTGTAATCTCAGATATTATGATGCCAATTATGAATGGCCTTGATTTTTTAAAAAATGTTCGTCTTAAAAAAATTGATATTCCTATTATATTACTTACAGCTTTAGATGGAAGTGGTGATGTTGTTAAAGGGTTAGATATGGGTGCTGATGATTATATCGTTAAACCTTTTGAATTTAATGAATTGTTAGCACGTATTCGCCTAGTTACTAGAAGAAATGTTGGCTCAAGAGATAACATTTTAACAATTGATGATTTATCTGTTGATCTTAAAAGTCATAAAGTTTTAAGAAACAATCATGAGATTTATTTGTCTGCAAAAGAATTTAATTTATTAGTTTTACTAATTAAAAATAAAAATGTTGTTTTAACAAGAGACACAATTTGTGATTCATTATATGGCTTTGATGATTATATTGAATCAAATGCTATTGATGTTTATATACGTTATTTGCGTAAAAAAATTGATGATAACTTTGAAAAGAAATTAATTCACACAATTCGTGGTGTAGGATATATGGTGAAAGAATGAAATTTGGTAAAAAAATTATTTTAATTAATTCTATAATAATATCTATATTAACTTCTATTATTGTTATTGCTTCTATAACAGCAAGTAAAACAATATTACATAGCAATATTAAAAATACCTTAATAGATACTGTTTCATCAAGAGCAAATATTATTGCCGATTCTAAAGGAGTAGTTCCAGATAGTTTTGATTATAATGTTGGTGATGTTTATCTTAGTATTTATTTAAGTGATGGTACATTTAAAACTGGATCATTTCCTGAAAAAATGGTTGATTTGCCAATTCAAAAAGGAGTACTTTCACTTGTAAAAATAAATAATAATAAATATTATGTTTATGATTTTGCTATTTCTTTAGAAGGTAGAAACGACATTTATTTAAGAGGTATGATTTCTGCAACCTATAGTTATTGGTTTATTGCAGTAATTTTTATATCTATATTAGCTGGCGTTTTAATGTTTTTAAGTGTATTTTTAAATATTTTCTTAGTTAAAAGAACCATTAAACCAATTGATAAAATGAGAGAAGAAGTTAATGAAATTTCACAATCAAAAGACATTAAAAAAAGATTAACTAAAATTACTGATGATAATGAATTGGCTAAATTAGCTGATGATTACAACTTAATGCTTGATGCTCTTGAAGGAATGTTTTTAAACCATGAACGTTTTACATCTGATGTTGCTCACGAATTACGCACTCCTTTAACAGTTATTATTTCCGAAAGTGAATATGCTCTTCAAGAAACAAACAAAATAAATGACAAAAACGAATCTTTAGCTGTTATAAATCGTCAAGCAATGCGCTTAAAATCAATTACTGATAGTTTGCTTGAATTTACTCGCTTTGCAAACAAATTAAGTATCGAATTAAAACCAATCAACATTTCAAAAATTACTGTTAATTTTATTAATGATTATCATTTTATTAAAAATATTTCTTGTAAACAAAATATTGAAAAAGATTTAATAATTTATGCTGATAATGTTTTATATGAAAGAATTTTACAAAATCTTATTGATAATGCCAATAAATATGGTAAAGAAAATGGTCATATTAATATTTCATTATCAAAAGAAAACAATAAAGTGATTTTAAAAATAGAAGATGATGGTATTGGCATGAGTAAAGAAGCTCTTGATCATGCTTTCGATAGATTTTATCGTGAAGAATCATCAAGAAGTGATAAAAATGGCTTAGGTTTGGGCTTAAGTCTTGTTAAAGAAATTGTTAGACTACTTAATGCAAAAATTGATATTTCTTCTATTATAAATGAAGGAACTTGCATAACTATTACATTTAATAATTAAATAAAGAATAAAACTAAAGATATTATTAAATAAAAAGAACCTATGATAAAATATGGAATAAAATGTTTTGTTCCAGAATGTCTAGTTTCTTTTTTTCTATTTGAAAAATCATATAAACTTTCTGAAGGCGAGTTTTTTGGCTTTCTTCTAAATGTATATTGGAAAACGTCAAAGGCACCAAAATAATTTAATACACTTAAACAGCCAATACAAATTATAGAAAAGCCACCAATAAAAAAGCCATCACAATAATTATCAAGTGAATTCCAATTTTTTCTTATTAAATTATTGATAATAACTATTAGTAAGCCAAAAATCAAACAAATAGTTAATCTTATCCAACTTTTTTTAAAAAATTCTTTCATAATTTTACATTCCTTTTTTAGATTAATTTATAAAGATTTAAAATATTTTAAAATCAATAAAAAATTTACTTATTCCTTCATTTTCTCCTGATTCGACCTTTATGACATGATTTAACTTTGTTCCACTTTTTAAACACCATGTTTTGATTTTATTACCATTATTAAAACCATGAATAACTTCTAAAATACTATATCCCTTTTGATATGAAATATTAATCGCTTGAACAATATATTTTTTTGCATCATCTAGTGTTAAATTATGAACATCAATTTTATTATTCATAAAATTTTTCTTATTTATAAAATTATTTAAAGAAAAAAGTAATTTTATAAGATTTCCTTTCTTTTAATCATATTTTAAATAATGTATTCTTTAAAATACCTATAGATTATTATAAATTATTTTTTTGATGAGAAAAAGCAAAAAAAATATTTTAGTTGTTTTTTTAAGAAAATATGATAAAATAATTTCTAGAAATTTTGCCTGTGTGTTGAAATTGGTAGACAAACTTGACTCAAAATCAAGCGGGTAATTCCGTACCGGTTCGAGTCCGGTCACAGGCACCAAAATTATCAAAAAAATTGATACGATTGTATCAATTTTTTTATGAATCTTGTTATATTTTTATTGTAAAAATTTAAAAAAGAAAGTAGCCTAAGAAAGAGTCATTAGCTCGTTCGTCCTACTTTCACTTATATTTTATTCTAATTTAAAACAAAATGTCAATATTAAATTTTTTGATAATAAATTAAATTTTTGTACGATTTTTTAAATTATATAGGTAGAATTATGGCCATGTTTATAATTGACAAAACAAAAAAGAAAGTAGCGCTGTGGACGAGTCATTAGCTCATCCGTCCTACTTTCACCAATATTATATGCCAACTTTAAAATATAATGCAATAGTTAAATATAAACAAAATTGAGATTATATATTAAATTCATCTTTTCAAATAAATATTTTTTTGTGTACAATTATTAATGGGGGAAGATATTATGAAATATAAATATGACAAAATAGTTGTTAAATCAGTTGAACAATTTTATAAAAAAATTTGTAATGGTTATATTTTTGAGAATATAGGACTAGCTGAAGAAAAGAAAAAAGATTTATATAATTTTATACTTATGCAAAAAGATAGCCTAACTAAACAAATATGTTTGGGTGATTGCTATTATTATGGTTATGGTATTTCTAAAGATTTAACAAAAGCTATTGAATGCTACACAAAAGCTGCTAATCAAGGCGATGCTAAAGCACAATATAATTTGGGCCTTTGTTATTATTATGGTCAGGGTGTTTCTCAAGATTACGAAAAAGCTTTTCACTGGTATGAAAAAGCGGCCAATCAAGAAAATGCAAATGCACAATACATGTTAGGGTATTGCTATTATTATGGTCGTGGCGTTTCCATTGATTATGCAAAAGCATTCTACTGGTTTGAAAAAGCGGCTAATCAGGGAAATGCAAATGCACAATATAATTTGGGCCTTTGTTACATATATGGAAAAGGTGTTGAAAAAGATTATTTAAAAGCCTTTGCTTTATATGAAAAAGCAGCCAATCAAGGATATGCTATTGCACAAAACGGTTTAGGCAATTTCTATTACTCAGGTCAGGGCGTTTCTCAAGATGATGAAAAAGCATTCTACTGGTTTGAAAAAGCGGCTAATCAAGGATATTCTTATGCACAAAACAGTTTAGGTAATTGCTATTATTATGGTCGTGGCGTTTCCATTGATTATGCAAAAGCATTCTACTGGTTTGAAAAAGCGGCTAATCAGGGAAATGCAAATGCACAATATAATTTGGGCCTTTGTTACATATATGGAAAAGGTGTTGAAAAAGATTATTTAAAAGCCTTTGCTTTATATGAAAAAGCAGCTAATCAAGATCATACACAAGCACAAATATGCTTAGCTGCTTATTATAGATGTGGTGAAGAAGTTGTTGCTAAAGATTATAAAAAAGCTTTTTATTTGTATGAAAAAGCAGCATATAAAGGTAGCGTTATTGCACAATATAATTTAGGAATTTTTTATGAAAAAGGTTATGGTGTTTCAAAAGACTTAACAAAAGCTATTGAATGGTACACAAAAGCTGCTAATCAAGGAAATAAAGAAGCGCAAGATGCTATTAAAAGACTTATTAATTCCAAATAATAATTTATCGATTAATTCTTTCATTTGTTTAATCAAGTTTTTTAATTAGAAATATAAAATATTGTTATTAAAAAAGAAATATCATATTAATTTTTAATAGATAAATACATAATATTACAAATGATTAAATTAATATTAGTTTATTTGAAATGTCAAAAAAAGATAAAAGCATTATAAAATAATAGGCCATAAAGAATTATCAATATTTATGATTTTTGCATAATAAAATATCTTTATTTTTCAAAAAAACTGACTTATAATATTTTTACAAATAGGAGGATATTTTAAATGTTAGAAAAGAAAATTGCAGATTTATTAAATGATCAAATTAATAAAGAATTATATTCAGCATATTTGTATTTAGACTTTGCTAATTATTATGCTGATGAAGGGTTAGACGGCTTTGCTCATTGGTATGAAGTACAAGCTCAAGAGGAAAGAGATCATGCCTTTATGATGAGAAGATATCTTATCAATAATGGAATAAGAGTTACTTTTGATGCCATTGCAAAACCAAATAAAGAATTCAAAAATCATATGGATCCTTTAGAAAAAGGTCTTGAACATGAACAATATGTAACTTCACTTATTACAAATATTTATCATGTAGCTTTTGAACAAAAAGATTATAAAACTATGCAATTCCTTGATTGGTTTATTAAAGAACAAGGTGAAGAAGAAACTAATGCAGAAGACATGATTAAAAAGATGAAATTATTTGGTCATGATGCTAAAGGTTTATATGCTTTAAATCAAGAACTTGCTTCTAGAGTTTACACTCCATCTACTACTGGACCTTCAATGTAATTACAAATTATATGAATAAAGTAATTTGCATTTGTGGAAAAATTTGTAGTGGTAAGACATCTTATGCCAAAAAATTAGCAAAAAAAGAAAAGGCAATCATATTATCAATTGATGAAGTAACATATGATTTAATAAATAATGAACAAGGAAAATTATATGATGATTTAGTTATCAAAATTGGTAATTATTTAAAAAAGAAAGCCATAGAAATTGTTAAAAATGGTGCTAATGTAATTTTGGATTGGGGCTTTTGGAGTAAAAAGGATCGTTATGATATTTCAAATTATTTTAAAAATAATAATATTAGCTATATATGGCATTACATTGAAATTAGCGATAAACTTTGGCATGAAAGCATCCAAAAAAGAAATAATGATATTTTAAAACAAAAAAATAAAACAGATTTTTTTATAAATGATGGATTATTTAAAAAATTTTTAAGTCTATTTGAAGAGCCAAATAAAGATGAAATTGATATTTGGTATAAAAGAACAAAATAATATTTAAAAAGAACCAGTCGGTTCTTTTTTAGTTAAATATTTTGTTAATTATTTCATCAAAATAATTAAAATCTAATTCATATAATTTACCTTCATCACAAAGTTTAGCAATCTTTGGATCAAGTGGTAATTTGATAACTGTATCAATATTATTTTCTTTAGCCTTTAAATCTATTTTAGATTGGCCAAATAAAGATATTTTCTTTTGGCAATCAGGACATACAATATATGAATAATTTTCAACAATACCAAGTATTTTAACATCCATCATATTTGCCATTTTAACAGCTTTTTCTACAATTGTTGAAACTAAATCTTGTGGCGAAGTAACGATTACTATTCCATCAAGAGGTATAGATTGAAAAATTGTTAAAGGTACATCACCAGTCCCAGGAGGCATATCAATAAATAAAACATCTTGTTCTCCATAAATAACATCAGTATAAAATTGTTTTACTAAATTTGAAACAATTGAACCTCTCCAAATAATAGGATCATCTTCGTTTTCAAGTAACATTGTAGTTGAGATAATATCAATATCTAATGGACCATTAGCAGGATAAATTAATTTTCCAGATTCATCACTATATGCCTTTTGAGTTATATTAAATATTTTAGGAATTGATGGTCCTAAAATATCTCCATCTAAAATCGCAGTTTTATATCCTTTTTTAGCACTAGTAATAGCAAGCATTGAACTGATTAATGATTTCCCAACACCGCCTTTGCCACTAACTATTCCTATAACCTTTTTTATTTTTGAATATTTATTTGTGTGAATAATAAAATCTTTTTTTTCACATTTTGAAGAACAATCATCACAATTATAATTACAATTTGCCATTTAGTAACGTCTCCTTTAATTTCATTTCTTTTATTATATATTTTTTGTAAGAAAATTGGTATACTTACTTAAAGAAAGGAAAAATATTTTTATGTCTTTTATTCAAGAAAATAAAATAAATTTAAATCTTAATCTAAAAAAAAGTTATACGTTAGTTCATTTTAGCGATGTACATTTAATTAATTTAAATGATAATGAAACTGATAAACAAAAAGACGATGCTATAAATCATGAAAAAGCTTGGTACCGTGTAAGAAAAGATTTTGCCAACTATTTTAATGAAATTTGTAATGAAGAACAAATGATTCCTTCATGTCAATGTTTTGATAAATTATTAGACTATACAAAAAAAATAAATCCAGATGCTTTATTAATGAGTGGTGATATAATCGATTATAATAGCACTGCTAATTTGTTATATTTATCTAAGTCATTAAAAAATTTTAATATTCCATTTGTCTTAACATATGGCAATCACGAAACACCAAACAATATTTTTGATAAAATTATCGATAATAGTACTTTTCAAATAATTAAATTTGGTGAATTTAAAGTTATTGGAATAGATAATTCTCAAAAGAAAATAACATCTGAATGCTTAAATAAATTAAAAGAACAATTAAATGATAATTGTCCTATTATTTTATGTATGCATATTCCAATTTTAACAAAATATAATGAAAAAGAAATGCAAAAATATGATTCTTATTTTATTATTGATTATCGCAATTGTGACGATATAACTGCTGAATTTATTGACATTTTAATTAATAATCCTTTAATTAAGGCTATATTTTGTGGTCATACACATGGAGCATCTACATCTAATTTTGCCATTGATAAAAAACAATATTGTGCTTCTAGTGGTTTGATAGGATATGTAAACCTTATAACTATTAAATAATTAATTATCAATATCTCCTAAGGATTCTAAAGCTGATTTTTTAGAATTCTTTTTTAGTCTTTCTTTAACTGCTTTACTTTCAACAATAAACAAGAAAATAACCAAAGAAATTACCATCATTATTGTTGCATAAATAAACAAAACTTTTTGACCAATTTCTGTAAAGTCCATAAACAATCCTACAAGAAAAGGTGTAATGGATTGTGCAATCATAGATGCAGAATAATAATAACTTGTAAATTTACCGACATTATCTTTATTAGCAAATTCAACAACCATAGGAAATGAGTTTATATTTACTAATGCCCAACCAATTCCCATTAAAATAGCTAAGACATAAAAAATAAATTTAAAATTACCAATACCATCTTCCTTTACTGGTATAACAAGTGATAAGATTGCAACTGTTCCTAATGATGCAACTAATAAAATTAAGCCTAAAACAATAGCCCATTTTCTACCAATTTTTGCAGATAAATTTGAAAATAAAACAAAAGAAATTATTGAAGCAATTGATAAAAATGTTGCCATTTGGCTATATAAATTTGAATCATTTAAAATGTTTTTTGTAAATAAACTGCCAAAGGTTTCAAATGAATTAAAAGCCATAAACCAGAAAAATATAGCAATCAATAATATAATAAAATTCTTTTTATCACCTTTTGATAATTTGTTATCTTCTTTTATTTCATCCAAATTTTCTGATAAAGTCTCGCCAATTTCAACATCTTTTTTTGTTTCATCCACCATCTTGTTTTCTTTAATAGTAAATGACATAACAAATAAAACAATAATAAATACAATAGTACAAATTGCAAATGGCCAAATAACTACATCTTGAATTTGTTCTAATGTTGAATCATTTTTTAATTTAAATGCAGGTATAAAACCAAGTAATGTAACAAAAACACCACCCAAATAACCAATTAAATTTATAATGCCATTAGCTTTACTTCTTAGTGGCTTTGGTGTAACATCAGGCATAAAAGCAACTGCTGGTGAACGATAAGATTGCATAATTATTAAAAATAAAATCATAAAAATTAAAACACCAGCTAAACTATTAAATACGCACATTAAAGCAATAAATGGAAAGATTAATGCCGTTAAAATCATACCAATTATGATATATGGCATTCTTTTGCCAAATTTTGTTTTGGTCTTATCTGATAAAATTCCAACAATAGGCATTATAATTATTGCCGCAACATTATCTAAAGCCATGATACAGCCAATAACATAATTATAATTGTCTAATTTATCTTTTAACATAGATTCTAAAATAATAGTACAATAGGTATTATAAACTTGCCATAACATTAGAATACCAAAAAAAGCTAAACCAATTTTAATGGTATTTTTGTAATTTAATTTTAATTTGTTATTCATAAATTTCCCACCTTTAAAATAATTATATTATGGAAAAAACTTAATGTAAACTCCTAGTTACTTTGAGTATCCAAAAAATAACCATAAGTAACATCTTTAAATTCATATGAGTAACTACCATTATTTATCATATCAATAAATGCTTTTGCTATTCTATATGTTTCTTTGGGACTTTCAATTGAAAAATCTAATCTTAAACTTGAGATACCTAAATCATAAAGTTTTTGACAATAATCTATTAAGCAAACAGCTTTACTATTATAAATTGTAACATTACAATTTTCATCTGTTGTCACTGGAAAAATATAATTCATTCGATCAAGTAAAGCATATTGTTTTTCTTTGCATGCTCCACAATGTTTATTAGAAAAACCATGTTCTTTAGAAATAAAACAATATTTTGTAATCATTGTTTGATAATGACCATATACAACCATTTCAAGTGGTGGTAATATTTGATATGCTTCAATTAAATCATTTACAATTTCTTCTATTTGATTAAAATTTAATTCCAATGATAAAGTATACGATTCTATATTATATTTATTTAAATATGCAATAGAATATGTATTAGTAATATTCATATACAAATCTATTATTTTAGGATTATTTTCATATTTAAGTAGATCACCATAATTATTAATAACATAAGATTTATAATTATAATTTGTACTATTTTCATTTTCATATACTCTAGGTAAAACAAATATAATTTTTAAATTAGGATATTTTTCTTTTGCTTTTTGATAAGTTAAGGCATCTTCATAATAAAAACTATCAATTTCTTTTAAAGAAACTAATGCATCAAGTTGTTGAAGATTTTTTACTTTAATTTTTAATTTTTTTGTTTTTTTAGATTCTTTTAAATATAATTGATTTTCTAAATTAATATTACTTAAATTTCTTTGATATTTATTTATACGCAATTCATCTAATTTTTTAATTGCTTGTCTTCTTAATTCATTTATTTCTTTTAAAGGAATAATTCCCTTTTCATCATTAACAATTTGACTTTCATTAATAAAATAAGCACTATCTTGTAACTTTGATAATTGTTTTAAAATCATTTGAGATGTTGTTGGACAATTTAAAGCTTTTTCTATTATATAATTAGAAGAAATTTTTATTTGATGATTATCATAATCTTTAATTATTAAAGTCATCACTTTCCCAATTTGTCCTAAAAATTTAATTTTAATAGGAATTCTTTTTATTTTGCCTAAAAAATCATCATTTATTGTACACATTAAAGAATTATCAACAGTTTTATAAACAAAAGAATTATTAATAACTTTTGAAGTAACAATTATTTCAACTATTTCATTTCTATAACCACAAGAAACTAATTTATTATTTTTAAAAATTTTTGAAACATATAATTTTATGTCATTAGCTTTATTTTGCACAATTGTAATTTTATCTTTTTGAGATAAATTATCATATAATTTTATTTGTACCCTATCATCTTTGATTTTTATTACTTTTCCAATTAAAACACCAATGTGCGATGGTCTATAATCATTAGTAAAATCACCATTATTTTCATTTAAAATAAAACCTTTTGTAAATTCTCTTGAATAAATTTTTTTTAAATTCAATAATGTTTCTTTATTAATTTTGTTATATTTATTTTCATAATAATTATCGATAGCTTGACGATATGTAGATACAACATAGCCAACATATTCTTTACTTTTCATTCTACCTTCAATTTTTAAAGATTTTACATTAGAATCAAGAATTTTATCGATATTTTCTACTGTACATAAATCTTTTGTAGATAACAAATATTTTTTATTGGAAACTTCTTTTCCATTTTCAAGTAAAGTATATTCCATTCGACAAGGTTGGGCACATTTACCTCTATTTCCAGATCGTTTACCAATTAAAGAAGAATGCAAACAATTACCTGAATAACAAACACATAAAGCACCATGAATAAAAACTTCAATATCAATATTTGTATTTGATGTAATATTTTTAATAACTTCTAATGGTGTCTCTCTTGATAAAACTATTCTTTCAACATTTAAAGATTCTAATAATTTTACTTGCCACAATGTATGTGTATTTAATTGTGTTGAAACATGAATTGCTAAATTTTTATATCGATCTTTTAACAAATTAATCAACCCAAAATCAGCTACTATTAAAGCATCAACTTGGTTTATATATAAAAAATCAGTAAATTCAAGCAATTCTTTAATTTCATTATCATATATTAAAGTATTAATGCCTACATATACTTTAGCATTTCGAATATGGGCATAATTAATACCAATAATAATTTCTTCTAATGAAAAATTATTTGCATATGCTCTTGCTGAAAAATTTTCTCCACCTAAATATACTGCATCTGCACCATTATTTATTGCCACTTTTAAACATTCTAAATCTCCTGCAGGAGCTAATAATTCGACTTTTTTCATTTTACTCACCTTCTTAATTTTAACACATATTGTTGTCTAAAAAAAATAAATAGTTTATATAAAATTATTTAAAATAATTTTGTTTAATTTAAAATTGCTATTAATTTATTTTTATTTTATAATGAATATATCAAGACAACAATGTCTTATTTTAGTATAAAAAGTTAAAAAAATTAAAGGGGAAAGGAGCAATAGTTTATTAATTAAACTATATTTCTTATTATGCATAAACTTTATTTACAAGAATCTTTACCTTATTTAAGCGTTAAGCGATGTCCTGTTTGCAATACTTTGGTTGATGTTGGCGCAAATGTGTGTTCAAATTGTACTTATAGTTTTGTTAAAATAGTTAAAAAAGAAACTACTAATACAAATGTTAAACCTAAAAATGAATCTATTAACAAACAGCCTACTGAAAATATAAATAATATTTCTAAACAACAAGTTGCATCATCTAATGATACAAATTCTATAAATAATGATGAATATAAAAATATTGAAGATTATTCTAGAGAAAACAATATAACTTTAGATGAAAATGAAAAACCTGTTGAGGAAAACAAAAAGCCTATTGTTGAAGAAAATGTTAAACCTCAAGTAACAGAAACTAACACTAATGTAAAAACTAGTGATGAAGATGTAAATCAGCAAGTTGTTCCTGCTATTGACATTGAAACAAACAAAAAAGAGAAAAAGCCTAAAAAAGAAAAAGTCAAAAAAGAAAAAGTTAAAAAGCCAAAATTTGAAGAAAGTGTTGAACTTGAAAATGTTGTTAATGTTGGAAGAAAAAGACTATTTTTAATTATTCAATTAGTTGTTGTTAGTCTTTTATTACTAATAGCTATTTTAACTCCTATTTTATCAAATGATTCTTTCTTTAAAGCAATTGTTAGTGGCTTTGGTGGTAAATCAGACGATACAATTATGGCTGGTAAAGATTTCTTTAAAATTATATTTTCTAATAAATTTGATGATATTGAATTTTTAAGGCCATTTGTTACAACACAAAATAATCTTTTTATGTTTGCTGATATACCATTTATAAAAACTGTCCTAAGTTTTCTTGGAAATGGCGATAGTGCTTATATTTATGGAGGCATTACAGTTGGCATATTAACATTTAGTTTAATTTTTATATCAACATTAATCATTTATATCACATCTATATTTGGCTTTATTAAAAGAACACCATTAAGAAGTTCTGCTCTTGGTTTTCAAGTATGGAGTTACTTAATAGGATGTATCTTAATTTATTCAAATCGTTTCTTTGAAGGATTTGAAAGTTGTGATTCTTGGTTAATTTTAGGTTTTGGCTTAACATTCTTACTTTGGTTTGTCATTAAAATCGTTTTAGGAAAAGAATCAAGAATTTATAAAAGACAAAAAATTAAAGAAGAAACTGAGTTCTATTTTAATAATATTAAATCGTAATATTTCCTGACTTCCGTAGATATACTATCAAAATTCACAAGTTAATCTAAAAGATTAAAGTGTGAATTTTTTCGTGCGTT